>DATNOD010000140.1:0-7882 GCA_035601515.1 Candidatus Eiseniibacteriota bacterium | reverse complement strand
CGCATGATCGCGATTACCGCCACCTGCAGCGGCATCGCCGTCCCGAAGATGGCACCGATCGCCGGCGCCACCCACGCGAAGCCCCCCGGATGCTTGGAGCCGAGCACCGCCACGTACGTGGCCGACGCCACCACCACCGCCACCTGCCACACCAGCACGACCTTCAGCCACTTGAAGATCGCGGGCCGCATGACCGAAAGGTCACGCGTCAAAAGAGCCCGCCGCAGCAACCACCCGTACAGGCCGAATTGAACCGCAATGGAGACCACAAAAGCGACGACCCCAAAGCTGAGGTACGCGCTGTCGCTCAGAAGCTCAGCCGATCAGCCCGCGTACGTGCGCAAGCAGCGAGTGCACACTCGCGCCCGGAACGAGCGTCCGGACACCGTCACGCGGCCCATCTGCAGGTTGGGCTCAAATCTCCGGTTGACCCGGTTCTTGGCGTGACTGACGTGGTGTCCGTACTGCGGCTCCTTGCCGCAAATCGCGCATCGCTTGGCCATGAGTCACCTTCTGAGGGGGAATTGATCGATAAGAACGAAGCACGCCCGGGCGGAGCTCACCGACGGCGTTTCTGAATTGTACCATGGGCTCTCCATGGCCTCGAAAACGCCCACGGCCCTAGGGCAAGCTCAGCGGTGGGGCCGCATCGAGGTCTTCCCGTCGGCGGTGGCGGCGATCGCGGGGCATGCCGCCCTCAGCTGCTATGGGGTGACCGGAATGGCTGCCAGGGGCCTCCGCGACGGCGTGGCCGAGCTCCTCAGACGCGAGAGCGTCGATCGCGGCGTGGACGTGGTCGAGGTCGAGAGCGGGCTGGCCATCGACCTGTTTGTGATCGTGCAGTACGGCATGCGGATCTCCGAGGTCGCCCATAACCTGCAGGAGACGGTCAAATTCGAAGTCGAACGGGCCGTGAACGTGGCCGTCGTGGAGGTCAATGTGAACGTTCAGGGCGTCAAGGAAGAGCGGCGCTGACCATGGCCTCGCGTAGGCCGGTCGGGGTGGACGGGCCCCTCTTCAAGCAGGCGCTTCTCGGCAGCCTGAACTGGTTGGCGGCCAACCATGAGGAGGTCAACCGCCTCAATGTGTTCCCGGTTCCCGACGGGGACACCGGCACCAACATGCTGCTCACACTCCAGTCCGCGGTCGAGGACATCAAGGAGTCGAGCGCAGCCGAGGTCAGCAAGATCGCCAAGCTCGCATCGCATGGCAGCTTGATGGGCGCCCGCGGGAACTCGGGCGTGATCCTGTCGCAGATCTTTCGCGGGTTTGCTAGAGCTGTCGAGGGCAAGAGCTCGTTGACCCCGCGAGAGCTGGCCGCCGCATTTGAGGAGGCCGCCAACGCCGCCTACCGCGCGGTCAACAAGCCCACCGAGGGCACCATCCTCACGGTCGCAAGAGAAGCCGGTCGCGCCGCCGCGACAGCAGCGAACGACGCGGAAGCGACCGTCCCGGCCGTAATAGCGGCCGCCGCCGCCGGCGCCAAAGCTGCGGTCCTGAAGACACCGAGCCAGCTCCAGATCCTTCGCGACGCCGGCGTCGTCGACGCGGGTGGCTTCGGACTCCAGCTGATCATCGAGGGCATGCTGAAAACCGTCGAGGAATCCGAGTCGTTCCAATTCGAGACGGCCACCGCGAAGCCCAAGGCCGCGCAGGTCGCCGTCGACCTTCCTGAGGGCGGGTGGGGCTACTGCACCGAATTCCTCATCGATGGCAATGGCCTCGACGTCGACGTCATTCGAACCGAGATCGAGGCGATGGGCAACTCGGTGCTGGTCGTGGGCGAGCCGGAGCTGGTCAAGGTCCACGTTCACACCGACGATCCCACCAGCGTCATCACGCTGGCCGGACGCTTCGGAAAACTTCTGAAGCTCAACGTCGGCGACATGTCGACGCAGCACAAGCGCATTCTCGAAAACGAGACGGCTGCCGGCCGGCCCCCGCGCGCCAACGGCGTCGGCCTCGTGGCCGTGGTCGCCGGCAGCGGGTTGGTGGACATCTTTCGCGGCCTCGGCGTCGATGCGATCGTCGAGGGCGGCCAGACCATGAACCCGAGCACGCAAGACATGCTCACCGCCGTCGACGGCGTGCCTTACGACGAGGTCGTCCTACTTCCCAACAACGGAAACGTCATCCTCGCCGCGAGCCAGGTCCGAAGCCTGACCAAGAAGAAGGTCCACGTGATCGAGACCCACAGCGTCCCCCAGGGGGTGGCTGCGGTGGTCGCCTTCCGTCCGGAGCGGAATGGAGCGGAAAATGCGGCCGCCATGAAAGCCGAGGCGGCGCGCGTGCAGACGATCGAGGTGACGCATGCGGTGCGCGACACCCGCTCCAACGGTCTCAAAGTCAAGAAGGGCGATGTGATCGGGCTCATCAACGACAAGCTGGAGTTCGCCGGCACCGACTACGTCGAGGTCGTCAACAAGGCTCTGGGCAAGCTGGGCCCCGACGCTTACGAGCTGGTCACCGTCTATCGGGGCGAGGGCGCGAGCGATGACGAGCTTGCCCACCTCGAAGAGGCCATCCGTTCGAATTTTCCCGGCCTCGCGGTCGAAGTCCAGCAAGGCGGCCAGCAGCACTACCCGTTCATCCTCTCGGTCGAATAACCAGACCTGGTGACTGGCACGCGCCGCTTCGCGGTGGTCACCGACTCCACCGCCGACCTTCCCGAAGAGTGGCGCACGAGGTATGGGATCGCAGTCGTCCCGCTTAAGGTCATCTTCGAGAACGAGACGTTTCGCGACCGCGTCGACATCACCGACGACGAGTTCTTCCGCCGCCTGGGCACCGCGACCAAACTGCCGACCACGTCCGCGCCCTCGCCCGGCGAGTTTGCTGACGTGTACAGAAAACTGGCCGAAGACCATGACGGGTGCATATCCATCCACCTCGGCGCGCAGCTGTCGGCGACCGTGCAGGCGGCCCAAATCGGCGCAGAGTCGGTCGAGGGTTTCAAGGTCAAGGTCATCGACAGCGAGACGGTGACCATGCCGATCGCCTTTCTGTGCAAGGTTGCTGCCGAATCCGAAACGCTTGCAGAAGCGACAGCCGCGGTCGAGGAGCGGGTCCCGAAATGCCGCGTTCTCGCCTTGCTCGACACGCTCAGATACCTGGAGATGGGCGGGCGCCTGAGTCGAGCGCAGGCGATGATCGGAACGATGCTCGACCTCAAGCCGCTCCTGTTGGTGGCCGACCGCGAGATCAAACCTGTGGAGCGAGTGCGCACGCGGTCGCGCGCGATCACACGGATGGTGGAGTTTCTCCGCGCCGAGCTTCCGGTGGAGCATGTAGCCGTCGTGCACGCGCAGGCGCCCGAAGAAGCAGAGACCATCGCCGCCGGCCTCCGCCTGGAGCTGCCTGACCAGGAGATCGTCATCGGAGAGATCGGAGCGGTCCTGGGCACCCACACCGGCCCACGGGCCCTGGGCGCCGTCTACATCAAGAAGTAGCTTCCAGCTTCACGGAATGGCCGGGCAGCGGCCACACGCGCAGCACCGGCGGCGTCAGCGCGACGATCCTCGGCACCGCCGCGACCGCGAGCTTGAAAGCCTGCTGCTGTCGCCGCCCCCACTTCAGCCCGTAAGCGTCTCGCAACGCGTCGGGCAGAAGTCCCGCCGTCACGACGGCGAAGGGAACCAGGACCGGGCCCGGGACCAGCCGAAGCGGCGGTCGCACCACCAATCGTCCCAACTCCTTGGCACGTGGGGTCACGTGCACCTCTCCGCTCCCGATCATCCCGTCCACGTACTGCTCGAAGTCGCTCAACCGAAAGGGAAAGCGATCGCGCGGAATGCCGAGCAGCTCTCCCGCGAGCTTCGACTCCTGGTAAAAGTCCTCGCGCTCGCGCGATGTCAGCCGCCCGACAAACGCCTGGTACGTGACCAGCGCGGACTCCACCAAAGTCGCATGCACCCACAAGAGCAGATTCGGGTCCAGCGCGCGGTAGTCATCGCCGCGAACGCGAGCATGCACCTGGTTGACAGCACGAGCGGCCGCGAGAGCGGTCTCGCGCTCGCCAAAGACAATCGCCATGGTCATCAAGACCGTTCGGCGAAGCCGCCGGATCGGATGGATGCGGAAATCGGAATGGTCGTCGACCCCGGCCGCGACCTTGGGGTGAGCCAGCTGCATCAGCAATGCCCGGCCGCCGCCGAGCAGCAGGATGTTCTCGCGGTTGACGCGCCGGGTTATCGAATCGTCGGAGTAGAGACCTGTCATGCGTTGGCCTTGTCCATCTCGGAGTTGAAATTGTCTCGGTACCGCTGGTAGTACGACTTGATCTGGGCGGGCGTGGCCGAGAAGTCGACCGCGTCCAGCTTGGCGGTATCCGCTGTGAGCAGCTTGCCGGCAGCGTCGAGCGCGGCGGGGTCCTGCGTCGCGATCGCATTCAGAAATTTCCCCACGTCGACCGAGTAGGACTGCAGCGCCGTCAGGTAATCGTGAAACTCGACGGGCAGGCCGGGCGCCGCCGATGCCAGGAGCGCCTTCGTGACGTCCGTCTGCATGCTGGTGTCCGCGGACGCAGCGCCCACAAAGTCGTGGTTGCCCGTGTCGGACGACACCATGTCCCAATCGGTCAAGACCTGCACGTAAGCCTGGAGGAACTGTCCCAGCTGCACGTAATCGCCGGCGGCCGTTCTGGCTGTGACGACCGCATTGCGCGCGTGATCGAGAC
The DNA here is from genome assembly GCA_035601515.1 of Candidatus Eiseniibacteriota bacterium. Lineage (GTDB taxonomy): Bacteria > Chloroflexota > Dormibacteria > Dormibacterales > Dormibacteraceae > UBA10449. Next base: position 3,207 of record DATNOD010000140.1, on the reverse strand, counting down.
GGCCGGCTTCGGCAGTGAGACGCCCGCGATTCAGGGACGTCAGCCACTGCTGATCGTTGAGGCGCGCGCGGACCGATGCCAGCGCTTGATCGTCGCCGACCTCCGTCAAGCTCATGGTTTGGGATTGGTTCACCACTTCCATCGCGTCGGACTTTGCCGCTGTGAGGTCGGTGCTCGTGCTGAACGCCGTCACCTGGTGGTCCAGCAGGTCGAAGGTCGTGTTCACGTAAACCCGGTGGGCATTCGCAGTGCTGATGGCGCCGGATGCGTCGCTGATGCGGCTCGACGTGAACGTGTAGCCGGCAACCGCGTAGCCCACGATGGCCACCACCACCACGACCACGGCGACGACCGCGGCGATGATCGCCCAGAAGGCTCGCGGCGGGTGGTACTGATTGGCATTATTCGCCCCAGGCGCGAAGCTTGCGGGCGGCTCCGCAGGCGGCGGCGGATACGGCGGCGGGTCGCTCATGACATGGAAATCTACTCCCGCGGCACGAGGTCCCCCGTCACATGCTGTTGGCTATCGACGCCTCGGCGTTGAACGCATCGATCATCGGTTGATAGAACGCTTTCGTTGTGGCGTTCATCTTGCCGAAGTCGTAGGTGTCGATCTTCGTGTTGTCCGCATCGACCGCCTTCACGTCCGCCTGGACTCCGTTGGTGTCGCCGGAAATGACGGCGTTCAGCAGCTTGCCGACATCGGTCGCGAGTGTCTGGAAGTCGGTCAAGAAGAGCTTCATCTCCGGCGGCAACCCAGGCGCGCCCGAGAGTTGGATGGCCATCGTGATGTCTGACTTGAGCGCCCCGATTGCGGCCGCGGCGTTGACGAAATCGGAGGCCGTGGCCTTCGTCGTCAGCGTGTCAAGGTCGATCAGTGAGTCATAGAACGCCTGGTAGAAGGTGCCGAGCTGGACCAGGTCACCCGCGATCGCCTTCGCGTCCGCGAGCGCCTTCCGCTCGTGCCCGATTTTCGCGGACGTCCGGTCCAGGTCCGACCGCCGGATGAGGGTGAGCCATGAAGTCTGGTATAGCCTGGCCTGTGCGGTGGCGAGAAAAGCATCGTCACTTGTGAGGGTCGGCTCCGCGGATTGAGACTGACTCACCAGCTGCACGTACGACGCGCGATTTTGCTGCAGGTCGGTTGAGGTGGCGGTGCTGAGGCTCAGGGCCGTCATCTTGGTGTTGAGTGTGTTGAACTCGTCGGTGATGGCGTTCTGGTGGGAAACCACCGTGTTGTACGCGCTCCTGGCGCCGGCGATGCGGCTCGAGGCGAACGCGTAGCCGATCACCCCGTAGCCGATGACCGAAACGACGACCACGACCGCGACGACGACCGCCGCAATGATCAAGATCAGCCTGCGAGGCGAGCCTGTCGACGGCGCAGGCCCCCCGGGTTCTTCGATCACGACCCCGCAATGTACCGTAGCCCAAGCTTGAGCTTCGCTATTTTGGCTGCATGGTCGTTCTGAATCCGCGGCTGGCGCTGGAGTCGCCGGTCAAGGAGCTTCCCAAGGTCAAGCCGCTGGATCTGAAGCGTCTCACCGCACTCGGAATCCGCACGGTCCGCGATCTGCTCCTGCACCTGCCATTCGCATGGGACGAGTTCGGCGATCCAAAGCCGATTGCGCAACTGACTCCCGGCACGCTGGCGACAGTCACCGGCACGATCATCAGGATCGCGCCCAAGATCAGCCGGTTCAAGAAGCTGAAGTTGACGCAAGCGACGCTTGAGGACGACCACGACGACGACCTGAACCTCGTCTGGTTCAACCAGCCCTGGATCGCGAACCAGCTGGAAAAGGGCGACCGCATCGCCGTCGCGGGAACAGTCCGGGCCACGGGGTTCGGTCTCGAGATGCGCAACCCCCACCACGAGAAGCTGGAAGGCGGCGACGGCGCCGCACCGAAATTCATCGGCGGCCTCATGCCGAGGTATCACCTGGTCAAAGGCCTCACCTCCAAGAAGGTCTCCGGCTGGGTCGACGCAGCGCTGCCGCTCGCCGAACGAATGGAGGACGAGCTGCCGCAGGACGTTCGCGAGCGCAATCACCTTCTGCCTCTCAAAGCAGCCGTCCGGCTCGGCCACAAACCGGTCACGCGGAGCGACTGGGATGAGGCTCGACGGCGCATGGGTTTCGCCGAGCTGTTCGAGCTACAAGCTGCATTCGCGCTGATGCGCGCCAGCATGGCGGCGGAGCCGGCGGTTCCGATCCCGTATCGCCAGGAGGTCATCGACGCCTTCAAGTCGGGCCTCGGCTTCGAGCTGACCAAGGCCCAACGCAGATCGACCTGGGAAGCCTTCCAGGACATGCAGCGATCGACCCCGATGAACCGGCTGCTCAACGGCGATGTCGGATCGGGCAAGACCGCGGTCGCCGCCGCGTGTGCGGCCATGGTTCACGCGGCGGGCATGCAGTCGGTGGTCATGGCGCCGACAGAAATCCTGGCGCGCCAGCACCTTCACAAGTTCCGCGCCTACCTCGAGCAGACCTTTCCCTCGCTCACGGTCGAGCTGCTCGTCAGCAGCCAGTCAGCCGGGGAAAGGCGGCGCGTGCGCACCTCGGCTGCGAGCGGCCACTGCGCCCTCGTCGTCGGCACGCACGCGCTGATCGAGGAGGACGTCGAGTTCGCGGATCTCGGACTCGCGGTGGTCGACGAGCAGCATCGCTTCGGCACGCGGCAGCGCGAGCTCCTGAGGGCGAAGGGAAAAGGCCGCCCGCATTTCCTCGCCATGACGGCAACACCGATCCCGAGGAGCCTGGCCCTGGCCTTGTTCGGCGAGATGGCGATCTCGGTGATCGATGAGCTGCCGCCGGGACGCACTCCAGTGAAGACCGAGGTTGTTCCTCCCGATCTGCGCCCGCGGGCCTACGACCTGGTTAGGAGCCAGGTGCGGCTGGGGCGTCAGGCATTCGTCATCTGTCCTCTGATCGAGGAATCGGAAAAGGTCGTCGCCCGGTCGGCTACGGCTGAGTTCGAGCGCCTGCGCGAAGACGTTTTTCCCGATTTGACGATGGACTTGATCCATGGCCGGCTAAAAGAGAAAGACGCTGTCATGCGGCGTTTTGTCGCCGGCGAGATCCAGGTCCTGGTCGCAACCGCCGTCGTCGAGGTCGGCGTGGACGTGCCCAATGCCACGGTCATGATGATCGAGGGCGCCGACCGCTTCGGGCTGGCGCAGCTGCACCAGTTTCGAGGTCGGGT
>DATNOD010000139.1:0-27519 GCA_035601515.1 Candidatus Eiseniibacteriota bacterium | reverse complement strand
CACGAACGTGCTCGAAGAGACGTTGGTGGTGCCGAATGCATTGAGGATGGCCCCCCCGCCGTAGATGGTGCCCACGTTGTTGTTGAAAGTTGTGTTCGTGATGGTTGCGCTGTTCTGATTGAAAACGGCGCCACCCTCTTGAGCGCTGTTGTTGGTGAAGGTGCTGGTGGTGACTGTCAGCTGGCCTGTATTGCTGATGCCACCGCCGGATACTCCATTCGGGGACGGTGATGAGTTGCCCGTGAACCCGCTCCCGCTGATCGAGAGCGTTCCGTGGTTGTAGATGCCCGCGCCACCGGTCGACCCGGTGTTATTCAGAAGGCCGTTGCTCACGGTCAACGAATCCAGGCTCAGGTTGCCTGAGCCCGCGACGTCGAAGATCCGGAAGGTCGGCGTCCCGGCGGCCGTGGACCTGGTGATCGTGGCTCCACTGCCGGCGATGGTCACGGTGCCCGTGATCACGGGCAGCCCGGTGCCACCGCCACCATCGGTCGAGTTGTCGGCCGCCGTCAGGGTGTAGACGCATCCGCTCGCCAGGGTGACGGTGCCGCCTCCAGCCTGGCTGTTTGCAGTTGAGATTGCGGTGATGAGGTCAGGGGTCGCGCAGGCGATGGGTGCGGCAGCGGCTGCAAGCGGGGCCGCGAGCAGCCCGAACGCAGAAAGGGCCAGCGCGCCGGCAAGGCCGACCGTCGTGCGGTTGAGATTACGAGATGCGCTTCCGATGGCGATCGCAGCCAGAAACGAACCAAGCATCCCGCCACGCGGAAGGCGGCGTAAGCCGGGAGCGACTCGACGTGAGCCCGCCCAGTTACCTGTCGGTGCTGAACCCATTACGTGCGATGGGGTGACAAGACTCCGGAGCGACCGTAGGTTGGACCCGATCCCGCGTCAAGGGAGTCAAATGTCCCGGTCGGAGCGAGGGCGCTCGTCAGTTATCCGTACCAGCCGACGACGTCGACGATGACGTTGGTCGTGCCGAACGCATTGAAGATGTCGATCTGGCCGTTCGCCGACAGTTTCACGACCACGAGGTTCGGCACCGTCTGCCCCGCCGTGAAGTTGAGGTCGGACGATGTCGGCTGACTTGCGTCTGCCGGCCAGACGGTGAGCGCGCTTGCGGTGGTCGGGTTGACTACGGTGACGTTCAGGACGACTGCTTTGGCCCCGGAGGCGGGAACGCCACCTTTACCGGCCACGGTCACCAGCATCGTCCCGGGCCCGGCAAGCGGCGACCCGCCCATTCTTGTGTCCAAGATTCGGGACGGGGTGAGCGGCACGAAAGACGCTCCGGTGCCCGAGCCGTCGGTGAAGTAACCGTTGATATCGACGATTACGTCGGCCGAACCGAGGCCGTTGAAGAACGACACCTGGCCTCCGGTGCCGATGGGCACGATGACCCGGTTTGGGACGGTGACTCCGGCCATCCAGTTGAGGTTGGATGCGAGCGGCACCGATGCGCCCGTGGGGAACACGGTGAGGAAGCCTGCAGTAGTGGTGTCTGTGACCGTGGTGTTGAGGACGACAGCCGTCACTCCGCTGGCCGGGATGCCGCCAACGCCGGTCACCTGGACCTTGAGCGTTGTGCCGGCAGTCAGTGTCAGTCCATGGTTGGGCTGGCCGCTGGAAGCTCGAGTGTCGGTGATGCGAGCGGGCACGACCGGCACGAATTGTCCTGCCGAGCCGCCGCTCGACGGCGCAAAGTAGCCCTCGAGGTCGATCACGGCATCGGCCATGCCCAGGCCGTTGTAGATCGTGACCTTGCCACCAGCGCCAAGACCGACCGAGACGAGGTTGGGGACGGTCTCGCCCGCCACCCAGTTGAGGTTGGACGCGGTGGGAAGCTTCGCTCCCGTCGGGTAGAGAGTGAAGAAGCCTGCGGTCGACTCGTCCACCGCGGTCACGTTGAGGATCACGGCGCTGGCGTTTGCGGGCACGCCGTTGGTGCCGGCGATCGCAAGGTTCATGCTGCCCCCGGGGCCGAGCTTGCCGCCACTGCTCCTGGTGTCGAGCAAGCGCTTCGGAGACATCGCCGTGTACACGCCAGGGTTTACTGCCGCCGAGCCTGACTGGGCCGAGTGGTTGCCGGCGGCGTCAAAGGCGTCGACCGTGTACACGTAGCCGGCAGATACGACAATCGCGGTGTCAGCGTAGGTCAGGGTTGACCCGGACACGGTGGCGAGCGCCGTGCCGTTCCGGTAAATCGTGTAGCCGGTAACCGCGACGTTGTCGGTCGAAGCGTTCCAGGCCAAATCCACCTCAGGTGTCGACGCGACGAATGTTGCTGTCAGGCCGGTCGGCACCGAGGGCGGCGTCGAGTCGGGCACTTTGATGTTCACCGAGGCCGATTGCGCCGAGTGGTTGCCCGCAGCATCGAAGGCGTCGACTGTGTAGCTGTAGGTGGTAAGGCCGGCGACCGTGCTGTCCGTGTACGTCAGCGTGGAGGCGGACACGGTGGTGAGCTTGGTGCCGCCGCGATAGATCGTGTAACCCGTGACCCCGACGTTGTCGGTCGAGGCACTCCAGGTCAGGGTGACTGAGGGCTTCGTGGTCGCAACGGCACTGAGTCCGGTTGGCACCGAAGGTGGCGACGTGTCGGGTGTGTTTACGGTCGCCGGAGCCGACTGGGCCGAATGGTTGCCGGCGGCGTCGAAAGCGTTGACCGTGTAGCTATAGCTGCCGCCTTGGACAACGGCTTTATCCGCATAGGTGGTCGTCGACCCGGACACGATGGTGAGCTGCGAGCCGTTGCGGTAAATGGTGTAGCCCGTCACTCCGACGTTGTCGGTGGAGGCGTTCCAGCTCAGGTCCACCTCGGGCGTATTGGTGGCCGTGGCGCTGACGCCGGTCGGGACTGTGGGTGGAGTGACATCAGGCGTCGTAGCGATCGCGGGGGACGATTGGGCCGAGTGATTGTCGCCGGCATTGAAGGCGTCGACCGTGTAGCTATAGGTTGTGGCCTCGGCGACAGACTTGTCCGCGTAGGTCAGGGTCGACCCGGACACAATTGCCAGCGAAACGCCATTGCGGTAAACCGTGTAGCCGGTCACCCCAACGTCGTCGGTGGAGGCGTTCCAGGCCAGGTCAACTTCAGTGGCCGACGCCGCCGTCGCCTTAAGACCGGCCGGCACGGTCGGAGCCAGGACGTTGACGCTGGTGTCGAGGACGATATTGAAGGTGCTGGTGCACGAAGGTGTTATGCAGCTGGTGCCAGTTTGGTAGACGAGAGGCACGTAGGCGGCCTTGCTTGTCGAAGGGTCAACGAGCAGCGAGGGAACGTGTGTGTAGCGCGGCTGCGTACCAGTGGTCATCGTAGTCTCGCCAGACGCCGAGGTATACGGGCCGTCCAGCGTCACGTACTTGACTACTCCGCCGATGGCCTTGGTGACCCAGAAGACATAGACCCTGTGCGTAAACGGGTCGACCGTGCCGGCAATGTCCGGCGGGTCGCTTTCCCAGCTGCTGGCGGCAGGATCGATGACGAGCCGAGAGCTCCAATTGATCGTGCCGGTAGTCGAGAAGGTGGCATCAGGGACCCCGTGCCAGTAGATGATCCCTGTCGGTGAAGGTTCGCCGCTGGTCATGGCTTTGAAGACGTGGATGTCGCCGCTGTTTTCGTCGATGGCGATCTGGGGTCCGTTAAGAACCGCATCACAATCGTCGACGTCGATCTGCGTTTCGGGAGTCCAGTTTGCCGGCGACGGGTCAGCCGCGGTGTCTAGGAGCGTGCGCGTGAGAACCTTGCAGAAGGCTCCATAAACGGCGATCGTGGCACCGAGCTTGTTGGAATGTCGAATCGAGACCTGAACGGAGTTCTTCTGGGTTGTCGTCAGTAGGTCGGCCGCTATCCTGATGGGCTCGCCCACAAAGTGGTGGTAGACCAGGGGAGAGTCGAGAGTGATAGTGAATGGACCGCTTCCGGTAACGGCGGTCACCTGCCGCAACTCGGCGTTGCAGGTAGTCGACGCGTCGCAGGTAAGACTTCCGTCGTTACTCGCCGCCTTGCCGATCTGGAACCGGTCATTCACTGCTGGTGGATCACCTGACAGGGCGCTGTAGCTGACCGTGGTCAATCCTCCGCTGTTGTCGACTGCGACGGCACCTGCCTTCGCAGTCACGGCCCAGCCGGTCTTGCCGGTGCGGTCGGTCGTCCAGTTGTAGAAGACGTTGTCCGAGTTTCCGCCCACGGTGTCGTCCCACCACGATGCAATCAACCACTTCCCCGTCCAGGTCACCGACGGATCCTGGCGCCCGTTCGTGAGGGCCCCCGGAACCTGAACCGGGACCGGGTTCGTGTTGCCTCCGTCCCAGCTGAAGTTGGTGCCGTCGTAGGTGCCATGCTGGATCTGTTCCTGCTTGGCGCCGCCAAAGATTTCGTTTCCCTGGAGTACCCAGATTTCAGTGCTGCCGCTGCCGGGCAGCGTGTACATGGACTCCGCTTCGCCGCCCGGGAATGTGAGCGCCAAGGACGACGCGGGAGTGGTTGACGGCTTCGTCACGTGGTAGAGCACGCCAGTGTGCCCGTCGTAGAAACCAACCAGAAGTGAGCCGTCGTGCAAGTACGCGACCTTGTCTTGGGCCGAACGCTGATAAGCCTGTGCGCACGGAAAGACTCCCTTGGAGTCTGCGGTGCAGGACGAGGTTCCAATGGTGGTGGGCCCGGCCGCAGAGACCACAACCGGCGTGCTAACGGCGACTGAAAAGCTTGCGGCCAGCAGCGCCGCCAGCACACCGCTTTCAACAACTCGACGGAGATGAGCCAATGGACGCGGGCACGTTGACCAGTTACTCACTGCTGAAACCAAACGTGAAGTGAGCAAAGATCGCATCGAGCTCGACCGTATCGTCGGCTCGCACCCACCGTCAACCGGTACTTCTGTCCCGTCGAATCCGAGCCCTCGGCCCGGTCGGGACATACGCCCAGCGGTCATTGAAGGGTTGTGCTCTTGAGCCCCGCGAGGAGCCTGCGGCGATGGCGCGAACGCGCTGTGAGCTTGCTCAGAAGTCGCGAGAAAACATATGACGTCGTCGCAAGCATCAGCCCGAAAGTCGACCCGAGTGTCGGATTGGCCAAGTAGCCCATGTCGAGCTCCACGCGCTTGGGGAGGAGCTCGGACACGTAGTAGTCCTCGACATCCTCCAGCCCATCGGGGACCACGTCTCGCAGCGACATGTGAACGGGGCCGCTCAGTCCCGGACGGTATGAAAACACCGCGCGCAAATGGACCGGATATCGGAGAGCAAGCGCCACGGTCTCAGGTCGCGGCCCGACCAGGGTCATTTCTCCGCGGAGAACGTTGATCAGCTGAGGGACCTCGTCGAGACTGGTCAGCCTGAGGACTGCGCCAAACCGCGTGATGCGCTGGTCGCCCGGCGTTGTGACCTCGGGACCGTCGAGGCCGCAGCGCATGCTGCGAAATTTGTACATGGTGAAAGGGACGCCCCCCTCTCCCACACGAATCTGTCTGTAAACCGGCGATTCATGCGTGCTGATGCGCGATGCGGCGGCAATCACCAGCAGCAATGGCCACGAGAGGCCGAGGGTGAGCAGCGCAACGATGATGTCCAGGGCTCGTCGCTTGCGGCTGGGGTCAACTCTGTCAAGCCCCTCGATCACCGGTTGTGGAACCTTGCGATACGGCGTCGATCGCGTCACGTGTCTGTACCACGCGACCAGCGTGATGGTGGTGGTGAGATACGCCGCGCTAGAGGCGATGGCCGCCCCGACAGCGCCAAGGCGCGGGATCAGGATCACGTCGAGGACCACTGTCACGATCAACCCTGTCCCGGCGGCCAGGGAGTTGAGACCAGGCCGACCGCGTCCGTAGAGGAATGCTGTGATCACCCCAGCCGCACCTTCGGGCGCGAGCCCTATGAATAGGATCTGCGCCGGCAGCACCGCACCCGCAAACGGGTGGCCGAACAGGGTCGGGACGACGGCGCCGGCCGCGAGGGCCAGGGGCAGGGCGATGACCGCCGTGACAGCCCCCGCGCGGAGCATCAGGCGGCGAGACGAGGCTGCCGCAACGGCCGCATCAGACCTCGCGAAGCGTGGATACAGGACCCAGTAGGCCGCGATCGGAACCAGGCGAAGAATCTCAGCGTACTTCGACGCCACGGCGTAAATCCCCAGGACTGCCGGGCCGGCGATCGCCGCGAGGAAGACGAAGTCGAAACGCAGATTGAGCAGGCCGAGCAGGCTGCCCAGCTGCCCCCGGCTCCCGAACGCGACGATTCGTCGCGCCATCCGCCATGAGGGCCCCGAAGCAGCGACGAGGAAACCACGGCGAAACAATCGGGTCCAGGCCGCGAGTGCCGTGGCCACGTCGGCCAGGATTAGAGCGGCGATCACGGCTGTCATCCCACCAACGTGGAGCGCGAGGAGGAGGCCGTAGCCGGGGAGGAACAGGAGCTCCTCGAACAGGATCGTGCGGTTGCTGCCTGCCAGGTCTCCCGTGCCCTGGGCCGCTCCCTTGCCTGTGATTACGAAAAGGCGCAGTCCCACCCTGACGGCGACGAATGAGATGAGGCCCGAGGGCAGGTCCTTGAGGAAGAACCGGTGCAGCACCGGCGTTCCGATGACCCACAGAAAGGCGCCCGCGACAGCGGCGATCATCGCGATGGCGATCACCGTGGACCGGACGGCGCGATCGTCGCGGGTCGGCCCCGCCAGAAAATACGCGAGGGATCCCGCGAGCCCCCCGGAAACGATCACCGCCAGCAGCCATGGGAGCATCCGCAGCAACGCGTAGTCGCCAACGGCCGCCGGTCCGCCGACTCGGGCGACCCACAGCGTGGCCAAGCCGAGCGCGGCCATGGAACCCGCCAGCACGGCGACGTTGTCGGTGAACGGATGTCGCGCCCGGCGGGCGAGGCTCATAAACGTGCTCATCTGCGTCCCCACAGGTGCAGGGCCGCGACCACGGCAAACATCGCCCACACATGCCGGAAATGGAGGACCTGGTAGTAAGACGCCGATACCGCCAGACCTAACACTGCGCCGACCAGCGCGGCCTTCATTGGAAACAGCTCCGCAAACTCAGGAGCCAGTGGCTTGGTCGCCACGGTCCAGGTGCGAACAGAGATGGATCCGATCAAGAGGACCAGGCCGAACGCCCCCAGGACGCCGCGCTCGACCATCGATTCGATGTAGTCGTCGTGCGTCTCGTACGCGTAAGGAGCGAGCTGGCTGAGCAGCAAAGGCTTGGTCGAACCAGGGCCCAGGCCCCAAGGGACACCTTGTTTGAACAGGTCTGTCGTCTCCTGGATCAGCCACACACGCTCCTGCGCGCTTTGGGAGCTGCGGCCGATCGAGTCCCGCAGCAGCGGCTGGCCGCTGTCCTTCGCCCACTCTTCTATCGGTAATGTCTGGGCAGCTGTCAAGGCGATGATGCCGAGCACACCGACCGCGCAGACGGTCGCCACCAGCGGGATCGGCCCCCAATGGCGGTACACCACAGAAATCGCCACCACGGTCAATCCGACTGAACAAGCCAGCAGCCCCCCGTTGGACCCGGTCAGGCCGAGTGCCGCGAGCAGCGCCGCACAGGCGATCAGACGGAGGCTGCGGCGTCGCGGCGTCCGCGTGGCGATCACGACCATGAGAGATACGAAGAAGTAGTTCGCCGCGTAGTTGGGGTCGCCAAAGGTAAGCGAGGCGCGCACTCCGGTGCGTGCGGTCACCCCTGCAAGCGCGAGGTTGCCGGTCGCGACCGCGCCGATCAGGACCACAGCCCAGCCGACTGAGCCCCAGGTCCAGGCGCGAAGCAGCCACCGAAATGCGGCGGGTGAGCGAGAAATGTTGACGATGACTGCGCACCACGCCAGCACCACGAGGTCTTGAGCTACCGCCAGCAACCCTGTCCCGGGTAGGGGCCCGGCCAGTGATGCGATCGCTCCGCCGAGCATGGTCAGTGCGACGGCGAAGCCATATGGAAACCGCAGCTCCTGGCGCGTGTAGCCCGCCCAGAGGAGCGTGACGCCGATGCCGAGGGCAATGAAGACGTCCACCGGCGAGGAGTTGCCCGGACCTGATGGCTTGAGGAAGGGCAGCAGCGCAATCGCACCCATGACCGGAGCCAGCACGAGCCACGGCACGGCTGAACCTACACTGGTCACGGACGCCGGCGGCAACCGGCCGGCGATCGAGGATGACGCGATCATCTCTGGGTTACTTCGACTCCCAACGCGAGCACAAACGTCGCGGCACAGATGAAGCCCGCGATCCAGAAAGCACCCTTGAGCAGCCGGCGCATCACAGCACGGCGGCGTCGCTGATGGATCCGGCGCAGCCTCACCTCCAGCGACACGGAGCCGTCCTGTCCCATCACGATCGGTCTGGTTCGACGAATGTCCATCTGCCCCGCCCCTAGTTCAGAACCGCAAAAGGCCGCAAGCGCGCCACGGGCCGGACGAGGTTATTGGTCACGAGGATCCGCAAACCCTCGTTTACCCCGTTGTCGTCGAGGTGAGGCACGACGGTCGCGGCGGTGTCCTTGTATCCGAATCGCAGCGTGGTATGTCCCTGAGGGTCCTGGCTCGAGAGGCCCCTCCTCTCGAAGTCCGAGATGATGCTGCCCGTCCCATGGCACGCCGAGTAGAGGGCCTGCTCGGCGCCCTCGGCGGCCACACATAAATAGGACGAGGTGCGATTAGTCCCCGGGAGCAAGAGCGGCATCCCTGTCTCGGCGAAGACCGGATGGCCCCGCATTTTCGACGGCGGAAAAGCACGCGCGCTGTTGTGGCGGTGCACGACCGCGGGCGCGCCGCCGATCTCCTCGTCATAGATGGTGTTATGGGGGGAGTCGACGATCAGCTTCATGCTCGCGCCGAACGAGTGGCGAGCCAGCGTCCGCAGGGTTGCGTAGGTGGCCTGGCGGTACGCGAATCCATAGTTCATGGCGACCGCGTTGGCCAGCATCAGCCGCTCGCCTTCCTCGCTTTCCCGCGGGACGGGAGGGCAGCCGCCAGAGAAGTAGAGGCGCCACCGTTCTTGCAGCTGGCGCTTCGATCGCGCTGATGCCAGCTGATAGAGAGGTTTCTGCACCGCCATCACGGCGCGCATCGGGCGCGAGCCGGCTAGACGGCGCCCAAAACGTGCCCCCATCTGGATGTTCAGCACGCCGTCACCGCCGTGGTACTGGAGCGTGACCTGGCCGAGCCGCACGCCTAGCCTGGCAGCCACCTCGGAGTCGAATACCTCTTCCACGTTTTGCAGCTCGACGAAATGGGTGCTTGGACCCACGGTCCCGAACCGGATTCGTGAGAGTTGAGTCGCCATCCACGACAGCTCGCGCCGGACCCTCGGCTCGCCGCCATAGCTCTCCACTCCTAGGCAGCCGCCCTCCTCGATGCGTTCGAGCTCGCTCGGCTCCAGGTCGTAGCGGTCGATTGCAAACCGCGCCCCTTCGACCGCGCAGCGGATGACCTCGTTTGCTGTCAGCACCGCCTTGTAGTTGGGGGGATACGGGTACCGAGCACGGACCTGGTCGTAGAAGTTTCGGATCGAGCTCTCATTGGGCTTGTCGATGTCCAACCCGACGAGCGCCATGCCGCAGTTCAGGGCGGCGCTAGTGAAGATGGGACGGATCGTGTCGCGTGTCGCGACCGCGATGCTCGACGGCATTTCCATGAGGCGCTTGTGGTAGAAGTCGGGCAGCACCGCGGGCTGGGCGGCCAGATCGTCGATGTCCTTGATGCCCTGGTGGAGCAAGGCCAGCGAATCCAGCCGGACCGGATGGTCGTCGCTGTCGAACACACGCGGCTGATACGCCCGCGACGGGCTGACCGGAATCGCGGCGTTGTATGTGCGGGTGACCGTGTCGCTGCTCATGCGATCGCCTCCGCCAGGGTTAGTAGCTCGGCCAGCCTGACCCCGGGCTGACGAGGCAAAGAGATCTCGACCGCGGGCAGGGTCGATGCGAGCTGCCGAGCGATCGGCTCTACGTTGGGATGGGGTGGCCCCAGCCCAGTTCCCGCGGTCAGCGTGGCCGCCAACCCCCAAAAACGCCGGAGCTCGCCGGCCATGTAGGTGCCGGTGACCAACGCTTGAACGGCCGCGGCCGTGCCGCAGGATCGCACGCGCGCAACTTGATCCTGGCCGCGCCGAAGCACGACCAGGACGCTCGGCGCCAAAGCCTTGACCCTGCCCGGCAAGGGAATTTCGCCGCGGCCATATGTGACGGCTCGACCGACACGCCGGTCGACCCGCATCGGCTCGACCACGCCCCAGGCCGTCACGCCGTCGCTGACACACAGGTTGTCCGAGATCGCGCGGCCGCCGGCAGCCAGCTCCTTCGCCATCAGCGTCGACTTGCCGACACCGCCTGGTCCCGCCAGCAGCGGCCGCATGTCGCCAACCGTGCATACGGATGCGTGCAGCGGAGCCCGCCCGCGAATCGAAGCTCGCCACAAGGCGGGGTACTGCAGCAGAACCTCTCTCGCCAGCAGCGTGAAGCGGGTCTTCAACAGCTGGGCGGCCGCGCGTCCGCGCAGCTGTGGACGCCAGCGAAACGTGAACTCCACGTCGTCTGGCGTGCTCCGCACGTGGAGGTCGAACCCGGTGGTGCACACATCCTCGACGACCACCTCGTCTCGAAACCTCCAGGCGCCGCGCGTCAGCGGTTCCCACGAGTCGGTGTCGAAGGCGCCTTTTCTCGACTCGACGTTCACCACGACGCCTGTCGCCGAAGGGTCGTCGGGAAAGAGATCCCCAGGCGTGGCTTCCGTGATCAGGTCGTCGACCCAAGAGATGGAGCTGTTTATCCGGACGCGTTCGCCCCCGGTTTCGAGGATCGCCAGCATTTCTACGCGACGAGCCTCAGCGACTTGCTCGAAGTCCGCGTTGAGCTGGTGAGCGCCATCTCGTACGTCTCTGCAAGGTCGCGTCCCAGAACCTCGGGATCGAAGCGGTCTCCAAGTTGAACCCGTGCCGCAGCTGCCATCCGGGACCCTTCCGAAGGGTGGTCGAGCAGGTATGCCAGCGCCCTGCCCAAAAGCGCCGGTGCGGCTGCCGGCACCAACATGCCGGTTCTGCCGGGAACAACGACTTCAGGCACGGCGTTGACCGCCGTGGCCACGACCGGAAGGCCACAAGTCATCGCCTCTACCAGCGAGCAGGGCAGTCCCTCGTAGTGGCTGGAGAGCGCGAAGACGTCGAAGCCGGGGAGCAGAGCCGCGACATCGCGGCGCTCGCCCAGAAGGAGAAAGCGATTGCCGAGATTGCGCCGCTCCACCAGCCTCGCAACCTCTTCGCGCATCGGCCCGTCCCCGACCCAGACGCAATAGACGTTTGCGCGGTCCATCGCGGCGATGGCTGCGACCATGTCTTGAGGCGCCTTCTGCGGCGCCAACCTGCCCACCGTCCCGACCACCAGCGCGTCGTCCGGCAGGTCCATCAGGCGCCGCGCCGCAGCGCGGTTGCCTGGTGACGCAGGCGGGATGTTCAGGTCTATCGCGCTCGCGATGGTTCGAATCCGTTCCGCTGGCGCGATTCGCAGATTGATCGCCTGGGCGGCGACGGCCCCGCCGACCGCGAGGAACTGATCGGTGATGCGTCCCAGCCGTTTCTCGATCTGGATGTACGCCGCACGGAGAGGCCACAACTGAAAGTCGTGGAATGGAAAGCCGTGGAATGTATGGACGATCGCGGGTACGCCGACTCTGTATGCCGCGATTCTTCCCAATGCACCCGCCTTGGCGCTGTGCGTATGAACGATGTCAAATCGCCCGTTGCGCAGCTCCCCCGTGAGCTCTCGTAGGGCTTGGGGATCCGTTCGAAGACTGACCACCGGGACCATGTGTCGAAGGCGGACCACCTCAAAGCCCGCCTTCTCAGCCTCGGCCAGGAGTGGTCCACCGGCCGCCGCCAAGATGGTTACCGAGTACCTGGTCGGGTCAAGCGCCAGCGCGCCGCGCAGTGCAACCCCGCCGGCGCCGGCGATGAACCGTGTGATCACAACTGCGACCCGTTGCAATTTAGAAACCGTCCGGGTACGGCGCGACCAACGTTGCGGTAACGGCTGCGGGCACCCTGGTGAAGCCGGGCAGCAGGGCAGCGAGGTACTGTCGCACGAGGTCGCTGCGATTGAGTGACGCGGCTTCGATCAGCCGATCAAGGGCCACGTCGAGATCTACCGAGGGTCGCGCTGCTCGCGTGGCCCAGATCCGGGGATGCTCGGTGTGCAAGCGCTCCTCGCTCTCGCTGAAGAGCGCCTCGTTCAGCTTTTCACCCCCACGCAAACCGGTGAAGCTGATCTGGAAGTCTCCCTCTCGCAGGTTGAACTGCGCCGCGTAGTTATTGACGAGATCGACGATTCGCACCGGTTCGCCCATGTCGAGCACGAACGTCTCTCCGAGCTCCGCCATGCTCGCCGCCTCGATGACGAGCCCCACCGCCTCTTCGACAGTCATGAAGAATCGCGTCACATCGGGGTGCGTGACCGTGACTGCTTCCCCGTTCTCGATCTGTTCCGAGAGCACGGACAGAAAAGAGCCGCGGCTGCCGAGCACATTGCCGAAGCGGACTGACGCAAATCTCGTGAAACCACCGGAGTGGCTCTGGACGATCAGCTCGGCCACTCGCTTGGACGCACCGAGAATTGAGATCGGATCTGCCGCCTTGTCGGTCGAGATGAGAATGAAGCGCTCAGCGCCGGTGGCGATCGCCGCCTCGACGAGGTGCTTCGTCCCCAGCACGTTGGACTTGATGCCCTCGCACGGATGCCTCTCCAGAAGCGGAAGGTGCTTGTGTGCGGCTGCATGGAAGATGACCTGAAATTCGAGTTCCGCAAACAGCTGCTTGATTCGCTCGCCGTCCCTGATGTCGGCGATGATCAGCTCGTCGCTGTCGAGCAGGGCCTGTCCGTCGAGCTGCATCTGCAGCCGGTGAAGGTTCGACTCGTCGTGGTCCAACATGTGAAGCGAAGCCGGACCGAACGCCTTGATCTGGCGGCACAGCTCGCTTCCAATCGAGCCGCCCGCACCCGTGACCAGAACACGCTTGCCTTCGACAACCGAGCGCGAGGCGGTCCTAACGACGTGCATCTCCTGCCGCCCGAGCAGGCGGTCGACCCGTAACCGGCGCAGATCGCTGATTCGGGCGTCGCGCTCGAGAGCCGCTCCGAACGAGGGTAGGTAGCGGACGCTGACGCCTGCGGAGCTAGCGTTCTCGGCGAGCCTTCGCACGTCGCCAGGCGCCAAAGAAGGTATGGCGACGATCGCCACATCCGCTGATTGCTCCGCTGCAATCATCACGAGGTCCCGGGTGGTGCCCAGAACGGGTAGACCGGCAGCGCCTTTCTTGGTCATGTCGTCATCGAGAAAGCCGATCGGCAGCAGCCCGTACTCTGGGGCGCGCCTGAGATCGCGCGCCAGAATCCGGCCCGCCTCGCCCGCGCCGATGATGATGGTGCGCAGTCCAGAGCCGCCCTTGGACCTGTGCGCCGTCTCGCGGTGCGAAGCCTTGTATGACTGCGAAACTTCGAGCGCCATCAGTCACCACCAGCGAGTACGAGATGTGGGCGCTGACCGGCGTGCTCTGAAAGCCGCATCCCGTCGATCTCCTCGCAGATCTGATCGAGCATCCCGTCCGTGAGGCCGGGATAAAAGGGAAGCGACACGATCGTGGGGAAGACCGCATCAGCCACCGGGAACGATTGATTGGGTTCGTTGGCGAGCATGCGCTGGAAGTAGGGCTGGTGATGCAAAGGGATGAAATGCACCGAGCAATCGACTCCGCGTTCGGAGAGCTCGGCGATGAATGCATCGCGGTCGATGCCAAAGCTCGGTTCGACACGAATCACATAGAGGTGCCACGCGTGCACCCCGCTCTCGGGCCGTGGTGGCGTACGCAAGCCGTCGATTCTCGAAAGTCGTGATTCGTAGGCCCGCGCAAGCTCTTCTCGGCGCTCCTGCCAGCCCCAGAAGTGCTTCAGCTGACCGCGCCCGATGGCCGCCTGAACATCGGTCATGTTGGCTTTGATCCCGGCCACATCGACCTCGTATCGCCAGTTCGAGCCCGGCAAATAGCGTTTCCAGGCATCGCGGCTCATGCCGTGGAGGCGAATCTGGCGGGCGCGATCAGCGAGTTCCGGATCGGCCGTCGTGATCATCCCGCCCTCTCCGATCGGCAGGTTTTTGGTGGCGTAGAAGCTGAAGCAGGTCGCCGCCGAGATCGAGCCGACCCAACGATCGCCAACCTTGGTGCCGATGGCGTGGGCGGCGTCCTCGATTACGCGGGTGAGTGGCAGGCCGGCTGCTGCAGCCATCTCCTCGACCGGGGCCGGCGCGCCTCCGAAATGCAGAACGACCATGGCATCGACCGGTCCAGAAGCGCGCACCGCCGCCGCGACCGTCTCCGCGTCGGGCATCAGCGTCTCGGGGTTCACGTCGACGAGAATCGGGTGCAGCCTGGCGTGGACGATCGCATGCACGGCTCCGCAAAAAGTCATCGTTGACGTGAGCACCTTCGCCCCCACAGGAAGACCTAGTGCTCGAAGTGAGATCTCGATCCCGGCCGTACATGACGACACAGCCACCGCGTGCGGGGCTTCTACAAGCTGCGCGAACTCACGCTCGAACTCGAGGACCTCGGGACCGGTGGTCACCCAGCCGGACGCAAGGACCCGCGCAGAGGCGTCTCGAGCTTCCTCGCTGATCTCTACTTTGGCGAAGGGGATTCGGAGTCGCGCGTCAGATCCCCTGGGTTCAGCGCTCACCGTGCTCCCCACAAATCGGACTGGATCTCCTTGCTCATCCCTTGCAGGGCGTCCTTCTCACCGTCGAGGACGACGGCCAGGCGGGGCGAACGCTTTGCGTTTGACATCGGGATCCTTGCCCTAGGCTCGGATCGGCTCGCGATGATGCCCAGCAGAGGGCGGCCGCTGATCTCGATCAGCTCCTGCACGGGCGCCAGCGCGGTCTTGCTGATTCGCTCAGGCGCCACCAGCACGAAGCCCGACGGCGGCGCCTGACCGTTTCGATATCGCGCCGGAGCGTCGTCGATCGAGAAGATCGCCACTCCCTTGCCCTCTCCTTGACCCAGCGAGAGCGATCCGCGGAGGCTTCGCGCGAGTGCAGAGAGATCCGTCGCGTCGCCGATGCCGATCAGTTCCACCGCGCGCACATCGGAGGCGGTCGCCGCCATCTTGAGTCGCAGCGGTAGCGTCCCGGCTTCATCCGGAAGCCAACCGAGAATTGGAACCTCGAGTGCTTTGGCGACAGCATCGCCGCTCGCGAGGGTAGGTCGGAACGTTTCTCGGGCCGCTGCCCCTCCGACTCCAAGCACCGATCCGATCACGAGAGCGAGGGCCAGGTCGATCGGGAGGCGCGAGGGATCGGGCTTGATCGGCACCGTCGCCGTGTCGATGACCGATGGAGTCGTGTCGGAAGCCGAACCCAGGCTCGACCGCTCGGAGTCGAGGTGGATCAGCTGCTGGGTCAGCGTTGAGATCTCGTTGTCATCAAACGTGATGCGATCGGCCAGGATCTGGGCTTTCACTGCCGTCGTCTGTGGGTTGGCGGGGTCGACGGCAAGGTTCTTGAGCTGGTCTTTCAACGACGTGATATCCACGTTGAGCGCGGCGATCTGGTCGGTCACGGTCTTGATCTGCGCGTCGAGCGCCGCCTTGTGCGCCGCTGGGCTGACCGCAAGGCGGGTCTGAATCAAGTCATCGGCGAGCGCATTCGCGATGCCTGCGGCGGCGGCCGCATCTGGGTCTTTAACCGTCAGCTGCAGTACGCCGGATGTGCCGAGGGGTACAAGTGTGATGTTCGGGATGACCTTGACCGGATCGCGAGTGACACCGGCCGCGTTCAAAGCGGCGATGACATGGGTCGGACTGGTCGCGATCGCTTTCGCCGCGTCGGCGACCGCTGTCGCCTCGGTGCCCGAGGTGGGTGCGGGCGCATCGAGCACAAGGCGGGTCGAAGCGCTGTACATGGGCGTATCGAAGAGGTGATAGGCGATCACGGCACCTGCGCTTACGACGACGCAGACCATGATCAGGACCCAATGTCCAAGCACGACGCGCCGGGTCAACTCTTGCAGGTCCATGCGCTAGTGAACGACGTGAAGGAGGGACTTCATGGAACTTAAGGAGCGTATTCGAATACGTTTGCTGTGCCTGTAGGAAAGAGGGGCACTTCAACTGGCCATGTCCCGACCGCAATCGGGATGATTCAGAAACATGTCCCGACCCAAGTAGTGCGCTGGTCTCGTACGGCCTGGGACGCCGGGCGCAGGTGTGCAAAGAAATATTTTTTCGATACGACACGATGTCGCGCGCCCTTCAGGCCCTGTTGCGCGAGTGTCTAATCTCGAATTTACCTGGGCCAGGGGGTTGCATTCTGGCGGACCAATGGGTTAAAACTTGCAAATCCTTCGTCATTCCTGAACCCCTCGGGGTCTCGGGTCGATCGGCCAACTGTTAGAAGAGAGCTCAGTTGGCGTTCCAGAAGGTTGGGGTTCATTGGACTCCGCCCAGCCGATCACACGCTGACCCTGTTCAGCGTTCCCGGGGGTAGACGAATATGCGTGGACGTCGACGTAGGCGTCGTGGGACCCTACTGACATTCGGCGGAATCAGGCAGCGCATGTTGCGACGTCCGCTGGCTGTGCATCTATTCGTGATCTTGGCAGCGGTGCTGGTATTGCCGTTTGATCACTTTGTGCAGGCGGCCGCCGCTCCTCCTCATGTGCTTATGGTGCTGATGGAGAACACGAGCTACGAGCAGATCGTCGGAAACTCGCAAATGCCATTCGTCAATGCACAGGTCGCAGCCAATGGATCGGTCAGCACCACTGACCTCAGTCACCCGAGCCTGCCGAACTACCTCGGTCTGACATCTGGCTCGATCTGGAACAACCCGCCGGACACCACCCCGCAGGACATGACGTACGCAGGCCCGCAGTTCACGGACGAGCTCGCGAGCGCGGGCATCGCGTGGAAGGCCTACATGCAAGACATGCCGGTCGCATGCGACCTGACCGACCAGTTCGGGCCGGGTGGATATGACGTCAACCACGACCCGTTCATGTACTACGACACCGTCCGCACCAACCCAAGTCAGTGCAACCGTGTCGTTCCCTACCCGCAGCTGACGACGGACCTCAATTCCGGAACAGCGCCGCCTTTCTTGTGGGTTTCGCCCAACCTCACCAACGACATGCACGACGGCACCCCGGCCCAGGGCGATGCCTTCCTCCAGGGGCTGGTCACGCAAGTCAAGGCCTCGACCTGGTGGACAGCAGGCAGCCGGATCGTCATCACGTGGGACGAAGGTGCTTCAACCGAGCAGGTGCTTACGCTCGTCATCGGCTCGGCGCACGGTACCGCGGCCAACGGTGGAACTGAGTACGGAACGCTCCGCGGGCTGGAGGAGGCTTACGGCGTCGGATTGCTCGGCCACGCGGCCGATTCCAACGTCGGCGATATTTTCCCGCTGCTGAGCGGCGCTGCTCCTCCGCCGCCGGCGCCAACTCCGACACCGAGCTCAGCTCCGACACCAAGCTCATCGCCGTCTCCAAGCCCGGCGCCCCCACCGAGCCTTCCGTCCGGACCGAGCTCTGGAACTCGAGGCGTCTTCCGATACACCTCGACCGACTTTGCGGCTATGCACACGGCCGGCTTCAACGCTGCCACTGATGGAGGCGTCCAGGACAACGGCGCCGCGGAGGCGGCGAACGGAATCGCCGGCATGGTCTGGGTCGACGCTTACAACAACACGACGTGCGCCCAAACGATCACCAACGCAGGAATCGCCGCTATGGTCCAGGCCAACGTCAACGCTGGGTACGCCGGCCTTCGTTACCAGATCGGAGACGAGCCGACCGCCAACGGCTGCAACGCGCCGCCGATTTATGCAGCGATCACGCAGACGGTGCACAGCGTCGATCCGACCGCAAAGACGTGGGCTGACGACGACCAGTTCCAAGTTGGCAGCCCTCTCCAGCAAGGCGTGCCCATGAAAGGCACCGTCGACATCCTCGCTTTCGACGTGTATCCATGTCAGAGCGGTCCGTGTGATTACTCGGCCATCGACAGCGCGGTGAAGCAGATCCACGCAGCGAATGTGACGAACTGGGAGTTCATCATCCAGGACTTCAGCGCCAGCCCATGGCGGTGGCCGACGCCGGCTGAGATCCAGGCGCAGTTCGACCACTGGAAGAACCAGGGCGCCTCCGGCTACTGGGTCTTCGCCTGGGATTACCTCGGCCAGCAGGTGATCCAGCAGTCCGGAAACATCGCGATGCTGCAATCGATCAACTCGCAAGCCATCAACGGATCACCGTCGACGTCGCCTTCACCGTTGCCATCGCCGTCGCCATCGACGTCACCGTCGTCGCAACCAGTCATCAACCCTGGCGTGTACACGGCGATGCCCTCCAAGCGCCTGCTCGACACCAGGAGCGTCGGCGGCAAGCTCGGACCTGGCGGCAGCATGAACCTGGCGATTGGGGGTACGAACGGCGTGCCCGTCAACGCCAGCGCAGTGATCCTCAACGTGACCGCGGTGGATGAGTCGGCCGCCGGCTTCTTCAGTGTTTACCCGACGGGAGCCGCGCTCCCCACCGCGTCCAACCTCAACTGGGTAGCGGGCGCGACCGTCCCCAACCTCGTGTCTGTAGGCCTGGGCACTGGTGGCAGTGTCACGATCTACAACGGCCTGGGCACGGCCAACGCCGTCGTCGATTTGGAGGGCTACTTCGCGCCTTCCGGCGGCGGCTCGTCGGGGCAGTTCGTGCCCGTCGTGCCCGCTCGCATCACTGACACCCGTGCCGGCAGCGGCAACACCAACCATGGGTTGACGCTCACTGCCGGCGCCACCCTGCCTGTTCAGGTTACCGGCGTCGGTGGCATCCCGGCCAGCGGCGTGACGGCTGTCGTCCTCAACGCCACGGTCACCGACACGACCAAGGCAGGCTTCCTTACGGTGTTCCCCACGGGCGCATCTCTACCGCTCGCTTCCAACCTCAACTGGACGGCCGGAGTCACCGTCCCGAACCGGGTCATCGTGCCCGTCGGCACCGGAGGACAGGTGTCTTTCTACAACGGCCTCGGTTCAGCGGACCTGATCGTCGACGTAAACGGCTACTTCACTGACAGCTCGGGCACGGGGGCGTCTTTCGTGCCGCTCACTCCAACCCGCATCGTTGATACGCGCACTGGCGGAGCCACCCTTGGACCTGGCGCAACGATGACGGTGACCGTGGCCGGCAACGGAGGCGTGGGCGCCACGGGTGCCAAGGCCGTGGTCTTGAACGTCACCGTCGTCAACCCGACGGCTGCCAGCGCTCTGACGGTGTGGTCAGGCGGCGGGACCCGGCCGGTGTCTTCCGACCTTAATTTCGTGCTCCGACAGACGGTGCCAAACCTCGTCGTCGTAATGCTTTCGGCGACCGGGCAGATCGACATCTTCAACGCGTCCGGCTCGACCAACGTAATCGTCGACATCGTCGGCTGGTACGGATAGCTGACGCAGGCGCCGACCGGGACCAGGGACGTTTCATGGCGGGAGCGGCAGGACTTTCGTGCGCAATCGCGCGCAGAGCCTCCTGGCGGCTGAATATGCTCTTGGCGGCCCGCCGCTCCCTTACGAATTCCGATGCTGCGCCGGGCTGGACCTCGTGCCAATGGGCGCTCCGGGAGGCAATGGGCGGGCGTCCCGGCCCTCCGGGCGAAATAGCTCGGGTCTTAGCGCCAAGCGCGTGCTAGCGTGGCGAGCGGTTTGCGACGACAGGCACGCTGGGCGGCCAGGCCGGCAGCGGTCCTACTACTAGCGACGCTTGCCTGCGCGCCGGCGAACCCGAGCCCTGTTGCCGGCCATCCCTGGACCGCGGTGCCGTCGTCCTCTTTCATTCGGGGTGTCTACGGGCGCGACACCACATGCCAGCCACCCGGCTACAACGACGACAACGGCTGTTACTTCGGGACTGGGGTGGCCAACATCAAAAGCGCCGGCTTCGATACCGTCCAGGCCCAACCGTACCGGGCTGCCCTCGACGCCCTCAGCAAGTCGGGCCTCAAGGCCATCGTGTGGGTGGGAGACTGGAAGAAGGCAACCTGCGTTTGGGAGCTCTCAGATTCCGAGCTGACAGCGACGATCAACTCGATCAAAGGCAGCCCCGCGATTTTGATGTACTACCTCGCAGACGAGCCGCTTCTGTCTTCGTGCCCGGGTGCTCCCGCGGCCTTTGCCGCGAGGACGACCCTGGTCCATCAGCTCGATCCCGGCTCGCGCACGTTCACGTTGATCCAGGACTGGGACGGTGGGCCCGTGAACTACGCAGCCTGGAAAGGCGCCGTCGATGTCCTCGGCTTCGACCTTTATCCGTGCAGCTTTCAGAATGGTGTTGACTTCTCCGCCCATCCCAAGACGCGCAAGCCGTGCGACTTCAGCAATGTGATCGACGCCAACATCAATCGCATTGAGGCGGCCCGGATCAAAAGCTACATCGGCGTGATCCAGGACTTTCAGGACTGCTACTACGAGTTGCCGACGAAAGACGACCTCCGCACCCAGATCATGCACTGGCAGAACCTGGCCACCCATCTAGCGGGCTATCTGGTCTTCTCCTGGAATTTCACCGGGAATGCATGCACCTACGGCAGCCTCGGGCAACAACTGGATGGCGTTCCCGGCAATGTCGCCGAGCTCACCTATGAGAATGCGCACTTCTTTCAGACCTAAGCCTCGTTCCCACGGCGGACCACTCGCCGGACCGTCATGAACACCTCGGCTGCCTCGAGGCACGCCTGGGCACCCCAGTTGTGCGCTCGGTATCGGAGCGCCTTCAACGAACGTGGATGGGGATAGTCTCGAAGCTCGCTCTCGTAGCAGGCCATCGCCTCCACCTTTGCGTCCAGCGTGTCGCTGATGTCGATCCATGTATCTGGAACGAAGGTCCGCGGATAGGCCCACTCGGTGCTGCTGGCAGTGTCGAAGGCGTAGATGAGCTCGATGAAGTCCTCTGTCGGTCGAGTCGCCACGAGGAGGGCTTGGAACACGAGGTAATGGTCCCGGTTCACGTCTCCTCCGTACTGCCCATAGACGACCTGTGGGCGCACTTCGCGAACGATTGGCTCAATGCAGCCGATCACCTCGGTCAGGTTGATCGTATCCAGACGCTGATCCGGGAAGCCGAGCAAGCGGACGTCCTCCACGCCGAGGCGTCGCGCCGCGCTTTGAATATGTGATCGCTGACCGACGCCATTCGGGCCGTAGCGGAGCGACTCACCCTCGCAGACGATGACTGACGTCACCTTGTCGCCGGCTTGCACATGGCGAGCGACCGTTCCGCCACAGCCGAGGAGCTCGTCGTCCGGATGGGCGGCGATGACGAGGACTCGTTTCTGATCAAGCGCCATCTTGCCAGCACCATCCCGACCAATCCTGGTCGCTGAGCTCGCGGCCCGTCAGCACGCGCCCATCGTCGCCCTGCAACTCCAGCAATGTGACGGCACCCTGGCCGCACCACACCGCCTGCCCGCAGGCTTCCTCAACTGGGCTCACGACCGACCCGATGACCTCTCCTGGTGGCCCATCAACCCAGCCGCGTTCGGGCGGAAGGGCGCAGGCCCAGATCGTCCAGCGCTGTCCCCCCAGCCAGCTAAAGGCACCGGGATAGGGGCGGGTCAATGCCCGTACGAAGTCGTAGACGCGACCACTGCTTGTCGACCAATCCAGCCGGCCGTCGGAAGGCCGGCGTCTCGACAGGACGGGCTCGTCCGAAGCCGGTTGTCGAGTTGCCGGCCGCTCGCCATCGAGCAGCTTCGGCAGCAGCCGCAGAATCATGGCCCGATTCGACTCGGCCACGTGTTCATAGATCGAAAGGCAGCTGTCGTACGGGGTGATTGGGATTCTCGTCATGTCGATGACGTCACCGCCGTCGACCGAGTCGCCGAGCCAAAGCAACGTGTTCCCTGTTTCTCGCTCTCCTTTGATGAGGGACCAATTCACGGGCGCTCTTCCACGGTTGCGCGGCAGGAGAGAGGCATGAGCGCCGACGAGGCCATGCGGGATCAGCTTCCGCGCAGACAGTCCCACCAGCTGCGTCCAGCCGATGACGAAGGCGAGATCGAGCGAGAGGTCGGATAGGGTCCTAAGGCTCGTCTCCGAGTTGATGTTGTCGACCTCGAAAACCGGAATCCCGAACTCCTGGCCGATAGCCGAGTAGTCGGACGGCCCGCTGAGCCGTGCCGAGGCCTCGCTGCTGAGCGTGACGATGGCGACAATTGGGAAGCCACGTTCGAGGACCGCCCGCAAAGCGGGGATCCCCTCCATGTGGAAGCCGATCCAGCCGATTCTCATTGCGGTTGCTTTCTTAGCGACAGCTTCGTCGAGTGCGGAGACCATGTACTGAGTCTGCCTTGAGGTTGACCCAGACCCCAATAGACAATTGCGGCGTGCCGTAGGACGGTCCCTGGTGAAGTTCCGGGACCTCAGTCCCGCAAACCCCTGGGAGTCGCTAATTTGGATTGGTGATCGGGATGGTAACGGTCGAGGACGTGCGGCGGTTTGCAATGACGCTGCCGCGTACGACAGAGGGGCTGGTGGGCGGTCGCGTCAAGTTTCGTGTCGGCCGCATCGTGTACGTGTCGTTTTCGCGCGACGAGACCGTGATGGGATTCGGGTTTCCGAAGGAACAGCGGAACTGGCTCATCGGCGGCGCGCCGGACAAGTTCATGCTGCCCGAGAAGGGCGACCTTCGGTACCACTGGGTGCTCGTTCGCATGAATGCGATCGACGAGACGGAGATGCGTGAGCTCGTCCTCGATGCGTGGCGGATGTGCGTGCCCAAGAGGGTCGCGGCAGCTTATGACGGGATGGTGGACCCGAGGGGATTCGAACCCCTGACCTCGTGAGTGCGATTCACGCGCGCTCCCAGCTGCGCCACGGGCCCACGTGCCGAGGGAAAGGCCAGTATAGCCCGGGAACAATCGGGCCCTGGCCGCCGATTCCTATACTCGCCCAATGTCCTTCCTCTTCAAGAGCAGGCGCGTGCCGGAAGGCGTCGACCCGGCTCGCATCCCGCCTGGCCAGACGCTCACCGCGCCCGACAAGTGGCCGCTGCTCAGCTTCGGGCCGACCCCCAAAACCGACATCGCCTCGTGGGATTTCAAGGTGTTCGGCGCCGTCGAAAACGAGCTGAAAATCGACTACGGCGAGCTTCGGGCCCTGTCGTCAAAGGACGTAACGGCCGACATTCACTGCGTCACCGGCTGGAGCCGCCTCGGCGACACGTGGACAGGCGTGCCTTTGAGCGCGATTCTCGACCGTGTCAAGCCCAGGCCCGAAGCGAAGTACGTCATGGCGCATTGCGAGTACGGGTACACGACCTCGGTGCCGCTGAGCGTGCTGGATGACGAGCAGAACCTGCTCTGCTACGCCTGGAATGGGCACGACCTGACGCCCGACCACGGCTGGCCCCTGCGCCTTTTCGTGCCATCTAAATACTTCTGGAAGTCGGCCAAGTGGTTGCGCGGGCTAGAGTTCATGGAACGCAACCGGCTCGGTTTCTGGGAGCAGCGCGGATACCACGATGAAGCAGATCCCTGGAAGGAGACCCGCTACTGGTAGCCGAACGCCAAGCGGCGCGCCGGCTCCGCCTCCGCTAGTCACCTTCACCTCCGACTTCGGGTCGGGGTCGCCTCTGGTTGCCGCCATGAAAGCCGTCGTGCTCGCCGGCTGCCCGTTCGCGACGCTCGTCGACGTGAGCCATGAGGTGCCGCGGTTCGACGTTTTCGCCGGGGCCTTCATGCTCTTTGCCGGCACGCGTCATTTCGGACCGCATTCGGTGCACCTCGCCGTCGTCGATCCGGGGGTCGGCAGCTCGCGCCGGCGCCTGGCGATTCGCGCCGGCGGCCGTTTTTACGTCGGTCCCGACAACGGCCTGTTCGCGATCGTCATCGAAGAGGTCGGAATGCAGCAGGCGGTCGAGCTGGCGCCGAGGCCGGACGGCGCGCCCACGTTCGAGGGGCGCGACGTATTTGCGCCGGCAGCCGCCGCGCTTGCGTCGGGCGTGCCGCTCGAATCGCTCGGCCACCCGACGACGCCGCCGACGATGCTTGACTACTCCGGTCCGCGCGTCCTCTGGACAGACGGGTTCGGCAACCTGGTGACAAACCTCAAGCCGCCCGTTCGGCCGATGCGCATCCACAACCACTACATCACCGCCTCGGCGAAGACCTACGCCGAAGCGCGCCCGAACGAGCCGTTCGTTTACGTCGGGAGCATGGGATACCTCGAGGTCGGCATCCGGGAGGCGCGCGCCGACCGTGTGCTCGGGGCGAGAGCGGGCATGCGGGTGGACCTGCTCTGAGCTGACGCCGGCTCCGGCCTTAACAGGCTGGGTTGGTCTCGCAACTGCATGCCAGTAGCGTTCCGCCTCGGCGTGGCTCGGTTCGCGATTGTTTTGCTGGCGGTTTGCCTGGCGGCGTGCTCGATCGTGCCCTCGGCGGGGCGGGTCGCGAGCGCAGCTCAGGTCGTTGCGGGTCCCTCTGAGCCAGTGACGCTGTGGCAGGACGCGGGCATCTTTCGGCTCGTGTCCCGGCTCATTGGGTCATCGCGCACTCGCGTCATGGTTGAGATGTACGAGCTGGGCCGGCGGGACATCGTGTCTGCGCTCGGCTCAGCTCACGCTCGTGGCGTTGCGGTGCGTGTGATCACCGATCCGACGGTGCGCGCGAGTCGCCGTTCCGCAGCCGCCCTCGATTCTCTCGGCGTCGCCGAACGCGTCTATCCAGTCGACGACGTCCGCCACCAGATCGATCACGTCAAGCTCCTCATCGCCGACGGCGAGGCTGTCGTCGGCGGGATGAACTGGGGCGCGCACAGCGATCGCAACCACGACTACGTGCTCGAAACTCGCGATCCACCGGAGATCGCGCGCCTGGTGCGGATCTTCGACCAGGATTGGGCCTTTACCGGAGGCCATCCGGCGCCACTGGCGCCAAGCCGGTCGCCGATTGCCCAGACCGCTCCCAGCGACGAGATAAGAACGATGCTCGAGGGCGCGCTGACCCGCGCCCGTGAACGAGTGCTGGCCGAGGTCTACACGCTGACCGATGCTGAGGTCATCGCGGGTCTGGTGGCCGCGCATCGGCGCGGGGTGATCGTCCGTGTCTTGCTCGATCCCAACCAGCCATACAACCGCCACGCCTATGCGCTGCTCGCGGGCGGCGGCGTGGAGGTGCGCTGGTATCCAGTCCCTAAGGGCGCTCTGCTGCACGCCAAGATCGGGCTGTTCGACGCGGAGCTGGTGCTCGGCTCCGCGAACTGGACGCTGTCCGGGCTAGGCGTAAACCACGAGCTGGACATCGAGACCCAGGACCGGCAGGCGGTCTCCTCTTACCGGAACCGGTTCGACTCCGACTGGGCGAGGTCGGCCGGTGGCTAGCTTTGAGGAGGAGGTCCCGACGTGCCCATGGCGGGCGGCCCTGAGCCGGCGGCCGGGGGCAGCGATCCGGGTCCCGGGGGGCCTCCGGCCTGCGGCGTGTTGCCGAAGTTGACCTGCGGCACGGCCCGGTCGCCCTCGTCCGCCTGGAAGAAGCCGAACGCCTTGAACCCCAGCGCTCCCGCGATCAATGAAGTCGGGAGGGTCTGCAGCTTGATGTTGTAGTCACGCACGTTGCCGTTGTAGAACCGCCGCGAGAACTCGATCTTGTCCTCGGTCGCGGTCAGAGTCTCCTGGAGGTTGGTGAAGGCGGTGATGGCCTTGAGGTCGGGGTAGTTCTCCGACACCGCGAACAGGCTGCGCAGGCTCTGGCTCAGCATGTTCTCGGCGGCGCCAATCTTGGCCGGGTCGCCGGTCGCCCCGGCGGCGACGGCGGCCGCCCGCGCATTGGTCACCGCTTCGAGCGTCCCACGCTCGTGGCCCATGTAGCCCTGCGCCGTGCTGACGAGGTTGGGAATCAGGTCGTGCCGGCGCTTGAGCTCGACGTCGATCTCAGACCACGCTTCCTGCGTCCGGTTGCGCGCCGAGATCAGCCCGTTGTAGGTGAAGACGAGCCACAGCACCACGAGGAAGACGATCGCGACGAGGATCCACCAGCCCATCTAGAACCTCATCCTACCGCGTGCTTACGCGTGCGCACGTCGCGCCCATCGCGTCTTCTTCAGCATCTTCTTGTGCTTGTGCTTGCGCATCTTCTTGCGCCGCTTCTTGATTACCGAGCCCAATCCATCTCCCAGGCGTGCGTGATTTCCCGAAGGGGATCCAAGGCGGCGAATCATACCGTAAGCAGCCGCCTCAACGTTCCGGCCTAAACTCACGCCGATGTACTTCACGGACGCCCACGAGGAGCTCCGCCTCCACATCCGAAAGTTCCTCACCACCGAGGTCCAGCCGCACCTCGAGGAGTGGGAGGAGACGACCTTCCCCGACTCCATCTTCAAGCGCTTCGGCGAGCTCGGCTTCCTCGGCCTGCGCTACCCGCCCGAGTACGGCGGCGAGGGCGGCGACTACTTCTCAGCGGTCGTGCTCTCGGAGGAGATGGCCAAAGCGGGGCTGGGCGGCCTGGGCATGGCGGTCGACGTCCAGACCGAGATGGCGACGCCGCCCGTCTTCAAGTTCGGGACCGAGGAGCAAAAACGCAAATGGGTCGTCCCGGCGATCCGCGGTGAGCACATCGCCGCGCTCGCGATCACCGAGCCGGACGCCGGCTCCGACGTAGCCGGCATCACCACCACCGCGCGGCAAGAGGGCGACCACTTCATCGTCAACGGCCGCAAGATCTTCATCACCAGCGGCGCCCGTTGCAGCTGGGCGCTGGTCGTCACGAAGACGGATCGCGAGCGCGGCCACAAGGGCTACAACCTGCTCGTCATCGAGAAGGGCACTCCTGGATTCCAGGTCACGCGGACCCTCAAGAAGCTGGGCATGCATTCATCGGATACCGCCGAGCTGCTGTTCGACAACTGCCGCGTGCCGGTCGCCAACCTGATCGGCGAGGAGGGGGAGGGCTTCAAGAATCTCATGTGGGAGCTGCAGGGCGAGCGCATGATCGCCGCGGCCGGCGCCATCGCCGGGGCGACGCGCATCTTCGAGTACACGATGGACTACGCCCAGAACCGGCAGGCGTTCGGCCAGCCGATCTCGCAGTTTCAGGTCATCAAGCATCGCCTCGTCGACATGGGCACGAAGATCGCGGCGACGCAGGCATTCGTGTACCAGACCGCCGCGCAATGGGACCGCGGCGAGTATCCCGTCCGCGAGATCTCTCAGGCCAAGCTGCTCGCGACGCAGGTCGCGTGCGAGGTCGCGGACGACGCGATCCAGATCCTCGGCGGGCACGGGTACATGCACGAGTTCCCGGTCGAGAGGGCGTGGCGCAACGCGCGGCTGGGCCGGATCGGCGCGGGCTCGGACGAGATCATGAAGGAGATCATCGCCAAGACTTATGGTCTATGACCCCGCGAAATCTTGGATTTCGCGGGGACCCCTAACCTGTGAGAAACGCCGCCGTCGCCGCCGTGCTGTTCACGGGCTGCGTCCCCGAGGTCGCCGCCGGGCCTGACGGA
>DATNOD010000138.1:0-2277 GCA_035601515.1 Candidatus Eiseniibacteriota bacterium | reverse complement strand
GCACCGCCCACCCGTTGTCAGCGAAGTTCCAGTGATAGTGGTTGGGGTAGTCCTCGTGAAGGAGCTGGACCCACCCCGACGAGTCGCCAGGTTTGCCCCGGAAGTCCCCGTAGAAATACCCGTACCAGTCGTCGTAGCCCGGATTCCGATGGAAGCCGTAGAACGTATCCCGCTCCGGGTTGGTGCCGACATGTGGATCGTTGGTCACGAGGGTCCTGGTCCACATGTCGGAATGTTTGGGGCACCAGCCGGGAGGGTCTCCGTAGCCAGGACTGCCCCAGCCTGAGCTTCCGGCTGCAGTAGATGGAAACAACCCGACCGCGATTCCAATCGCCGCCGCAACCATGCGAAACATCGCGCCGAGACTAGGCGCCGCGGCGGTGCGCTCAAACCCCGGTCGTTAAGGTGTCCGCTCGATCCTAGAATCGCTGCGTGGCCGAGCAGAGAAAGATCGTGACGATCCTGTTCGCCGACGTCGTCGGCTCGACCGAGCTCGCCTCACAACGCGACCCCGAGGTCGTTCGCAGCTGGATGTCGCGGCATTTCGAGCGAATCTCTGAAGTGGCCGCGGCGCATGGAGGGACGGTCGAAAAGTTTGCCGGCGATGCGGTCATGGTCGTGTTCGGTGTGCCGGCTGTACACGATGACGATGCGGAGCGAGCGGTGCGCGCTGCCCTCGAGGTGCGCGACCGGGCCGGCGACCTCACGGTGCGTATCGGTGTCAACACGGGGGAAGCGGTAACGGCCGCTCGGGAGGATCGGCAGTTCATGGTCAGCGGCGATGCCGTCAATATCGCGGCACGCCTGCAACAGGGCGCAGAGCCCGGCGAGGTCGTCGTCGGGCCGATGACCGAGCAGCTGACCCGCAGCGTCATCGAATACGAAAGGCGCGAACCAATCACGGCCAAAGGCAAGTCCCAGGCTCTGCCCGCGTTCAGGGCTGTTCGGCCGCGGACGCAGGTCCCAGAGCAGGCGCGTGGGCTGCCTGGTTTGCACACCCCACTGGTCGGGCGCCGCCGCGAGCTGAGGCTCTTGGTCGACACCTTCGCGCGCACCGCGGAAGACCGCAGCCCTCACCTCTTCACGCTCACAGGCGCTGCAGGGGTAGGCAAGTCGCGTTTGGTGACAGAGGCGCTTGCGGCGCTCGCCGGCTCCGGCGCGAGGTTGCTGCGAGGACGCTGCCTGCCTTATGGACGCGGCATCACGTACTGGCCGTTCATAGAGATGGTCCGGCAGGACACCGGCATCACGATCGCGGATGACCGCGATGCCGCTCTCTCAAGGCTCGACCGATGGCTCGGAGAGCTGTTTTCTGATGATCCCCAACGGCCGGCGGTGCGCGGGCGTGTCGCGGCCATGCTTGGCCTGGTGAGCTCAACGGAAGGAATGCCCGACACCCCGCCAGACCGAGTCGAACGAGAGATTGCGTGGGGCATGAGGCGCTATCTCGAGGCGGTCGCCAAGGGAGCTCCCCTCATCGTCGTGGTCGACGACACACAGTGGGCGGAACCGCCAGTGATCGGTCTGCTCGAGCAGCTCGCGGAGCGATCCGTCGACGCGCCGCTCTTCCTGGTCTGTGTCGCCCGCCCCGAATTTCTCGAAAGCCACCCGACATGGGGTGCGGGCAAGTCCAATTCCAGCAACATCACCCTCGACCCCCTCAATGCAGCCGAGACGGGCACGCTCATATCGAGCCTCCTCGAAATCGAGTCACTACCGGCAAACCTCAAATCGCAGATCATCGAGCGCTCAGCCGGGACACCTCTCTTCTGCGAGGAGTTCATTCGCATGCTCATCGATGAAGGGCGGCTCCTTCGCGAAGGAGCAGGCTGGCACGCCGTCGGGCCGATCGAGTCGATCCGGGTGCCGGCGAGCATCCAGGCCGTGCTCGCAGCTCGGCTGGATGGGTTGCCTGAGGGCGAGCGCAGGCTGCTGCAGGCGGCGAGCGTCGTCGGCGAGCGCTTCGGCGTGCAACAGGTCAGAGACCTGACCGGCTCGGATCCCGAAGCCGGCTTCGTATCGCTGCGGCGCAAGTCGCTGGTGAGCGGCGGCGACGGTCCGACCGACGAATTGCGATTCCGCCACCTGCTCGTCCGCGACGCTGCTTATGGATCGCTGCCTAAATCTCAGCGGGCGGACCTGCATGATCGGTTCGGATCGGTTCTCGAGGCTGAGGCCGGCGACACGCTCCAGCTGACCGAGATCCTGGCCCATCACGCAGAACGCGCGCTGACACTTTCAATCGAGCTCGCGATGGAGGGCGACGCGCTCGCCGAT
>DATNOD010000137.1:0-3754 GCA_035601515.1 Candidatus Eiseniibacteriota bacterium | reverse complement strand
CCAATGCATCGGCGACACCATAGGCCCCGGCGGAATCTTCAAGGCGCTGCGCACCGGGCCCGCGTGGCTCGACATTGTCGCCGACGTCACCCGGATCGCGCCCAAGGCCATGGTCCTCAACTACACCAACCCGATGTCGATCCTCACGCTGGCCGCGGCACGGTCAACCGCGCTGCCGGTGGTGGGCCTGTGCCACAGCGTCCAGGGAACGTCGAGACTCCTCGCCGACTACCTCCAGGTTCCATTTGGGGAGCTCGACTGGAAGTGCGCCGGCATCAACCACAACGCGTGGTTCACGAAGCTCGAGCGCGACGGCAAGGATCTCTATCCAAAGCTGCGCGAAAGAGCCGCGGACCCCGAGATCTACGAGCAGGATCCAGTCCGATTCGAGGTCATGCTCCGCCTCGGCGCCTTCGTGACCGAATCGAGCGGGCATTTCTCGGAGTACGTCCCGTACTTCCGCAAGCGTGCCGACCTGATCGCGAAGTACGCCCGTCCCGGGTACCTCGGCGAGAGCGGCTTCTACGCCAACAACTGGCCGCGCTGGCGGCACGAGAACGACGAGCGCATCCACGCCATGCTCAGCGGCGAGTCCGAGATCCCGAAAGCGACGCGCCACGAATACGCGTCGTGGATCATCGAGGCCATCGAGTGCGGGCGCCCGACCAGCATCCACGGGAACGTGGTCAACGACGGCGCGATCCAAAACCTGCCGAGCGGCGGCTGCGTCGAGGTCGAATGTCGCGTCGGTCCGGAAGGCTTGCAGCCGGTCCACTTCGGCATCCTTCCCGAGCAGCTGGCGGCATTGAACCGGGCACACATGGCGGTCCACGAGCTGGTCGTCGACGCTCTGCTCGAGCGCGACCGACAGAAGGCGAAGTACGCGCTGATGATCGATCCGCTCACCGCTGCCGTCTGCTCGCTCGAGGAGATCGATCGGCTGTTCGAAGAGATGTGGGCCGCGGAGCGCGACTTCCTTCAGCCTTTCGAAAACTAGCTCACGCCACCACGCGGCCGAAAGCTCGCGCGGCTATTTTCACGGTTCGCATCAGGCGATATCCTGGCCACCACATATGGCAAGCGCCTTTCGCGGCTGGTCCGAGGAGTGTCAGCGATTCTTCATCGGGCTCGAGCTGGACAACTCCAAGAAATACTTCGACGCCAATCGGACCATCTATGAAGAAGCGGTCAAGGCTCCGATGGTGGCGCTGATCGAATCGCTCGAGGCTGAATACGGTCCTGGCAAGGTGTTCCGCCCCAACCGCGACATCCGTTTCTCCAAAGACAAATCGCCCTACAAGACGAACATCGCCGGTTACGCGGGAATGGGGGGCCGCGGTGGCTACCTGTCGCTCGACGCGCGCGGGCTGATGGTCGCGGCAGGCCGCTACGAGATGACTCCCGCGCAGCTGACGAAATATCGAAAGCGAGTAGCGGCGGACGCCACCGGTGCGCCCCTGGCGGCGATCCTCGCCAAGCTGGAGAAGGCGGGATACGAGCTCGGCGGCGAGGGGCTCAAGCGGGTGCCCGCCGGGTGGCCGCAGGACCACCCCCGCGCCCGGTTGCTCCGCCACAAGGTCCTCTACATCCACAAGAACTTGGGGCTGCAGCCCTGGCTGGGCAGCGCCGCGGCCCGCAAGCAGGTGGTCAAGGTCTTCACCGACGCCCAACCGCTGAACGACTGGCTGGACCGCAACGCCGGCTGACTTAATGCCTTAAAGCGACCTTTGTTAAGCGTGCGATCGTTATCCTTCTTTGAAGACATGCTGAAGAACGCCAGCCAGCAGCACGGGCAGGGAATGGTTGAGTACGCCTTGATCCTGGTTCTCGTTTCCATCGTGGTCATCGTCATCCTCTTGACCATGGGGAACCAGATCGCCAACGTTTTTTCCAACGTGGTCGCAGCCCTGGGCTAACCCTCCCCACTTGTCGGGAGGTCGGACCCGCGCGAAGCGCGCGTCCGGGTGGGGAGATGCATTATTTTCGGTCGCGTCCAGATGACGCGACCATGGTGGCGAGGGGCTGCCTTCTATGAGATCTACGTCCGCAGCTTCGCCGACTCCAACGACGACGGCATCGGGGATCTGCCTGGCATAACTTCCCGGCTCGACCATGTGAAACGCTTGGGCGCGGACGCGGTGTGGCTCACGCCGTTCTATCCCTCGCCGCAAAAAGACCAGGGCTACGACGTCGCCAATTACTACGACGTCAACCCGGAATACGGCACGCTCGCAGACTTCGACCAGCTTGTGACGAGCGCCCACGACATGCGGCTCAAGGTGCTTGTGGACCTCGTTCCCAACCACACGTCCGACCAGCACCCATGGTTTCAAGCGGCGCTCAGCTCGCCTGACGATCCGCATCGAGACCTCTACTACTTCAGGGACGGCAAGCCCGACGGATCGCCTCCGAACAACTGGCGGTCGGCGTTCGGCGGCCCGGCCTGGACAAAAGACGAGCGCAGCGGCCAGTGGTACCTGCACCTGTTCGCACCCGAGCAGCCCGACCTCGACTGGTGGGATCCCCGGGTACCGGCCGAGTTCGAGCGCATCGTCCGCTACTGGCTCGACCGAGGAGCCGACGGCTTTCGCATTGACGTCGCGTCCGCCCTCTTCAAGCGCAAGGACCTCGCCGACGTGCCGATGGTCGAGAACCTCGTGACCGGCGTGGCCCGTCCCGATCCTGCCTTCGTCATCGTCGACCAGCCGCAGGTGCACGAGGTCTATCGAAGGTGGCGGCAGATCCTCAACGAGTACCAGCCCGACCGAGTTCTGGTGGGCGAGATCTTCGAGCCGCAACGCCAATCGCGCTACATCCTTCCCGACCAGCTGAACATGGCCTTCGCGCTGATCCGAGCGCGCTGGGACGCGAACCTGTGGCGGCGATCGATCGATGTCGACATGGAAGCGCTGCGCGGACCAGGCGTCGCCCCCAGCTGGACGCTATCCAACCACGACGTCGTCCGCCACGTCACACGGCTCGGCGGCGGCTCGGTCGGTCAGGCCCGCGCGCGCGCCGCGCTGCTGCTTCTGCTCGGATTGCCGGGCCAGGTGTTTCTCTACCAGGGCGAGGAGCTCGGGCTCGAGGAGGCCGACCTCCCTCCGGAGGCCCGCCAGGATCCGCTCTTCATCCTCACTGAAGGCCGCCAGGCGGGACGCGATGGCTGCCGGGTGCCGCTGCCCTGGAAGAGGGGCGAGCCCAACGCAGGGTTTTCCGTCGCCCAGCCATGGCTGCCCATGCCGCCAGGGTGGGATCGGTTCGCCGTCGACGCTGAAGATGCGTCGGCCTTTTCGATGCTTCAGTTCTACAAGAGCGCGCTTGCGCATCGCCGGCGGCTTGCGCCCTGGCTCCCGCCGTCGATTGGATGGCTGCCGGCGGCTCAGGGGGTGCTTGCCTACAAGCGGGAACGATTGTCTGTCGCCTGCAACTTTCTGAGCCGCCCGGTTGCGATCCCGGCCTGCGGCGAGCCGGTCCTCGCCAGTGACCCTCTTGTCCGCTTGAGGGATGGGATGTTGAACCTGCCGCCTAATTCGGCCGCCTGGCTCGACGCGCTCGGATCCCGTTAGGGTTGGGAGTGCCGGCGGCGGCGTGGCACGGCGGCCCGCCAGCCGAGCCCGAATCGACGGCCGCGAAGCGAGCCCCTGGAACTGGTCCTTGCCGGCCGTCAGCGCGCGACCTCCACCAGCCTCGCCACCCAGCTGATGCTCGCCTGGTCCGGGTCGTGAACCGCTTCCATGCTCATCTCTCGCCTCGC
>DATNOD010000136.1:0-19702 GCA_035601515.1 Candidatus Eiseniibacteriota bacterium | reverse complement strand
GCGGTAGGCGGCGTAGAGCCGAGTGGCGCCGCCGATGATGGCGTAGGCGCCGATCAGCCAGAGGATGGCCAGCGCACCCGTGCCGGGCCGGGCCGCGACAATCACTCCGAAGGCGATCGACAAGGCGCCGGACGCGGTCAGCCATCCTGCGCCCTTGACGACGTTGCGAAGGTCGAGTGAAGCGATGATTTCGAAAACACCAACGACGATGGCCCAGGCCGCGATGAGGTAGATCAGCGTCAGGTCGGTGAGACCAGGCGCGAAGAACGTGACGACACCAACGACGACTCCGACCAGGCCACCGAGGACGAATGGGACCCAGTCGGTGCTGCGGTGCGCGAGCAGGTTGAGACCCGACCCGAGCGCGAACGCCCCGTAAACGAACGCAAACGCACCGAACAGCACGGTCAGAGCGACCAGGGTGATGCCCGGCCAGAAAAGTGTTATTGCACCGAAAACAATCGATGCCACCCCGGCGACTCCCAGATATACGGCGCTGCGAGAAATTGCCCTGTCCAACACGAAAGACCTCCTAGACCACTTCCTGGTAGTGATCGACCATGATTTACGGCCGCCTCTTGACGACCTGACCACACGTTAGGAGTGGACCTGGGGAGGTCGAATCCGGGGAAGCCCTAGTTGTTTAGGGGGCCGTTCGCGGAGGCACGGGAAGGTGAAGAACCCGCACCCAATCGATTCGCGAGAACAGCCAGATGCTCGCGATCGACAGCAGCTCGAGAGCGAGCCACTTTGGATCGTGCCAGTGGCGCGTGAGGACTCCACCCAACTGGTCGTTGGCGCCTTTGGCCGCCAGTGCCAGCAGCGGATAGCTGACCATTCGCCCAGCCAGAAATCCCAACGCGACCGGCCACAGCTTTGCGCCGCTCAAGCCGGCGGCAATGAATAGATCGTTGGAAGGAATCGGCCCCAGCGAATAGATGAGGACGTCGAGGACGCCACGCCAGCCCGGACGTCGGTTCAGCCAGTTGCCGAGCGCTGCGACATTGCGCTGCCTTCGATCGGAAAGAAGCCGCCGTCCCAGTGTTGCGCTCACGTAATAGAGCCCGCACCGTCCCGCCGTCGAGGCGAACGCACAACCGATTGCCAATGGCCACACCGGCAGCTGAAATGCGATCAAGAAGAACGCCACCACCGCCCACGTGGGCGGCATGAAGTAGGGCACGACATTCAACGCGAAGACTGCGGCCCACGCGACGAGGAGCCACTCGAATGTGCTCACTGAAATGAATGTATGAGCGATCCCGATCGGTCGAGTCTTGGGAAACCCGAGTCCGGAAGGACTCGGGATTCTCGATAACGCGAAGCAAGCGGTGCCTCGATTCAGCCGATCAGCGCGTGTGCCTCGTGCTCCTCATGGGAATCGGCCAGCAGCATCGACCTTACGAGCTTGGCCCTCGAGTCGATGCCGAGCTTGCGATACACCTTCGAGAGGTGGTACTCGACTGTTGCCGGACTGATGAAAAGACGATGCGCGATCTCTGTGTTGCGGGCTCCTTGCGCTGCCATCCCCGCGACCTGGGCTTCCTGCGGGGTCAGATCGTCCTGGGTGTCATAAGTTCGCTTGCGCGCATGTTCCCCCGTGGCCGCGAGCTCGATCTTCGCCCGCTCAGCCAGGTGGTCGACCCCGAGCGCGTCCAGCTGTTCGTAAGCGGCCTGTAGCAGAGGGCGCGCATCACGCCGCCTGCCCTGACGACGCAACCATTCGCCGAACAGGAGCTGGGTCTTGGCGAGCTCGACATTCATCTTCGGGTTCGACAGCAGCTGGATCGCTCGGATGAACCGGGCTTCAGCTTCGGGCCCGGTCGAAGCCATGGCCTCGGATCGTGCGAGCAGCGCGGCGGCAAGCGGTGTCTTGATCACTTCCACGTGTTGTGCGAGCTGTCCGAGAGCCGCATCCAGCATGCTTCGGTCGCCCCGCCTGACGTCTGACTCGATGAGGTCGGGCAGGACTCTGGTCACCATGATCTCGTCGATGCGGACCATCAGCTGTTGTTGGACTGCTTGTCCGCCGCCGCTTCTCATGCCGTCAAGTTAGGTTCAGGGCCGCCGTTGCGCTTCTGTCTGACGACTGCTTCTTTTCGGCGGTGACCTAACGAGATAGCCGAAATGACTTAGTCGGCACTAAGTCGTCTCTCTCCAGCGAGTGCGGAGAGCGCTTCCGGATCCCCCAGAGGAGCGCAGAATCAGGGCGGGGATGGAAAGGTCGCGGCTAATTGGGCGCGAGCTAGAGCTGAGTCAGCTCACAACCGCACTGCGGGAAGCGCCGGAGCGCGGAGGCGCCGTCGTGGTCAGCGGCGCGCCTGGCATCGGAAAAACCTCGCTTCTGAACGCCGCGGCCGCCGATGCTCGTCGACTTGGCTACAGGGTGATAGCGGTAACCGGTCTTGAATGCGAGGCTCAGCTTCCCTATGCCGGCTTGCAGCAGCTCCTGCAAACCATCATGGCATCAGCCAGTAAGCTCCCCGATCCACAAAAGGCTGCGTTGCTGACGGCGATGGGTATCCAGTCCGCCTCGGCGCCCGAAATGTTCCTGGTCGCCCTGGCGACTCTCAATCTGATCGATGAAGTCGCGGCCGATCAGCCGATCGTCGTGATCGCGGACGACGTTCAATGGCTCGACGCATCGACCTCCTCAGTACTCACTTTCATCGCCCGCCGTCTGGAATCGATTCGGATCGTGCTCATCATCGGCTTGCGTGATGGGTTCGACACCGCCCTACGGTCCGCGCAGCTGCCAGAGATTCGTGTTGGGCCTCTGAGCGATATGGCCGCGGGCGAGCTGGTCGACGTGGTAGCTCCAGACCTGGAGCACCATACACGTCGCCGAATTCTCGCGCAGGCGGTCGGCAACCCACTGGCGCTGGTCGAACTCCCGCGTGCGTTGAGGGAGGAGACCGTCCAGCAGACCGACCATGAGGGATTGCCGTTGACCGACCGATTGGAGCACACGTTTTCCGCTCAGGCCAAGCGTCTGCCCGAGGACACCCAATCCGTCCTGTTGCTCGCCGCCCTTGACGACGAACCCAGACTCGGCGAGGTACTAGCGGCGGCTCGAATCCAGGCAGGCGAGGAAGTCACCATCGATGTGCTCACGCCGGCGCTGGACTCAGGCTTGGTCTCGATCGCCGGCGCCAACGTTCATTTTCGGCATCCGCTGATCAGATCCGCCGTGGACCAGGCGGCCGCTCCCGCACAGCGGCGGGCAGCGCATGGAGCCCTGGCTCAGGTCGTCGCGGATCCAGACCGCCGTCCGTGGCATCGTGCGGCGTCAGTCCTGGGCACAGACGAAGACGCCGCGGCCGATCTAGAGGGAGCGGCAGCTCGTGCGCAAGAGCGCGGCGCGCCCACAATTGCCCTTCACGCTCTCGAGTTGGCGGCGTCGCTCAGCCCACGCGGGTCCGTCCAGGCGCGCCGCCTTCTGGCGGCGGCCGAGATTGCATTTCAACTGGGGGAGCCTTCGGCCGTAGGTCGCCTGCTGGATGCAGCGGCTCGATTGGATCTAACGCCGCACGACCTAGCGAGGATGACGTGGCTGCGCGAGATCTTCCACGATGGCGTGCCAGGCGACCCGCACGCGATTACAAAGCTTGTGGCCGTCGCCCGCGATGCAGCAGCCCAAGGTGACCGGAACCTGGCGCTAAATCTTCTCCAGGGCGCCGCTCTTCGCTGCTGGTGGACAGATCCCGGCGTGGTTGCGAAAGCTCTGGTGATCGACGCAGTAGCCCAGATCGCCGGTAACGAGCCGGATCCGCGCGCCCTGGAGATCCTCTCTGTGGCGGCGCCGGTCGACGCAGCGGACCGAATATCCAAAGGTGTGCGGGAGGCAGCTGCCCTCGACGACGGGGACGCTTCTCGAACGCAGCTCCTGGCATTCGCCGCGTACGCGGCGGGCGACATCGACCAATCGATTGTCCTGATGGATCGCGCGGCTCCCTTGTTGCGCGCGCAAGCACGACTTGGCCTGCTTGCGCAGCTCCTCACAGCGCGCGGATGGGCGGGTATCAACACTGGTCAATTCAGCCGAGCCACGCGCGAGCTCGAGGAAGGCAATGGCCTGGCGGTCGAAACCGCGCAGCCGATCTGGATCGCGATCAGCCAGAACGGGCGCGCCGCCATACTGGGGCTGAGAGGCGAAGAACGACAGGCGAATCAAACCCTTTCTGAAACGGCCGAGCTGATCTTGGCGTTGCGGGTATCCATGGCCCTCGCAGGAAGCGAACTGGCGCGCGGCCTGATCGAACTCACGGCAGGGCGGCATTCCGAAGCTTTCGACCATTTCGCCCGCATGTTCGATCCCGACGGCGCCGCTTACCACGAGTTCGTTGCGCATGCGGCCGCTCCTTATGTGATCCACACCGCTGTGAGCGCGGGGCGACGGGACGAAGCCCGCCGGATGATGGGGCTTCTCGAGGCTCTCGGAAAGCGAACGCCCGCAGCCCTCGTGCACATCGGTATCCGATTCGGGCGCGCCGTGTTGGCTGACGATTCGGACGCGGAAGGTCTCTATGAGCTGGCCCTGAACGCCG
Source organism: Candidatus Eiseniibacteriota bacterium (assembly GCA_035601515.1). Lineage (GTDB taxonomy): Bacteria > Chloroflexota > Dormibacteria > Dormibacterales > Dormibacteraceae > UBA10449. The sequence continues at coordinate 15,155 of DATNOD010000136.1, read as the reverse complement.
AGCCGAGGTGGCCGTTCGAGCACGCGCGGCTGCAGATGGCGTTCGGCGCCTGGCTGCGGCGCCAGCGCCGGATCACCGAGTCGAGGCCGTACCTGCGAGCGGCTCGAGATGCGTTCGAGGCCCTGGGGATGCATCCGTGGGCGGACAAGGCCCGTGCGGAGCTACGGGCTTCAGGCGAACGGATCGCCGAAACGACCCATGCGCCGAACCAGCCGCTTTCCCCACAGGAGACGCAGATCGCGCAAATGGCCGCATCCGGGCTGTCGAATCGAGAGATCGCGGACCGCTTGTTCCTCTCACATCGCACAGTGGGCGCGCACCTGTACAGGGTTTTCCCGAAGCTCGGGATCGCCTCCCGATCTGAGCTTCCCCGGGCTCTCGCCTCGACCGAACCGGCGCTCACGAGTTAGATAGGATCTGCACCTCGAGGGGCTCAAGCGTCACCCGACACGTCATCGCCGGGCCCGTTCCGTGGGTGCCATCGGCTTCCGACACGGAAACTCGGTCGAACACTCGCAACGGCTCGGGTGGCGTCGGGGTGTCGAGGTTGCTGTACTCGACGGCCATTTTATTTCCGGCCTCATTCAACGACCCGTCGACGACAACGTAGAGGTTCTGGCTCATGGCCGGATGTGTATTCGCGACGATGAGCACCTCCTCGTCGGCCAGGATGCGGGAGAAGGCGACTACCCCGTGGGGCGTGCTCGAGATACCGAACGTGACCCCGTCACCCGAGAGGGGACGGGCGTACGTTCTTCCGTAGCGCAAGGCAGGCAAAGCGTTTCGGACCGCAGTTAGGTCCTTGACCGCGTGATAGAAAGGCCCCTCGTGATTCAGGCCAGGTCCACCCCACATCGCCTCGCGGACGGCGGCGTCGCTCCCGGCGCCGTGTAGTCCTTGCTCAGTCCCGTAGTAGACGGCCGGGATGCCCGGGAGCGTGAATAGCAGCGCGAGTCCGAGCGTCACCTGGTCGTCATAGGGATGCGATCCGTCGCTCTCCACATAACGCAGCCGTTGCTTGACATCGTGGTTGTCGAGGAAGGTCACGAAGTAACGCGTGGCGTCACCATGCGAGCTGGTGACCCCACCCTCGATCCGCCGCCGCTGCTCGAACATCGAATAGAGCCCGGAGGGACTGGCGAAACCTTTGACGATGGCTGGCAGGGCGAAGTAAAGCGGGTAGTCGAGTGCCGCGTCGACCCCGACCATGTCGTTGGCGTCGCCCGCCGTACGCCCAATGAACTTGGCGATGTCCTGCTCCGCTTGAGCATCGAAGACCTCGCCAAAAGTGAAGAAGTTCTTCTTGCCGACAGTCTCGGCAAATTCCCGCATCGCGTTGCCGAAGACCCGGGGTAAGCCGCCGTGGAGGTAGCGCAGCGTGTCAATGCGAAACCCGTCGACGTCCCACCTGGCAATTACGTACTGGTACACCTCGACCAGAGTCCGCTGGAGGTCTCCATCCTCGGTACGCATCTGCTTGAGCGAAACGAAGTCGCCGAACGTGCCGGGCATGCCCGGGCCGGGAACTCCCTGCCTGCGAAAGAACGTGTTCCGCTGGAGCTCAAGCGGCCAGACCAGCGCGTCTCGAGTCGGATTGGTGATGGTTGCGATGTCCTCGGTGGCCGAGGAAGTGCCCGAGGCGTCGCGCCAGTGCACATGGAGCGGTGTGGCGGAGTAGCCGTGCTGAGCCCCACCTGACATCGCGGAAAGAGCATCTCCATCTGCGCTTTCATACGCGAACACGTCGCCAACATGATTCAGGACGATGTCGAAGATCACATAGAGGCCGGCTTCGTGAGCTGCATCAACCAGGGTCCGCAGCTCCTGATCCGCGTTTTCAGGAACTACGGCAAACCGTGGCTCTGCATGCAGGAAGTCATGGATGCCGTAGCCGTGATAGCTGAACCTGTCGAAAGGTAGGTTCTTGAGGACCGGACTGAGCCAGATTGCGCCGGCGCCGAGATCTTTGAGGTAATGCAGCCCGGCCTGCACGCCCGCGAACGTGCCGCCCTGATAGCCGTCGAAGTTCGGGTCGTCCCAAGGCTGGTGGCGAGGAGGTGAGTCGGGCCGGTTGAAGCGGTCGACCATGAGGAAGTAGATCCAAACGTCTCGCCAATCAGCTGGAGAGGGCGTGAGCCCGGAAGCCCGCGCCTCGTTGACGACACGTCTCACCGTCGGCTCCGACAGCGACCCTGCGCTATTACCAGTCATATCGTGATGGAACTCAGAGTGAGTTCAAAAGAGCCACGTTGCTCAGGCAGACCCACATTAAACCGATCGTCGCAGCTGGCCATGGATTCAACCGTGCCGCGCGAGTTGTCGACAGCGGTCGTCACCACGTCCATCGCCTGGGCTGCGACTAACAGCGAGGCCCAGGTCGCAGCCTGTCGCACTGCAGCGAATCGTGCATCCGCCAGCTGGATGGCGTCCATATGACGACGGTAGCCGCCGCCCTTGGGTGGTCGCGTCCGGGGAAGCCCGAGTCTTGTTTCGGCGCCGGCTCGGGCGAGCGCACAATCATGCCGGGATGGGGGCCCAGGCCCTGGTGGGGCGCGAGACTGAGGTTGCTGAGCTCGAGGCGGGCCTCCGGAGGGCAGTCGAGCACGGAGGCGCGTTTCTGATCACCGGTCCGCCCGGGATCGGCAAGACCTCGCTTCTCAACGCGGCCGCGGCGGAAGCGCGAAGCCGCGGCTACAACACGCTCGCGGTGACTGGTCTCGAATGCGAGGCTGAGTTTCCATATGCGGGACTGCATCAGCTTCTGCAGACCGTGATGGCGTCGGTCGACAAGCTCGCGCCTCCGCAAAAGGCGGCGCTGCTCACGGCCCTCGGCATGACGGTTGGACCGGCGCCGGAAGTCTTTCTAGTCGGCCTGGCGACGCTCAATTTGATAGATGAAGCGGCCGCCGAGAAGCCGACGTTACTGCTCGCGGACGACGCTCAGTGGCTGGACGGCCCGACGTCTGCCGTCCTGACCTTCGTGGCACGCCGGCTCGAGTCAACCAGCATCTTTTTCCTCGCCGGCCTGCGGGAACGATCTGACAGCCCGCTCCAATCTGCCGGTCTGCCGGAGATTCATGTCGGACCTCTCAACGATGCGGATGCAACAGAGCTGCTCGACTCGATTGCTCCGAATCTCGGGCCGGACGTGCACCGGCGAATCCTCGAACAGGCTGTGGGCTACCCACTTGCGCTCGTTGAATTGCCGCGCGCGCTGACTGAGCATGCCCACTCTCCGCTAGGCACGGTGCCATTGACCGAGCGACTGGAGCGAACATTCTCAGCCCGGGCCGCAACGCTTCCAACAGATACCCAGTCTGCTCTGCTGCTCGCCGCCCTGGAGCCCGATCCGAGCGTGGCCGAAGTTTTGGCGGCGACCGGCATTCAGGCCGGTGGAGACGTGACCGTCGGCGTTCTGGAGCGGGCGCTCGATTCCGGCTTGATCACGCTCGCGGGCGCCAACATTCGGTTCCGTCATCCACTCATTCGATCTGCGCTGGAGCAGGGCGCAACTCATGGACAGCGACGGGCCGCCCACCTTGCACTTGCCCAGGTCATAGCGGATCCAGACCGCCGCGCTTGGCACCGCGCCGCTTCGGTGGTCGGTCCTGATGAGGCCGCTGCCGCAGACCTCGAGGCAACCGCTGCTCGAGCACAGGATCGAGGCGCTATCGCCACAGCGCTCGGCGCTCTGGAGCTGGCGGCATCCGTCACACAAGACGGCACAGCTCGAGCGAAGCGGCTCCTGGCAGCTGCCGAGCTGGCGTTTCAACTTGGGCAACCCGCAGTTGTCGGTCGGCTACTCGACGAGGCCGCCAAACTGGAGCTGACGCGTCACGACATGGCGCGCGTGAGCTGGTTGCGCGAGATCTTCTACGACGGATCGCCGGGGAATGCGGAGGCAATCCTGAAACGGGTCACCGTTGCCGAGGAGATGGCGGCGCTGGGCGATCGCAGCCTTGCGCTTCACCTGCTCGGGGGAGCAGCTCTCCGGTGCCGGTGGGCGAAACCCGAGTCGGAAGCACGAGCCAGCGTCGTGAAAGCTGTTGAGCAAATCTCGGGCGAGGAATGGACTCCTACGGCGCTCTCAATACTGTCCCTGGCCGCCCCACTGGATTCATCGGCGCGCGTTTCGCGGGGGGTCGCTCAGGCTGCGCTCGTGGAAACAACCGACGGACAGAGAACGCAGCTCCTTGCGTTCGCTGCATACGCAGTGGGTGACATCGCCCAATCGATTGAACTGATGAATCGCGCGGCTGCCTTGCTGCGTGTGCAGGGACGGCTGAGCCTTCTCGCGCAGGTGCTCACGGTGCGAGCATGGGCCGGGATCAACACCGGCAACTTCACGGACGCGACGCGCGACGCAGAGGAAGGAGGCCGGCTGGCGATCGAAACGGGGCAACCGATCTGGATCGCGTCCAGCCGGATCTACCGCGCCATTTTGGTGGGACTGCGGGGCCAAGAGCGCGTTGCAGAGCAGCTCATCACTGAGGCAGCCCAGCCACTCGTGTCGGTCGGGTCGTCCTTTATCCTCAGCGAAGCGGAATTCGGCCGCGGAATCACGGCGATGACAGCCGGACGCTACTCCGACGCGCTCGACCACTTCATTCGGATGTTTGATCCCGAAGAAGCCATGTACCACGGGATCGTCTCCCAGGGCGCTGCATGCTATGTGGTCGAGGCCGGGGTGCGGGCCGGGCGGCACGAGGATGCCCGGCGAATGATGGCTTTGCTCGAGGCCCTGTCCAAGCGCACTCCAGCAACGCTCATCCACGCCGGGGTGCGCTACGGACGCGCGGTCCTGGCCGATGATTCGAAGGCCGAGGGCCTCTATGAGTTGGCGCTCAAGGCTGAGCCAAAATGGCCGTTCGACCATGCGCGGCTGCGGTTGTCGTATGGCAGTTGGCTCCGAAGGCAGCGCCGCATAACGGAGTCAAGACCCTACTTGCGAACAGCTCGGGACACCTTCGAAGCGCTCCGGGTGCATGCGTGGGCCGACAAGGCGCGGGCGGAGTTGCGCGCCTCTGGCGAGCGTCTCGCCGAGCCGACCAAGGCGCCCCGCCAGTCGCTGTCGCCGCAAGAGCTGCACATCGCACAGATGGCCGCATCTGGACTTTCCAATCGCGAGATCGGCGACCGATTGTTCCTTTCGCACCGGACTGTCGGTGCTCACCTCTATCGGGTATTTCCGAAGCTCGGGATCGCATCCCGATCTGAGCTTTCAGCGTCGCTCGCAAGCCTGGAGCGCGCCCTCACGTAAACACGAAACCCGGTCCCCAGGACCAAGTTTCGAATACAGATTACCCTTAGGAGGCGCTACTACGCCGTCGCTTGACCGCGGCGCCGAAGCAAGAGGACCGTCAATAGCAGCGGGCCGACGGCGAAGACCCACAGCGCCCCGCCGAGGCCGTACCGTGCGGCGGCCAGGCCGATCAATAAGGGGATGGGCGTGGCCGCGATCCGGAACACGTTTCCGATCGCGAGCTGCGCTCCGCTCTGCCCGGGAAGCGATTGATACAGGCGGGCCTGCAGGACTGGGTACCAGCCGGATGTGAGCAAGCTGACCACGGCGAGCACCACAATCTTCGCGCCCACACCGGGGAGCACAAGGAACAGCGGGTAGGCGATAAGCGTCGCCGCGGCCGTCGCCCGCACGTATGCAAGGCCCGCGACCCGCTCGAGGATGTGGACCGTCGCGACATCCCCGGCCAGGCCGGACGCGATCCTGACCGCCACCACGAGGGCGCCCACCCATGCCGGTTCGCCGAGGACGTCGACGAAGTACAGGGCGAGGTAGCCGGTGAGGACGTCGAGCATCAGGTCCGAGACCTCGAGCAGCAACAGGTTGCGCAGGACGTCGCCGCGGGCCAGCGATCGAAGCGCCGCCCGCACCGCGGCGCGGAAGCCGGCGGCCTGCGCGATAGCGGATTGAGGCGATGCCGCAGTCAGCGCCAGGGCGCCGAGCGCGATGGCCGCCGTCACCGCCATCGCCGCGTAGGCGCCGCGCCATCCCGCTGCGGCCAGCACCGCCGCGATGAGCAGCCCCGGGCCGGCCAGCGCGCCGAGGGACCCGGCGAGGTTCCAGCGGGCCATGTTCTGCTCGCGCCTCGTCGTGTCGGCGTCCATCAGGTCCGCCTGGGACAGGGCGACGAACGCACCCGAGGCCGGGTAGAGGAGCGCGAGCGCGGCCAGCAGGAAACCAAACGACGGCGCCAGCGAGACTGCGACCAGCGCCGCGGTGAAGAGAACGCCTCCCGCCAGCACCAGCCGCCGGCGGCGCGGGCTGTCCGCAAGCAGGCCGATGGGAATCTCGACGAGGTTGGCCCCCAGGGCCGGCGCGGACAGCAAGAGGCCGATGGCCGCGTAGCTCAGCTTGAGGTCACCGCGGATCAGCGGGAGCGCGGAGTCCTGGACTCCGAAGACCAGCTCGTCAACGAACTCGATGGCGAGCCAGATGACGAGCAGACGGCGGAGGTGGGCGCGACCCGCGCCGCGGCGTCAAAGCATCGACGGCTATCCTACGGCGTCTCTCCTCGAACTCGGCTGCTCGCAACGGAGGCCGAGACGCAACGAACGGTGGATATGCAAACTGCGGGTTGCATATCCATGAGCGGCCGCGGTAAGATGCAACGATGAAGTTGCATAACGTTACGGACCGGATCGAGAAAGAGATCGTTCTGCGCGCACCCCGCTCGCGAGTCTGGCGGGCGCTTGCCAACGCCGAGGAGTTCGGCGCCTGGTTCGGCATGAAGCTTGAAGGTACCTTCGCCCCAGGCGGGCGTGTCCATGGCCAGATCACGCTGCCCGGCCATGGGCAGGTGACCATCGAGATGGCCATCGAGCGGATGGATCCCGAGAGCCGGATGTCGTACCGCTGGCATCCATACGCCGTCGAATCCAGCGTGGACTACTCGAGCGAGCCCACGACGCTGGTCGAGTTCCAACTCGAGGAAGTCGCGGAAGGCACCCGGCTCACCGTGGTCGAGTCAGGCTTCGATCGCATTCCACTGGCGCGGCGTGCTGAAGCGCTTCGGATGAACGACGCCGGCTGGGCAGAAGAGCTCGAGAACATCGCGCGACATGTCGCTTCATAGCGCCGGCTGGCGCGAGGTTTCCCGCGCCGCGCCGGTGTTTGCGGCTCTCGGTGACGAAACGCGGCTGGCGCTGGTCGCCCGATTGAGCTCCGAAGGCCCTCTCTCGATTACCCGGCTGACCGCCGGATCTGCCGTCACACGACAGGCGATTACCAAGCACCTCAGCGTCCTCGCCACGGCGGGGCTAGTCTCGGATGTATGGCGTGGCCGCGAGCGCATCTGGGAGCTCGAGCCGGAACAAATGAAAGCCGCGCGCACCTACCTCGAGCACGTCTCGAAGCGATGGGACGAAGCGCTTGACCGTTTGAAGAAATTCGTTGAGGAGTGAGGGGAGCAACCATGCTCTTGAACAACGGGGTCGCAATCGCGCGGACGAGCGCTACGACAGCTGGCACGGCAGCCGCGCTGACGGCGACGCTCGGGCTCGCCGCCGCATCCTGGGTCGTCGCGGTCCGCCAGATGAACGGGATGGACATGGGCGTTGCGACCCGGCTCGGTTCGTTCGCGTTTTTTGTCGCCCTGTGGGTGCCAATGATGGCGGCGATGATGCTGCCGGGCGTGGCTCCGGCAGTATTGCGAACCGCTCACGCCCGCGGATTGCGCGCCGTGCCGCTGTTCGTCGCGTCATACCTTGCCGTCTGGACACTCGTGGGCTTCGCGGTGTATGCGCTGTACCGGCCGCACGGGTTCTTCGCCGCCGGCGCGCTTCTAATCGCGGCGGGTGTCTACGAGCTCACGCCGCTCAAGCAGCACTTCCGCCGGCGCTGCCGTGAGAGCCTCGGCTCTGGATTCGAGTACGCGCTCTGCTGCGTCGGGTCGAGCATCGGATTGATGCTGATGCTGGTGGCGTTGAGCGTGATGAGCGTCACCTGGATGTCCGTGGTCGCCGTCCTCGTCCTCGCCCAGAAGCTTTTGCCCGCAAAGGCCGCCATGGACGTGCCGCTGGCACTGGCGATCGTCGGACTTGGAATCCTGATAGTCATTGCGCCCTCGTCGGTTCCGGGACTCTTGCCACCGATGTCATACGTCATCGATGGTGCGCCCCATGTCAAACCGTTTTAACTGCAAAGGAGAGAACTAATGACCGATCACAAGACCGGAACACGTGAAGAGTGGGTTGAAGCCCGGCTGGAGCTGCTCAAGGCCGAGAAGGCGCTGACGCGCCGTGGTGATGAATTGGCGCGGATGCGGCAGGAGCTGCCCTGGGTTCGAATCGAGAAGGAGTACAGCTTCGATACCGACGAAGGCAAAGCGTCCCTCGCCGACCTATTCAGAGGACGCTCGCAGCTCCTGATCTATCACTTCATGTTCGGACCCGACTACACCGCAGGGTGTCCTTCCTGCTCGGCGATTGCAGACGGCTTCAACGGCTCTGTCGTCCACCTCGCGAATCACGACGTCACGCTCTTTGCGGTGTCGCGGGCTCCGCTCGCGAAACTGCAGACGTACAAGCGGCGGATGGGCTGGAGCTTCCCGTGGGCGTCTTCGTTCAGCAGTGATTTCAACTACGACTTCCACGTGTCCCACACTGAGGAGGAGTGGCGGGCCGGAGCCGTCGACTACAACTTCCGCACTGCGGACCTCCGGCTGCCGGAGGGACAGGAGAATCCCTTTATCGCTGCGCTCACGTCGATGGTCGGAACGGACTGGGCGACATACAGGAAAGAGGGGCCCGGCATGAGCGCATTCGTGCTCGAGGACGGCGTCGTCTACCACACCTACTCGACGTACGAGCGCGGAGTGGACGCCATCTGGGGTATGTACCCGTGGCTCGACCGCGCGCCACTCGGTCGCAACGAGACCGGATTGTGGTGGCGCCGCCACGACGAGTACGAGGCGGGAGGGATCTGAACTCGAAAGGTGGTCGGGGCCCGGGATTTGAACCCCGGGCCTCTTGTTGAAGAAGTTCTCGACGGGGATGGCGGCGATCAGCCAAACGTGAAGCAGAAGGCTTCAGCGCCGCCGTCGAGGAACTCGATCTCAAAACGGCGGTCCCGGATCGGTCCCGGTTGACGGATCAGCTGATACATCCGCTGCTGCACGACCGTGCCGTTTCCGTTCGCGTCGACATCGGCTCCGTGGGCCGACCCGGCACTCTCACCATCGAGCAGGACGCGAAACCTCACCGTCGCGCCCTTTTCCGCCGGTCCCATCACCAGGTTCACATCGCGCGCGTGGAACTGATAAGCGACCAATCCCTTAGGGCCGTTGAGCGCGCTGGAGTCTGAGCGGACGGTCCAACTTCCAGAGAGTCCCCAACGGTTGAGCCGAAGGTGCGCCGACACCGCGTAGGTGTGAGGCTTGTTCCACGCTGCCGCGCCACCCCCCGCGTCGAATCCGGTCGCCTGCTCATAGCCGAGGTAGGTCTCCTGCGACCCGAGGTCATTCCAATCGGCCTGAACCTCGTCGCCGTTCGGCTCGACCGTGGCCAACCCTGGCCGCAGGTCTTCGACGCCGGCATCGGCAAGCAGTTGCCTTATTACCATTTCCGATCGCTCGTAGTCGCCTTCGCCGAAACGGTGATGCCTGATCTGGCCCTGCGCGTCGACGAAGTAGAGCGCGGGCCAGTAGTTGTTGGCGAACGCCCGCCAGACACGGAAGTCGTTGTCGATCGCGACCGGATAGTCGATCTTTCGCGCCGCCACCGCCCACCGCACGTTGTCGAGGTCGTGCTCGAACTTGAACTCGGGCGTATGCACTCCGATCGTGACAAGACCCTGGTCCCTATACCTCTGCGACCAGGCGCGAAAGTGCGCCTGCGTGCGCAGCCAGTTGATGCACGTGTAGGTCCAGAACTGGACGACGACGACATGGCCGCGCAGGCCGCTCGGGGCCTGCGGCTGCGAGTTGAGCCACCCGTTCGCGCCCTCGAAGGATGGCAGCTTGCCTTCGAATGGTAGATCCGCAGCCGCGACGCCCTGGTGCCGGGCTGCTTGACTCTGGCCGGTTTGAGTAGACATCTCGACCCGCCTCCTGATCAGTAACTGTCGACTTCGATGATCGCGTCCGCAAACGCTTGCGGCGCTTCCCGCGGCAGGTTGTGCCCGACGCCGCCCCCAATCACCCGGTGCTTGTACCTGCCCTTGAATTTCTTGGCGTAGACGCCGGCGTCCAGGTGAGGCGCGCCGTTGGCATCGCCCTCGAGTGTGATTGTCGGCACCGCGATGACCGGCGCCTGAGCGAGCCTGCTCTCCAGGTCGTCATATTGCGATTCACCTTCAGCCAGGCCGAGCCGCCAGCGGTAGTTGTGGATGACCACGTCGACGTGGTCGGGGTTCTCGTACGACGCCGCTGTCCGCTCGAAGGTGGCGTCGTCGAAGTTCCACCTCGGCGAGGCAAGCTGCCAGATGAGCTTATTGAACTCACGTGTGTTCTTCTGGTACCCAAGCCTTCCGCGTTCCGTGGCGAAGTAGTACTGGTACCACCACTACAACTCCGCCTTCGGAGGCAGCGGCGTCCTCCCGACCGTCTGGCTGCCGATGGTCCGGACTAGTCAGCACCATCGTTACCCTCCTGACGTTTTGATCCGCGTGCGGGTGCGGGCGATCGTTTCGCCCGCACTCTTCGGTCTCGGGTTTAACGGAGCGATTTGAAGGCGGCGCGGAGTTCCCTGGTGAAGAGTTCCGGCTCCTGCCAGGCTGCGAAGTGGTTGCCCTGGTCGACCTCGTGGAAGTAGATAAGCTTGGGGTAGGCCTTTTCGGTCCAGCTCCGCGGCGCCTGATAGAGCTCTCGAGGGAAGACGGTTACGGCAGCCGGAACCTTGACGCCCTTGACGTCGAAGAAGCCCAGCTTGTTCTCCCAGTAGAGACGACCCGAGGAAATACCTGTGTTCGTCACCCAGGTCATCGTGATGTTGTCGAGGATCTCGTCTCGTGTGAGGTTGCCCACAGGGTTGCCGTCGAAGGCCCTTGCGATGTCCTCGTAGCTGCTTGCGTCGTGGTCGAGCATCCAGGCCGCGAGAGCAACAGGCGAATCGGCGAGCCCGTACAACGTCTGCGGACGCAAATTCATCTCGGTCGCGTAACCGATGCCCTTCGTGAAGAGGAAATTCAACTGCTCCCATGCCCGCCTCTCGTCGTCTGAGACACCAGACGGCGCCGGGCCGCCGGACGAGATAGCCTTCGAAAAGTTGGCCGGGACCGTGCCCGGCATGTTCGAGTGAATGCCGAGCAGCTCCGGAGGTGCCTTTGCACCAATCACATCTGTGATTTGCGCACCCCAATCGCCGCCCTGGGCGACGAAGCGCTTGTAGCCCAGGCGCCTCATCAGCACGATCCAGGCATCAGCGACGTGGACAGGATCCCAGCCGGTAGCCGTGGGTTTCCCCGAGAACCCGTAGCCCGGGATCGAGGGGACCACCACATCGAAGGCGTCCGTCGGATCGCCGCCATGAGCCGTCGGGTCGGAGAGCGGGCCGACCACGTTCAGCATCTCGATGACCGAGCCCGGCCAGCCGTGCGTGATGATGAGCGGCAGCGCGTTCTCGTGTGGCGACCTGACGTGAATGAAGTGGATGTCGAGTCCGTCGATCTCCGTGATGAACTGAGGCAGCGCGTTCAGCCTCGCCTCGAACCTCCGGAAGTCGTACCCGGTGCCCCAGTAACGCACGAGCTTCTGCATCGTCGCGAGCTGCACGCCCTGTGAGGCGTCTGCGACGGTCTCCTTTTCGGGCAACCGCGTCGCGGCGATTCGACGTCGAAGGTCGGTCAGCTGCTCTTCGGGAATGTCGACTTTGAATGGACGGATAGAGACATCTATAGCTGTTGTGGCAGACAACGCTCTCATCTCCCTAATCAGTGATGAGCTGGGCACTCATCGGTGGTGTCGTCAGCCGTCTTGCCGACGTGAGAGTGCGTGATGTACACGCGGATCTCTCTCCCACAGCCCTTCCGCTAACCAGTTCAATCTCAAAGTAGCCCTTTGGTGGCGGGTGTCAAGCGTTTCGTGGGCCAACTCGCCTGGCATTCCTACGCATACCTTGGAGCCTGGCATCCAGGGCTCTGAAAACACGAAAACCCGATCCCTTGGACCAGGTTTCGAATACAGATTACCCTTCGGAGGCCTCTCCAAAAAGAGGGCGGATGGTGGGCCGGGGTGGAATTGAACCACCACATCCTTTCGGAGGCGGTTTTACAGACCGTTAGGCTCACCAATGCCCAGCCGACCCACGATGCCCGCACCACTAGGACCAGCGGAAATTCGTAGGGCTAAATGGTATCCCAACGCCATAATTCCCTCGTGACGCGAGGCTATGCCCGCTACATCCTCGCGGTCATGGTCGGCATCAACTTCCTCAACTACATGGACCGCTGGGTCGCCTCCGCGGTCGCACCATCCATCCAGACCGAGTTCCACATCAACGACGCGCAGGTCGGGCTTCTTGGCACCGCGTTCCTGCTCGTCTACGCGGTGGCGGCGCTGCCCTTCGGCTACTGGGGCGACCGCGGCGTCCGCAGCACTGTTATCGGGGTCGGGGTGACGATCTGGAGCCTCGCGACGCTGGTTTCGGGCATCGCCGGCAACTACGTCCAGCTCTTCCTCAGCCGCTCGGCGGTCGGTGTCGGTGAGGCGAGCTACTACCCCGCGGGAACGTCCCTCGTCTCTGATTACTTTCCAAAGGAACAGCGCGGCCGCGTCATGTCGATCTGGAGCGCGGGTAGCGCCATTGGAATCGCGGTCGGGTATGCGGGCGGCGGGATCATCGCCGATCACCTCGGCTGGCGCACCGCTTTCTATTTCGCCGCCGCGCCAGGGCTGTTGTTCGCCTTTCTCGCGTTCACCATGCGCGAACCGCTGCGCGGGAGCATGGAAAAGGTCGGCCAGGCGGTGAAGCGGACCAGCGAGGCCTCCGCGCGCACTTTCGTCAACCTCATGCGCATCCCCACGCTGCGCGCTGCGATCCTCGCGCAGACCGTGCTCTATTTCGTCCTCGCGTCCAATGCCTTCTGGCTGCCGACGCTTCTCCACCGCCGATTCGACCTCTCGCTCAGCGCAGCCGGCCTCCTCGCGGGAGTCGTCCTGGTTCTTGGAGGGCTCATCGGGACGCTTGCCGGCGGCTGGATCGCCGATCGTCGCGCCAAGACCAGCCCCGCAGCGCACCTCGAGGTCGGCATCGCCGGCTTTCTCATCGGAGCCGTCTTCATCGTCATCGCCCTGGTCGCGCCGCTCAACATCGGCCCGGTGCCGGTTTTCGTACCCGCTTTTCTGATCACGGTCATCGCGCTGTATATGCACGCAGGCCCGTTCACTGCGGTGTCGCAGGACGTTGTCTCGCCCGCCTTGCGCGCGAGCGCCGTGACGATGCTGCTGTTCGTCTCACACGTTTTCGGCGACTCGCATTCGACATTCGACGTGGGCTGGATCTCAGACCATGTTCACAGCCTGCAGCTGGCCCTGCTTATCACCTCGCCGACGCTGCTGGTCGTGGCCGCGATCGTCGGCGCGACTGGCCTGAAGACGGTCAAACCCGACTCCGAGAAGATGGAAGCTGCCTGGGCCGCCCGGAGCGAGAAGGAGCCGGCTCCCGCTCTTTAGTAGATGAAGCCCACGAGGCGCGCGCCCAGCTGACCGGGCCTGATCGTGCGCTGGTCGATCACGTCGAACGCGACCCAGTTCATCTCGGTCACCACCCAGGACCCGTCCGGATTCACCGCCTCGACGTAGGCCACGTGGCCGGCCCAGCTCTCCCAAGTGACCATGATCGAGCCGACCTTCGGGGTCGGGCCGACGGCGTATCCCTGCGCCGACGCGTTCTGGTACCAGTAGCCCGCGTCACCGCGCCACGTCACGTTGCGCTTGGTGGCCACGTAGTAGGTGCACCAGCCGACCGGGAACCCGTTGGCGACGTACGGGCCGAGGCAGCATCCGAGCACTTTGACCGGGTAGCCGCCGCCCGTGCCCGAGCGCATGAGCAGCTGGTACAGCGCCGGCGGGGGCGGGAATGCGCCACCCACACCGTTGGGGATGACCAGCGTGGCTCCGGGAACCAGGTCGGTGCTGCGCAGGCGGTTGAAGTCGTAGATGCTCTGAGCGTCCACCTGGTACTTGGTGGCGAGGGCGTCGAGCGTGTCGGTCGCCTTGACCGTCACCACGACACCCGGTACGGGCGGGATCACGATCTGGTCGCCGGTGGCGACGGAGTCGTTCGAGAAGAGGTTGGTGTTCGACCATCGAATCTGGCTGACGCTGACGTGGAACTTGCCCGCGATCGTGGCGAGGCTTTCGCCGGCCTGCACCGTGTAACCGAACGACTTGTGGCTCATTGGCGCCGCGGCCGGGATCGCGACCGGTTTGATGATCGTGCTGTAGCGGCCTAGGGAAACGTCGCCCGCCGTGCCTCCCTCGGTTGCCACGACCGCTTGGGCGTCGACCGTTCCCAATCTGGAAGTCAAATAAGCGGGGACATGGCGATCCATCGATGCGTACGACGAGATGGCCACAGCTATCGCAAGCACGACAGCATGTGTCAGATATCGATGGACTCGCAAATGTCTACCCCTAAACGTTGCGATACGTTGTGAACCAACCCGCGGGCGCGGCCGGGTCCCCAGAGAACGGCGGTCAACGTAACAGACCCCCACCAAGTCCGTCAACCCGCCTGGACTTGACCCTTAACCGAGCGAACACCAGTTCGCCTCTCGCAGGTGAACTTATGTCCAGCTTGAGGTTGGCGCGATTTTTGACGTTCGAGCGCACGAAAGTTCGTACGGCCAGAACCGACCGGCGCCGCTTTGAAAGCAAGCTGGGACGCAGCTTCATGGGCGGTACAACGCTCAATGACCAGCCAACCTTGCCGAGTTCGAGCTACGGCCCCCCGCGCGCGTAAATCGTTTGCCCGGATACAAATCCGGACTCGTCGCTGCACAGGAACGCGATCACATTGGCAATGTCCTGAGGCTGGCCGATTCGGCGCAGCGGGATCTGCGACCCCGCGCCTACCTTGAACGTCTCGAAGTCCATCCCCATTCGCTCCGCGGTGGCGCGCGTCATCCGCGTTTCCACGAACCCTGGGGCGACGGTGTTGACGTTGACGTTGAACGGCCCCAGCTCGATCGCGAGCGT
>DATNOD010000135.1:0-6650 GCA_035601515.1 Candidatus Eiseniibacteriota bacterium | reverse complement strand
GATCATCGCCGCGAGCGCGGCGGTGCCGACGAACCTGTAGCGCGGGACGCGGGCGAGTAGAACACCGGTCGAGGTCGCGGTGACCACGACCGCGAGCTGCATCGGCGTCAACAGCTGGCCGGAGTTGGACGCACTCACTCCGAGCACGCCTTGGTAGACGAGCGGAACGAAGACGATCGCGCCGAACATTCCGATCGCGCTGAAGAATGCGATCAGCGCCGGAACCGCGAAGACATTGAGCCGGAACAGTCCAAAAGGCACTATCGGGTGCTCGACGCGGCGCTCTGTGATGAAAAAGGCAACCAGGACGACAGCCGCCAACCCGAGCAGCCCCAACACCTGAACGGAAAGCCAGGAGTGGTCACGCAGCATCGAAAGCGAGATGAGAAGCGGCGTGAGACCGGCGAGAAGCAAGGCCGTGCCGGCAAAGTCGATATCCCGAAGCCTGGCTTGGGAACGCACCCGCGGGAGCTGCGTCGCGACCAGGATCGTGGCCACGACGCCGAGCGGAATGTTGACGTAGAAGACCGAGCGCCAGCCGGGCCCATCGGTCAGGAATCCACCAAGCGACGGTCCGATGACCGACGAAAGACCGAAGATCGCGCCGAACACGCCGCTCATGCGCGCTCGCTGCTCGGGCGGAAAGATGTCGGTCATGACCGCGAAGGTCGAAGCGAACAGGACGCCGCCAAAGACGCCCTGGAAGCCGCGGAACAGCACGAGCTCGATCATGTTTTGAGACAGGCCACAAAGAGCCGATGCGGCAATGAATCCGACCATGCCGGCGAGCATGAAAGGCTTGCGGCCAAACATGTCACCGAGCTTGCCGGCCACAGGCACCAGCGCGGTCGAGGTGATCAGGTACGCGGTGGTGACCCACGCATAGAGCTCGATGCCGTGCAGGTCGGAGACGATCCGGGGCATTGCGACGCCCACCACCGTCTGGTCGAGCGCCGCCAGCAGCAGCGCCATGGCCACGCCGAGCGTGGCGAGAATCACCTGGGAACGGGAGTTGCCTTGGGTCATGTTTCTTCTCCTTTCATCGGGACTGTTTTGTAGGTGTCAGCCTATTTGCTATTGCGGAAAGTTTGCTTCCTAAATAGGATTGAATATCGAAAGCTGGATGCTGAGCACCTCAGAGCGGCTGCTGCGGGTTTTGACGCTTCTCGAGTCCCGCCGAGATTGGTCCGGCGCCGACCTCGCGCAGCGGCTGGAGGTCAGCACCCGGACCATCCGCAACGACATGGTTCGACTCCGCACGCTGGGCTATCCCGTGGGTGCGGCGTCCGGGGTGGCCGGCGGCTACAGGCTGGGCGCCGGGGCGGCGCTGCCGCCGCTCTTGCTCGAGGACGATGAAGCGGTGGCCGTGGCGGTGGCGCTGCGGTCGTCGACTGGCGGCGGGGTGGCCGGGATCGAGGAGACGTCGGTCCGCGCGCTGGTCAAGCTCGAGCAGGTCCTCCCTTCACGCCTTCGCCGCAGGGTCAACACGCTGTCGGCGTACACGGTGCCGGTTGTCTTCTCTGGGCCGACCGTCGAGCCGCAACTTCTTTCCACGATCGCGGCGGCGTGTCGCGATGCCGAGGTGCTGCGCATGGACTATCGCAAACACGACGGCACCGAAAGCACCCGGTCAGTCGAGCCGTACAGATTGGTCCACCTGGGCCGGCGCTGGTACCTGGTGGCCTGGGACAGAGACCGGCGGGCCTGGCGCACGTTCCGAGTCGACCGGGTCCAGCTGCGAACCCCGAACGGCCCTCGTTTCACACCTCGTGAGCCGCCTGCCGAAGACGTCGGGGAGTATGTGATGCGAAACGTGCGGTCAGCGCCAATGACGCATCGGGCGCGAGTAGTGGTGCGGGCTCCGGCGGCGGTCATCACCGAGCGCGTGCCGCGCGGAATCGTCGTCGAGCCGATCGACAACGAAACCTGCGTGGTTCACGCGACCGCGAACACGATTGAGATGCTCGCCCTCTACCTGGGCATGCTGGACGCCGAGTTCACCGTGACCGAGCCACCCGAGCTGCTGGCGCGCCTCAGCAAATTGTCTGAGCGTTTCTTGGGCGCCCTGCCAGATGGAATCCCGCGAGTTTCTCAGCGCTGGACTGAGTAGATCCAGGTGAAGCCGATCACCAGCGCCACGACCATCAGGAAGAACAGCAGCTCGACCCGGATCGCCAGCCGAACCAGCCGTCGCGCCCGTCGCGTCCTCGCGCCGCAGCGCTCGCAATAGGCGGCGTTCGGAATGAGCTCCGCGCCGCAGGTGTCACAAGCGGCCTGAACCTGCTGCATTCAATTGAGTATGTATGGTTCAAATGTGGAACTGCAGGAAGAGCTCTCGCCGGCCGACGCCGTGCTGCTGATGAGCTCCGTGCCAGAACGGATCGCCGACCTCGTCTACGGCCTCGACGAGGGTCGGCTCGGCTACCGACACGGGCCCGCATTCCCGACGCTGGGCGGCTTGATCGGCCATCTGGTCGACTCGGGAACGAAGGTCGACGGGCTGCTTCGGCATGCGCACTTGGACGGGATCGCTTCAGCGGATGTGCGGGGCATCATCGACCCCACCCACGACCATGACCTCGACCGCCCCCTCCAGGAGGCCCTTGAAGACTTCGCACGGGTCCGCCGGAGAACCGTCGACCTGCTTCACGGCTGGGGCAAGAACGAATGGGAGCGAACGCTGAGCGATCCGCGGGGCGGATCGTTCACGCTGCTCGAGGTCTGCCGCATGGTCACCCGACACGAGATGGCCCACATCGCCCAGATCCGCAACCTGACCGTCCTGCTTCCAGAACACGAGGACCTCGGCCCGCTCCGGCCGCAGGATGTGACTCCATGACAGACGAAGAACCAACCACCGAAGCCGCGCCGGCGGCTGACCGCCCGCAGAAGAGCGGCCGCTCGCGAAGAAAGCGGAAATCCGGGCGTTCCGAAGGTCGCGCCCTCCAGTACTGGATGGTGGTGAGCTCGCCGGACAACTTCCGCAAGACGCGCGAGCTCGGCTTCACGATCCAGGGCTTGAAGAGCCGCCACCGCCGTCGCGTGGAAACGATGCGCGTCGGCGACCGGCTCCTCTATTACGTCACCGGTCGCATGTCATTCGCGGCGACCGTCACCGTCGCCTCACCGATGTACGAGGACCACACCCCCACGTGGCGATCGGCGCGACGCGACGAAGACTATCCATGGCGGGTGCACATCCGGCCCGACATCGTCCTCGACGACACCATCTGGATCCCGGCGAAAGAGCTGGCCTATCGCCTCGACTATGTGCGCAAGTGGCCACCCGAACACTGGACGCTCGCGTTCCAGGGCCACATCCACGCTCTTCCCCGCAATGATTTCGCGATCATCGAGGACGAGATCGCCCGGAGCGCGCGCCAGAAGAGATCGCTCGCGGGTTAGCCCGTGATCAAAGTTCTCACCGAGCTCTATCGATTTCATTTCAAGGATGAGGCGCGCGAGCGGCTGTTCCTGGCCTCTGTCGCCTTTCTGGTCACATTCGGCATCGTTCGCATCATCACGTACACGATCCGTGCCGGCATCGGACCGTTTCACAACGTCACCACCAGCGGCGGCCTCCACATCCATCACCTGGTGTGGGGCATCCTCATCCTGCTGCTGGTCGGCTACGTGTGGCTGGTCGAAAAGGCCGTGGGCTCGAGCTGGCTGGCGAGCTTCACCGCCATCGCGTACGGAGTCGGGGCGGCTCTCACGCTGGACGAGTTCGCTCTCTGGCTCAACCTGCAAGACGTCTACTGGGAGAAGGCCGGCCGCGCCAGCGTCGATGCAGTCGTCATCTTCGGCTCGCTGCTCTCGGTCGGCCTCTGGGGATACCCGTTTCTTCGGGCGGTGTCGGGCGAGCTCATCAAGGTCTTCAGACCGAAAGCAAAAGCGGCCTAGGTGTCACAAACGGCGCCCTGGTGGGGCTTGTTCTTCAGTGGGCGTAAACCTCGCTGAGGCCTCGAAACATCTGGTGAAATCTCGCGAAGAGGCCTTTGAAGCGCTGTTCAAAAGTGAATACGCGCGCGTGGCCGGCATCGCCAACCGCGTGCTGGCCGATCCGCACGAGGCCGAGGACGTGGCCCAGGAGGTCTTCATCAACTTCCACCGGCTCCACTCGGCCAGCGCACAGTTCGCGCCCGCGTGGCTGCATCGGGCCGCCGCGCACACGGCGTTGAACCGCCTTCGTGGCCGCCGTCGGCGCGAGAAACGCGAACAGGCGCAGGCCCCAGAGGAAGCTTCGCGAACAGTGGATCCCCAGCGGATGCTCGAGGTCAACGAGGACCGCCGAGCTGTGCGCGCCGCGCTCGCCCGCCTGGCGCCGAAATCCGCATCAGTGCTCGTACTACGCGCGAGCGGCCTCAGCTATGCCGAGGTCGCGGAAGCGCTCGGAGTTGGAATCGGACAGATCGGAACTTTATTGAGGCGTGCAGAAGCCGCGCTGCGCAAGGAGGTCACCCGTGGCACATCTATCTGAAGGAACTTTGCGCCGGATGTTCGACGATCCGGACGCGCTCACCAGCTCGGACCGCCGGCATTACGCTGACTGCCGAGACTGCCAGGCCCGCTACGCCGGCATGGCGGAAGACGCGCGGGCCGTGGCGACTCTGCTCGCGACGCCAGACGTGAAGGTCGACGCAGCCTCCGCATTCCAGCGTATTCAGGCTGCGCCCGCGGCCAAGCCGCGATTCGGCTTCACGCTCCCGATCCTGCGGCCGGCATCGCGCACGATGTTCGCGGGCCTCGCCGCGGCTGCGCTGCTGGTCGTACTCGTTGCGACCGCGTTCGCGAACGTGCTTCCGCTCTTCCAGCCCAAGACTGTGGAAGCGGTTCCCATCCAGATCACAGACATACAGGCCCTGTCGGCGCTCGGCGACTACGGCACGGTCACCTGGTCGCAGCAGCCGCAGCCTGAAGTGGTGCTGTCGGCGGCGGACGCCAAGACGATCGCCGGCTTCAACGCCCCAGTAGCGAAGTACGTGCCGGCCGGCGTGTCCTCGACGGTCACCTACGCGGCGATGCCGAAGGCAGTCGCCGTCTTCACGTTCGATTCCACTAAGGCGGCAGCCGCCGCGGCCAAGACCGGCAAGTCGCTTCCCGCTCTGCCCAAGGGAATGGAGGGAGCCAAGCTGACCGTGACCGTAGGGCCCGCGATCCTCGAGGTGTACGGAAACTTCAAGGCGAACACGAACACGAATTCGAGCTCGCAGGACATCAACGTGCCACAGCTCGTCATCGCCGAGTCGTCCGCACCAGTGGTCACGTCATCGCAGGTGACCGCGAAGCAGCTCGAGAACTACATCCTGTCCATCCCCGGCATCTCCAAAGAACTGTCGGCAGCGATCAAAGCCATCGGTGACCCGAGCTCCACGTTGATCATCCCGATCCCCATCCAGTACGCCACATCGACCTCGGTCACGGTCCAGGGCGTCCATGGCGTGGCCGTCGGCGACAACACCGGACTGGGCTCCGGCGTGATCTGGATCAAAGGCAACGTCTTCGTAGTCGCGGGGCCGCTCAAGCAGTCCGAGGTCGTGAAGGTGGCCGACAACCTGAAGAGCTGACTCCGCTAGCCTGCATTCGTGGCTGAAACGGCGTCCGTTTCGATAGCAGCCGCCCCCCAGGCGGCTGCCGGCTATCCAGCGATTCACACAGTCGATCTATCGAAGCGTTTTGGCAGCACGGTCGCGCTCGCTGGCCTGTCGATGACAGTTCCGCGCGGTGAGATCTTCGGGTTCCTCGGACCCAACGGCGCCGGCAAGACAACGTCCGTCAAGCTGCTGCTCGGACTGCTCAAACCGACATCTGGCGAGGCGTGGCTGCTGGGCGAAAAGATCGGCGACCTCAAGACCCGTCGGCGCATCGGCTACTTGCCGGAGCTCTTTCGTTACCAGGGATGGCTCGACGCGCGAGAGGTCCTCGCGCTCCACTGCGAGCTCGCGCCGCTCCCGCGCTCGACCTGGAAGGACGAGATTGCGACCGCGCTCGAGACAGTCGGGCTGTCGGAGCGCGCCGACGATCGGGTGAGCACCTTTTCGAAAGGCATGCAGCAGCGCCTGGGGCTCGCGGCCGCGCTGGTCGGCAAGCCAGAGCTCGTGTTCCTCGACGAACCAACGTCGGCGCTCGATCCCGTCGGCCGCCACGACGTGCGCGAGATCATTCGCGGCCTGTCCGCACGAGGCACCGCGGTGTTCCTCAACTCCCATCTTCTGAGCGAGGTCGAGCAGGTGTGCGACAGGGTCGCCGTCGTCGACCATGGCCGGGTGATCGCGTCGGGGACAATGGACGAGCTGCTCAGCGGCACAGCCGTTCGCGTGCGCGTTAGCGGTCTCGACGGAGCGGCGCGCACCAAGCTGTCGGCCTTCGGTCCGCTCGACGACGAGGGCGACCAGCTCACCTTTTCCAAGCTCGACATCGAGCGCGTTCCGGAGCTCGTCTCGACGATCGTCAGCCTGGGCGGGCGGGTTTACGAGGTCGCTCCGCGACATCAGACGCTGGAAGACCGATTCCTGCAGTTACTGGAAGCTGAGGAAAAGTAGGCATGCCGCCCGTCTTCGTCTTCGCCCGGCTCACAGTGCAGGAATCCTCGCGGCGCCGGCTGCTGCTGGCGCTGGTCATCCTCACGCTGCTGGTGGTCGGTTTTTCGG
>DATNOD010000134.1:0-6266 GCA_035601515.1 Candidatus Eiseniibacteriota bacterium | reverse complement strand
CGCGTGCTTTTCGGGGTCGACCGGCTCGAGGCGCACGGTTGCGCCTGTGATCGTCTCGCGGGGCGGAAACCGGGCCGGGGTCCAGTCGAGGCTCAACGCACCATCTCGAATAAAGTGACCATCAGTAACTGTTCTCGAAGGAGAGTACATGAGCACCAAAGCGCCGACCGCAACCGACCAGACCGCGACAACCCCCCGCGAGCGTGCCCCGAAACCCGTCGCCGCCGGGACGAGGATCGGTCATGTCCACCTCAAGACAGCGGACATCGAGCGCGTCTACAACTTCTACGTCGGCATCCTTGGTTTCGACGTGATCTTCAGGATGCCCGAAGCCCTCTTCTTGTCGGCCGGCGGCTATCACCATCACCTCGGCTTCAACACGTGGGAGTCAAAGGGAGGCTCTCCCCCACCCCCCGGAACAACTGGTCTGTATCACGTCGCGATCCTTTATCCGACCCGAGCAGCACTCGGCGATGCCCTACGGCGCCTGGCGGAGGCCGGTTGGCCCCTTGACGGCGTCAACGACCACGGCACGCACGAGGCGCTGTACCTGCGCGACCCCGATGGCAACGGCCTGGAGCTGGCTTGGGACCGGCCTGAAGCCGAATGGCCGAGGGACAAAGAAGGCCACCTCAGCTTCGTCGGCACGAGGCTGGACCTGGACGGGCTGCTAAAAGAAGGCTTGGACGCCGCACCCGAGCCCGAGTAAGCGGCCTGAGCGCTACTTGGCTCCCGAGACGCCTCCATCGACGATGAGGCCGGAAGCCATGACGAACTTCGACTCGTCGGAAGCCAGGTAAAGGGCGGCTGAAGCAACGTCCTCCGGCCGCCCGAGCTCAGTTGTCAATTGGCGCTTCCGGATCGAGGCGAAACCCTCCTCAGGATCCTTGTAAGACTCCTTGAGGTATCGCTCGACGAAGGGCGTGAGTATGGTTCCGGGCAGCAGCGCGTTGACCCGAATTCCATGCGGTGCGAGGTCGACCTGCATGGACTTGGTCATGGAAAGGACCGCGCCTTTCGAGGCGGCATACGAGACACGCCGGGCCAGGCCGATTTGAGCGATGCAGGACGACATGTTGATGATCGAACCGGACCGCTGCTTGATCATGTAAGGCACAACCGCGCGGCTGGTCAGATAGACGCCGCGAACGTTCACCCTCATCACGCGGTCGAACAGGTCGGGCTCGGTCTCGAGCACATCGCCGACTCCGCTGATTCCGGCGTTGTTGAAGAGCACGTCGATCCGCTTGAACCGTTTGGCCACCTTGGCCGCCAGCGCGATCGTGTCCTGCTCGTCGGTGACGTCAGCGTGCTCGGCCACCGCCTCGCCACCGCTCTTGCGAATGCCGGCGACTGTGGACCGCGCGCCGCGATCGTCAACGTCAGCCACCACGACCTGCGCACCTTCGCGCGCGAACAGTCGGGCGGTCGCCTGGCCGATGCCTGAGCCGGCGCCCGTGATGAGGCACACCTTGCCCTGGAGGCGCCCCCCGCTCATGTGTGGTCCGACTCGCCTCGGGAGGCATGCCGCCGAACTGGATTCTCGAGCAGCCCGATGCCATCGATCCGGATGCTGACCTCGTCGCCGTCTTGCAATGTGAAGTCCGACGGAGGGACTATGCCTGTACCAGTAAGGAGGACGCATCCCGCTTCGAAGCGCTGGTCGCGGCCCAGGTAGTCCACAAGGTCCAGAATCGACCGCCTCATCGAAGATGTTGACGTCTCGGACCGGTAGATGATCGATGCATTCCTGCGGATGTCCAGCTCGATCTTCCGATCCGACGACGAAAAGTCCCACGCCAGTGCGACCGCCGGCCCAAGCGCACAGCATCCATCGAATACCTTCGCCTGCGGCAAATAAAGCGGATTCTCGCCCTCGATGCTCCGGGAGCTCATGTCATTGCCGATGGTGTAACCAACCACCTCGACACGGCTGTTGCATATGACGGCCAGCTCCGGCTCAGGCACATCCCAGCTGGAATCAGATCGTATGTATACGGCCTGGCCTGGTCCTCGCACGCGTCCGGCAGTGGCCTTGAAAAAGATCTCAGGGCGCTCGGCTGTGTAGACGCGGTCATAAGGATCTGAGCTCACTGCCTCATCAGCTCGTGCCTGAAGACTTCGCTGGTAGGTCACTCCGGCAGCCCAGACCTCTTGGCTTTCTATCGGCGCCTCGAGTACGGCACCATCCCGCAAAGATGCTGCCGGCCGGTCCTCCCCCAGGAATCGGCGCAGCTCATCGAGCGGCCGTCTGAGCAGCGCGTCCATCGAAGTGCCGTCCGGCAGGCGGCTCAACACGCCTTCTCGTTTCAGGTACATCCCATCGTCCAGCCGAATCAGGTGCTGCCCGGTCGCGGCCACCACCGACAGCACGCCTGGGGTCACGCGCTCCTCCATGCCGGGCCCATCGGATATTCGAATTCACTCAGCGATGCTGGACGCATGGTGATGCTGAAACCAGGAGCCAGCGGAGCGACGTAACGCCCGTCGCGGATTCTCACCGGGTCGAGAAAATGCTCGTGCAGATGCTCGACATACTCGAGGACCCGATTCTCGAGGGATCCGCTTACCGCGATGTAATCGAACAGAGACACGTGCTGTACGTACTCGCAGAGTCCCACACCACCAGCATGCGGGCAGACCGGAATCCCGAATTTCGCCGCCATCAACAGAACCGCCAGTATCTCGTTCACGCCCCCCAGCCGGCAAGCGTCGAGCTGGCAGAAGCCGATGGCGTTGGCCTGGAAGAGCTGCTTGAAGATGACGCGGTTCTGACAGTGCTCCCCGGTGGCCACCTTGACCGGTGCGATGGCACGCGCGATGGTTGCGTGACCGAGCACGTCGTCGGGGCTCGTCGGCTCTTCGACCCAGTAAGGATCGAAAGCGACAAGCTCCTTCAGGTTCGTGATGGCCTCCTGCACGTCCCAGACCTGGTTTGCGTCCATCATCAAGCGACGGTCGGGCCCGATCTCCTCGCGTACGATCCGCGCGCGGCGGATATCGTCCTCGAGCTTATGGCCGACTTTCAACTTCAGGTGGGTCCAGCCGCCGGCGACTGCCTCGCGACACAGGGCCCTCAGCTTCTCGTCGGAGTAGCCGAGCCAACCGGCCGACGTCGTGTACGCGGGAAAGCCGGAGCGCAGCATTTCCGCTTCTCTCTCGGCACGAGTGGGCGCACAGCGCTGGAGAATGGCAAGCGCCTCAGCCGGCGCAAGCACATCGCTGATGTAGCGGAAGTCGATGCAGGCGACCAGCTCCTCTGGGCTCATGTCTACCAGCAGCTTCCAGAGCGGCTTGCCTTCGACTTTCGCGTAGAGATCCCAGACGGCGTTCACGATCGCACCCGAGGCCAGATGGATGGCGCCCTTCTCGGGCCCGAGCCAGCGCAGCTGATGCTCGCCCGTGATCGCGCGCCAGAAGCCACGCATGTCGGCGGTGATGGACTCGAGCGTGCGCCCGATCACGATCGGCGCGAGGGCATTGACGGCTGCCACGCACACCTCTGTACCGCGGCCGAGTGTGAAGCTGAGTCCATGGCCCTCGAGATGGTCGCCAGCATCGGTCGTGAGCACGACGTAAGCAGCCGAATAGTCGGGAGCTGTATGCATGGCGTCGGAACCGGCAAGCGTTCGAGACGTGGGAAAACGCACGTCCCTCGCTGTAACGCCGACAATGCGCGCCATCAGCCTTTCACGGCCCCAACCAGCAGGCCGCGTGCGATGAACCGCTCGAGCGCAATGGCCATGGCGATGACCGGCACGATCATGATCAAGATCAGGACCGACATGTACCACCACTGCGGTCCGCGAGTGGCGTTTTGGGCCGCGACCGTCAGCGGCAGCGTCTGGGCGTTCGCGCTCGTCAGGAACAGGGCGATCAGGTACTCGTTCCAGGCGAAGACCAGGACGAACAGGAAAGTGGCAACCAGTCCTGGTACTGCGAGCGGGACCACGATCGACCGGAAGGTGCGATACCGCGAGGCGCCATCGATGGCCGCGCTCTCTTCGAGCTCGAGCGGCACGCTCTGGAAGTAGTCACGCATCAGCCAAACGACGATCGGCAGGTGTGATGCAACGTAGGCGATGATCAGGGCCGCCCACGTATCGAGTAGATCGAGCTGCTGAAAGAAGATGTAAATCGGGATGACCACCGCGACTGGCGGCAGCATGCGCTGGGAGATCATCCAGAACGCGATGTCGTCGTTGCCAAGAGACTTCTTGAATCGCCGCCCAACCGTCTGCAGGAGCAGCAGGAACAGCGCGAAGCCGCCGACCGCCCCGAGCTGCCAGGGCCCGCCGACGGCGAAGACCGCGACGCCCGCCGCGAGGCCGACGACGAACGAGGCGATCGCGCCGAAACGCACCTGATAGCGCATGCGCACGAGGCCGTAGGCGGCCATCGATCCCAACAGCAGAGTGATCGTGGTGCTGGTGAGCCCAACGACGACGGTATTGAGGTATGGGCGGAAGGTATCCTCGCCCAGGTCGACAAATATGTAGCGCCAAGACTCGAGCGTCGGCTGATAGTCGCGAAATGGAAAGTAGAACGGGCCGCCGTTGACGTCGAGTGGAGTCTTCAAGGACGTGATCGCCAGCCAGTACAGGGGGAACAGCACGACGAGCGCCCAGGCGCACAGGAGCAGGTAGGAAGCGACCATGCCTACCGGTGATGGCCGATGGATCGAGAAGGATCGGCTCCGCCCGCGTTTGGTTGCCATGCCCTACGCCATCGCCGTCACTCGACGGCGGAAGAGATTGACATACGTGATTCCGACAAAGGTCACGACGAATAACAGCATGTAAGCGACCGCTGCGGACCCCCCGATGTCCAGCGATCGCCAGATCGTGTACGCATGCAGCGTGAGCGATTCCGTGGCCGTTCCGGGCCCGCCGTTCGTGAGCACGTTGGGTAGGTCGACGATCTTGAACGCCTCGATCAGCCTGATCAGCACGACGGTGGAGGTCGCGGGCAGTATTTGCGGAAATGTGACCCCCCAGAAGAGCTGCCAGCGGTTGGCGCCATCTACGACAGCAGCCTCGTTCAGCTCGACGGGCAGGCTCTCGATCGAAGCCAGGAGAACGATGAAGATGAAGGGCGTCCACTGCCAGACATCACCAATCATCACGGCGAGCCGGGCGCCCCAGGGGTTGGTCACCCACGACACGTCGGTCAACCCGAAATGAGCCCAGAGCGGATAGAGAGGCCCCTTGCTGGTGTCGGTGAGCATGCGGAAGAGGTACGCGACGCCGACCGGCGTGATCATCATCGGAAGCAGAAATACAACCCTGAAGAAGCGGCGGCCCGGGATGTGCTGCACGACCAACAGGGCGAGGCCGAGCGCGAGTACGTACTGGACCGATACATCGACGCTGACGTAGATGAGCGTGACAACGAGCGTCCCTGGCCGCCCGCTCGTCAAGACCGTATCGACTACAAGCCATACGAGGGCGCCCGCGATGACCGCCGTGACCAGCCGTCCCACGAATCCGAGCGCTGTGCGGCCGGGGCTCCGCAGGTAGCGCACGAGAAGAAAAGCGACTCCTCCGTAGACGACCGCCAGGACGGCTGCGGTCAGGGGAGTGAGCGGCACCGTCACGCCGACGAAATGCGTGCGGTCGATGCCGACCACCAGCTTGGCGTAGTTGCCAAGGCCGACGAAAGTAAGGTGGACGCCACCTTCCGAGAAGCTGAGCCGAGTGAGTGACACGTAGAGCGATGCCAGCAGCGGAAAGATTGAAAACGTCAGGATGACCAGGACTGCGGGCAGGATGAACACGGCCCCCGCCGAGCGGTCGAGCCGGGAAACAAGCGGGCTCCGCGCGGACGCCGCGATCGGGACAGCGCGCGTGGAAGCTTGGCCGCTCATCGATTAAGGGACCTCTTCATGGGCTCCAGGCAGTGACCAGCGGGATGGGCGGCGAGGTGGATGCACACCTCGCCGCCGGGGCTCCCTACTTGGTGACGCTGAGGCTCGACCTGTAGGCGTCGAGCTGTGCCTGTCGACCGATCTCGTCAGTCTTGCTGTTCCATTGGTTGGTGATCTGAGTCATGCACTGGGTGGCCGACAGCTCGCCGGCGAGGAACTGCGCGAGTGCCGTGTCCAGGGCGGTCTGCTGGTAGAAGGCGGTCTGCGGGATGCGCATGTCGAGAACCATGTTCGGGCTGTTCAGGCTGGCCTTGATGGCGCCCAGGTAATCCTTTGCCGCCGTCTCGCTCATGCCCGAAGTCTCCCACGGCCCGAGGTTGGTGAAGTGCGAAGTGCGATA
>DATNOD010000133.1:0-12122 GCA_035601515.1 Candidatus Eiseniibacteriota bacterium | reverse complement strand
TGGAGACCCGCCTATTCGCAAGACCGCCTGTGGCGGTGGGACGGCCAGGCCTGGGTGCCTGCCGCCGGGGGCGCCGCACCGCGTTCGGGAGGCGGCGTCGGGCTCGCGATCGGCCTTACGGTCGGCGCGTTCGCGCTGGTTTTGATCCTGGTCTTCGTGGTCGTGCTCGTGATCCTGAGCCAGATGGGCGGCCAGATCGCGAACGTCTTCTCCAACGTCGCCGCGGCCCTGAACTCGACGCCAAGCCCTTAGAGGCCGCGGCTGCCTCTAGACAGCAACAACCGGGGCACCAAACGGAAGTAGGCCACAAAGATATGAGGGAAAACCCGGATGGTTTTCCCTCATCGCCGGGTCGGCTTCGCCGACGCGGCTGCGCCCATTCCGGTGTAAGGATGGACTCTTTCCAAAAGCCTTCTCCTTGCCACGCAAGGGAGGCAAGAAAACAAAGTTGCGGCCGGGTTGGACCCGGCCGCCCCGGCCACGCCAGGCCTAGACACCAAGACCCGGGGCACCAAACGGAAGTAGGCCACAAGTTGTTGTGGCAGACTGGCCGCAAGCATGCCTCGACCGGACAACTGGCCACGGACCATCCTCCACGTCGACATCGACGCGTTCTATACGTCGGTGCACCAGCGCGACGATCCCAAGCTGCGCGGGGTGCCGGTGGCGGTGGCCGGGCGATCTCGCCGCGCAGTCGTCATGGGCGCGTCCTACGAGGCCCGGGCGTTTGGCGTGCGATCGGCGATGCCGCTCCATGAGGCGCTGCAGCTCTGTCCGCAGCTGATCGTCGTCAGCCCCGACGGCGCGCGCTACCGCGAGGCCAGCCGGCTGATCCATCAGATCTTCAGGCGCTTCACGTCGCCCGAGCTGGTCGAAGGTGTCAGCCTCGACGAGGCCTACCTCGACGTCACCGCGCGCACGCGCCACGGCACCTCGAACGCGGAAGAGGTCGCGCGGCGGATCAAGTTCCAGATCCACACCGAGGTTGGGCTCACGGCGTCGGTCGGTGCGGCCACGTCCAAGCTGGTGGCGAAGGTCGCCAGCGGAACCAGAAAGCCGGACGGGCTGGTCCTGGTCCCGCCCGGCACAGAGGCAGACTTCCTCGCCCCACTCCCCGTCGGCGCCATCCCCGGCATCGGACCCAAGACCGAAGAGAGGCTGCAGGCGATGGGAGTGCGCACGGTCGGCGAGCTGGCCACTTACGAGACGCAGCGACTGGTGCAGGCGCTCGGTGTCGGCGGCGCCGTGCTGCAGCGGATGGCGCAGGGACGTGACCGCGCCCCGGTTGACGGGAGCAAGCCCGCGAAGACCATCTCGGCGGAGACGACATTCGAGAACGACGTCAGCGACCGCCTGCAGCTGGACGGCGCTCTCCGCGAGTTGACCGATCGCGTCGTCGAGCGACTCAAAGCAGAAGGCGTGCGCGCGCGCACGGTCTACGTGAAGCTCAAGCTCCCGGACTTTCGGCTGGTGAGCCGCCAGGTGAGCCGGACGAGCCCGACCGACGACGTCGAGACGATCTTCCGCGCCGCGCGCTCGGCCCTTGAGAAGTCGCACGTCGAGTCGCGGCCGGTGCGGCTGATCGGGGTTGGCCTGTCTGGGCTCGAGCACCCTGAGCCGGACCTGCAGCTGACCCTCTTCGATTAGGAGGGGTCCGGTCGACGATCGGCCGCGGCGGCAGCGCCGCCAGCACCTCGCCCAGAGTTCTCCAGCCCAGCGTTTCGCGTACGCGAGCGATCAAGGCTCGGAAAACCATCGCGGTCGCACGCGCGTCGTCAAGCGCTGCATGTGCCGGCGTGATGTCGAGGTTCAGCAGCTCGACCAGCGTGGCGAGCCCCGGCGTCTGGCCTTTGGGAAGCTCGAGCACCAGCCTCGCCAACCCGGATGTGTCGATGATCGGGTGCTGGAGCGGGCTCTCGAGTCCGCGCCCCACGAGCCAGGTGTCAAACGCATCGTGGCTGTGCTCGACCAGCACCGCGCCTTGCGCGAAACGCAGGAATGCCCTACGCGCATCCTTGAACTCCGGGGCGCCGATCAACATCGAGCGCTCGATGTGATGACGGCGGCGTGCATACGGGTTGATGGGTGCGCGGCAGTCGACGAGGGTGTCGAAGAAGGACAGCGGGCCGTCGAGCTTGAATCGCTCGGCGCCGATCTCGAGCACGAGAAACGGGGCGTTGCCGGTGGTTTCGACGTCCAGGGCCACGTACTGGGCTTCCTCGAGAGGGGTTTGCGGTTTCAGCTCCGGGGCATCGACCGCGATCTCCTCCCACGGCACGGGCTCGACCGCGCCGCGCGGCTTGAGCAAAACCGGTTTCGGGGTCACCTGGCCAGCGCTAAAGCCCTCCGGGCGAACGCGATCTCGTCCGAAGTAACCGCGCGCAGGAGCAGCGCCGCGCCCGCATAGACGGCCGCGCCAACCGCGATCGGGATGATGACCTGCACTCCATCGAGATTGCGAAGCGGAAACAGGACCGCGCCCATGACCAGACCGGCGAGGATCGGTCGCCACGTCAGCTGGAGAACCGGGACCTGGCCGATGTGGCGCCTGGTCAAGATCCAGCCGGCGACTCCGAGCACGACCTCAGTCAGGACGGTGGCCCAGCTCGCGCCGATATAACCGAAGAACGGGATGAGGATGAGGTTGAGCGCCAGGTTTGCGATCAGGCTCCAGCCTGCGGCCCACGTAAAGGACAGCTGGCGGTCCGATGCGCTCAAGGCGCCGATGAACGCGTTGTTGACGAAGCCGATTGCGAGAGCGAGCGCAAGAATCCGCAGCGCCGGCTCGGATTGTGGATACAAGAACATCGTCGTCAGCGGGTGTGCGAGGACGAACAAGCCGACCGCGATCGGCCACCCGATGACGAGCAGAGCTTTGAAGAACCGGCTCACGGCGTCGGTCAGCTCCTGCGGCCTCTCGCGGAAGTAGACCGATAGAACTGGGAACACGACCGACAGAAGCGTCATCGGGATGAAGAGGAGCGCTTCGAATGGTTTGTAAGCCGCCGCATACCATCCCGCCTCTACGTGCGGGCGGATCGCGTAAACGAGCGGCTGGTCGATCTTGAAGTAGAGGATTGTCAGCACGAAAGTAAGTGCGAAGGGAAGACCCTGGAAGAACCACTCGCGCACGAGCTGCGGCTCGAGCTTCCAGCCCACGACCGCGATCTTCTGCCACCAGAGCACGATCGCGAAATACGCGCAGCTGAACGCGTACTGGGCCGCGTACGCCCAGACGAAATATGTGACTCCGGCCCCGATCTTGATTCCGATCAGCACCAGGGCGAGCAGAACGATGCTCTCGAGCACCACAGCCATGGCTTCGTAGGCGAGCCGCTGGACCGCATAGAGCGTGTTGCGCAGCAGGGTCGAGTAAGACGTGAGAACCATGAGCAGAAATCCAGGCACCAGCAGGCTGCTCAGGCCGGCGACGGCGAGGGCGATGGCGAGGACCACAAAGCCTCCGACCGCCATCACGAGCCGCAGCGACATGACATTGCGCAGATATCGCTGGATGTCGGCGGGGTGGCGAGCGCCCTCCCGTACATAAAGGACGTTGAAGCCGAGGTCGAGGACGACGCTCACGATGGCCGTGTAGTTGATCAGGGTCGTGAAGGTGCCATAAGGGGCTGGCATCAGCCATTTCAGAGTCGCAATGACGGTGACCAGAGCTATGAGCCGCGCCACCACCTTGGCCGCGAGCACCAAAACCGTGTTCCGAAGCGCACGCGAACCTAATCCGGCGGTCGCGACCGGAACTTCAGGTGCTCGCTCGTCCTCTGGCAATTTGCGGCAATGCTAACGCCCGGTCCCTGAGTCTTGATCCCAATACACTCTTCGGTCACATGGAAGGTCGAAAACGCTCGCTGAGCGGTATCCGGGTCACCGGTCGCTTCCACCTGGGCAACTACCTGGGCGCCGGGATCAACTATGTCGGCCTGCAGGACCAGTACGAGTCGTACATCTTCGTCGCCGACTACCACACCCTGACCACGATCCCCAACGCTCGCGATTTCCGCGACGACCTGTACGAGATGGTCATGGACTTGATCGCCATCGGCGTCGATCCCGAGCGGACCGTGATCTACCGCCAGTCGATGATCCCGATGGTGGCCGAGCTGACTTTGCTGCTGGCGATGGTGACACCGCTTGGCTGGGTGCAGCGGGTACCCACGTTCAAGGAAAAGGTGCGCGATCAGCCTGACAACGTGAACCTCGGATTATTCGAGTACCCGGTGCTGCAGAGCGCCGACATCATCATCGTCAAGGGCGACGTCGTGCCTGTGGGTCGCGACCAGGCTCCGCATGTCGAGCTCACACGTGAGATCACTCGACGCTTCAACCGCACGTACGGCCCCGTCTTTCCCGAGCCGCAGGTCGTGCTCAATCCCGACGCGCCCATCGTCAAGGGCACCGACGGCAAGGCGAAGATGTCGAAGAGCCTCAAGAACATCGTAGGAGTCACAGACCCACCGGACGTGATTCGCAAGCAGGTCATGAGCATGGTGACCGACACCAAACGCGTCTACAAAACACAGCCGGGCCACCCGCGCACATGCAACGTGTGCGCGTTCTACAAGTTCTTCTTCGACGATTGGGAGCACTACTGGGACCTGTGCCGAAAGGCGCAGATCGGTTGCCAGGAGAAGAAGCGGATCCTCGCCGAGCGCATCGTTGAGCGCTTCGCTCCGTTCCGCGAGCGGCGCGCCGAGCTGAGCCGCGAGCAGATCGACGCCATCCTCGAGAGCGGGGGCGAGCGAGCGCGCGCCATCGCCGGCGGGACGATGGACGAAGTGCGCGCGGCGGTCGGCCTGCCGCCTTACGCCCGCGACTGAAGGGCGGCTAGAATTCGGGTCGGATGGCTGACTCGACGCCACGGACATTCACCCGCCGCACGTTCATAGGGTGGTGGATGGCCAGCCTCCTGACCGCGATAGCGGCCATAGGGCTGGCGCCGATTCTGGTCTTCCTGTGGCCCGCGCCACCGAAGGGTCAGAGGAAGGTAACGCTGCCGGTTAGCTTGCCGAAGGGCATCAACTCGCTTGCGGACGGCGAGGCGATCCGATTCGATGCGCCGTCCAGCCCCAACTCCGCATTCGTGATGGCCGACGGCGGTGGCGACAACGCGGCGGGGGATCTGGCGTTCAGCGGGTATGTCGTCAAGACCGACGGCAAGGTGAGCGTGTACGCCATCAACTGTCCGCACCTGGGGTGCTCGTACGCACTCAACCAGGACGCCAAGACCTTCGACTGTCCGTGCCACGGCTCGCGCTTCCGCCTCGATGGCTCCGTGCTCCACGGCCCCGCCGCATTCCCGCTGTCGCACCTCACCTGGAAGGAAGGGACCGACCCCACGACGATCGACGTAGACGGCATCATCCTGGGCTTTTAGAAGAATGGCCATCCCGCACCCACGCGAGATCCAGATGGCGGTGGTGGAGTGGCTCGATGAGCGTTATCCATTCACTAAGGATGTCGACGAAGCGCTGTACCAGCGCGTGCCGAACTTTGCGAACGCCTTCTACTACTGCTTCGGCGGGATGGTTTTCGTGCTCGTCGTGCTCCAGCTGGTGACCGGCATCCTTCTCGCCCTGTATTACGTGCCCGACGCAGCCGGCAACCCCGCGCCCGCTTACACCAGCGTCAACTTCATCCAGAACACGGTGTTCCTCGGATGGCTCATCCGCGGCACGCACTTCTGGGGCGCCAACATCCTGATCATCATGGTGCTGATCCACATGGCCAGGGTGTACTGGACAGGCTCGTATCGCGCGCCGCGCGAGCTCAACTGGATCGTCGGCGTGACGATGCTCCTCATCATCCTGTTCTTCTCACTGACCGGCTACCTACTGCCCTGGGACACCAAGGCGTACTTCGCCACCGAGGTCACCATCAAGATCGCCGGCTCGGCGCCGCCGGCACAGCTGGGCACCTTCATCAAAGAAGTGCTGCAAGGTGGCCCGGTCGTTGGACCGTCGACCCTTCAGCGCTTCTTCGACATTCATGTGTTCCTGCTGCCCGCCCTGATCGTGCTTCTGATGTACATCCACTTCCGATTCATCCGCGCGCACGGAATCTCGGAGCCGATGTGATGGACGAGAAGTTGAAGATGAAGGGGCCAGGTGCTGCCGTCGCTGAGACGGAGGTGCCGGTGATCGAGGGCGAGTCGCACGGTCATACGCTGGAGCCCGACTACAAGCGGCTGCCAATCGGCCCTGACCACATTTTGTATCCGATACTCGTCACGCTGGCCCTCTTCCCCATCCTCATGGGGGACGCCGGGCACCACCTGGCCGACGACATGCCCGACGACGAGACGCATCCCTTCTTCCCCGACCACTTCTGGCCGTATCCGATCATTATCGTCGCGATCATGGTCGCGGTCGGCCTGCTCGCGTTCTTCGTTCAGAAGAACCTGCAGCTCGAGGCCTCCGCCGATCCGCGGACGGTGACCATTCCCCGACCCGACTGGTACTTCCTATTTCTCTTCCAGTTCCTGAAGCTGGGCCCCGAGCTGATCATGTCGCTCGTCATCCCGCCGATCGTCATCGGCGTGCTTCTCCTCTTCCCGTTCATCGACGCCTACTTCGGCCCGAGGATCGCCAGGCGCAGGGGCATGAAAACATGGCCGGTGCCCGGGCGCAACTGGCTCACGGGCACGGTCTTCGTGGCCGGGCTGGCGATCATCGCCCTGCTCACGATCTGGGCGTT
Organism: Candidatus Eiseniibacteriota bacterium; assembly: GCA_035601515.1. Classification (GTDB taxonomy): domain Bacteria; phylum Chloroflexota; class Dormibacteria; order Dormibacterales; family Dormibacteraceae; genus UBA10449. Next base: position 5,411 of record DATNOD010000133.1, on the reverse strand, counting down.
GGCCGGCCCTCTGTTCTGCCTGCCGTGGTTCATCAACAACCCCGTCTGCGGGGCCTAAGGGGCGAACCTACCGCACGGCGCCATAAAGCTGCTTGGTGAGCTCGATCTGCGCGAGATGCTCACGTTCGTGCCCGTAGTTTCGGATTAGCCATTCCAGGCCCGGCCGTGCAGGCCGGTCGCCGCGAGGCCGCGGGGCGCTCAGATCGTGAGCGGTGAGGGCGGCAATATGGCGGTCCATGTCGGCGTCGGCAATTTCGAGCAGGGCGATCAAATCGGCAGCGTCTGTTTCGACCTCGAACTCGGCAGGGCGATCGCGTTCTGTCTTGATCGCTCGAACCGCATTGATCATCTCGCGCTCCGAACCCAGCGCGTGGAAGACGAGGACCGCGATGGAGTTCGCATCGGGATGCGGCTTCCAGTTGAGCGCTTTCCGGTCCAGTCCCTCCACCTGCTCGCGAATGTCTCGGTGAACGGCCCTAAACAGGCTGCCGATTGTCTCAGCGACGGTTCGCGCGCTGAGAGGATCCAGCGTGCTCATACCTTTTCGGTCACGCGGTATTCGAGGTAGCGGCCCAGCAGCAACCGCGTGTGCGCCTCCAGCGCCGGCGCCACGCTCATCACCAGGCCGACGACCGGGTAGGCCATGTACTGGACGTGCACCAGCACCTTCCTCCAGAACGGCCACTCCTTCGGCTTGGGCGGCAGAATCGACAGTTCGAAAAACAGGAAGAACACAACGGTCGAGAGCGTGATCGTGAGCAGGATGCCGGACCACGACCACAGCGCCTGGCCCAGGTCGGTGAGCGCGAAGTCCTGGCTGACCCAGATCGGCACCGACGCCCCGAACATCAAAAGCAGCGGCAGAAAGATCCAGTTGAGGTGGTTGAGGAACAGGTTCAGAAAGCGCCGGATGCGCAGGATAAGCGGGATCTCGGGGTGCTTGAACAGCCGGGCCAGCACGTAGGGCACGTCGGTGATGCCCCAGGCCCAGCGCTTGATCTGGTTGTACTGGCTCATATGCGTCGACGCATAGTCCCGTGAGTTGGGCGAGTCGCCGTAGAGCGGCAGGAACGCCGACTTCACTGAAAACCTCTCACCGAAGGTGAAGAACGCCTTCCAGTAAAACCGCGAATCCTCCGGTATCACGTCCTTGTCCCAGTAACCGGCCCTGTGCACGAACTGCAGACTGCACGTGTAGCTGCTGAAGCAGACCAACCGGTGCGGCCGCGAGTGCAGGAACATCTGCCACTGGGATGTCGCCGCGGACATCACCCGAACCGCCATCGGCACCTGCCAGATGTTGTTGTGGAAGAGGGGCACCGGCTGCCAGATGACGAAGTCCCGGAGTGGTTCACGCGCGTGGTGCTGGCTGATCCAGGCGAAGTACTGCGGGTGGACACGGTAGTCGGAATCCAGGTCGGTGATCAAGATCTGGTTGAGGTCGTAGCCCTCCTCGGTCAGAACGCGGACCATCCAGCGCCCGCCCCAGTTCATCGCCGCGGACTTCCCGATGACGATCCCCGGCTCGAGTGGATCCTTGATGTGATAGAAGCCGCGCAGCCGGTCCCCGAACTTCTCCTGCAGCCTGGCCACGTTCTCCCAGCCCGGCTTGTCCGTCTCCCGGGTGATGATCCCGATCATCTTCTTGTCGGTCGGATAGTTGGCGTCGACGATCGCCCGGACTGTCTCCTCTAGTACGTGGTAGGGCTCGGTGTAGGTCGGGATCACGCACAGATGGATGTACTGCAAGGGGTCGTGGAGTCCCTGTGCCTGGTCGGCGTAACAGACCGCCAGCCAGTCCATCTTCATGTCCCGGCGCATCTTCGAGAGGGTGCTCCAGACCCCCGTCACCACCGTCATCGAGCGCCCGAGCCAGTAGACGTCGAACAGCAGGACGCCGCCCGCCACTACAAAGGCTCCGGGCCAGGGAAAGATGATCGGGATCCAGGCCGGCGCCAGCAGCAGGACCCAGGTGACCAGGCCCGGTGCCGCCTCGAACAGCCGGGCTCCAAACTGGTGCATCGCCTGGTCGAAGGCAGACGGGGTCCGGATGCCTGGGGCGAGTGCCATGGGTGCCCGACTAGTCTGCCGGAATACGGGCGAGTGCCCCTGGCTTGTATCTAGCGTGGAAAACATGAAGCACTTCGACGGCCCGACTTTCGAGGCCGACGTGCTCCAGGCAAGCAATCCCGTGGTGGTGGACTTCTACGCCGACTGGTGTGGCCCGTGCCGGATGATGTCGCCCGTTGTGGAGCAGCTCGCTGACGAGTACGCCGGCAAGGTGACGATCGGCAAGCTGGACGTGGACGTCAACCAGGAGATCGCGATTCGTTACGGGATCATGGGCATCCCGACGCTGGGCATGTTCAGCGGCGGCAAGCTCGTTGACCGGCTGATCGGATACCCGGGCGGCAAGACGCCGATCAAGGATTGGATCGAGAAATTCGTCCCAGCCGCGGAGCCCGAGAGGGCTGCCAAGCAGGGCGCAGCCTAAAACCGACCTTCTCTACTAGCGGCTTTGTCGGCCGGGTTAAGCCCGGGCCGAGACTTTGTTTTTCTCACTCCCAAGCGCCGCCTGAAGAAACTCTTAGAACAAGGCGATCCTTATACCGGAATGGGCGCAGCCGCGCGCGAAGCGCCCGGCGATGAGGGAAAACCATCCGGGTTTTCCCTCATATCGTTTAGTGGCCCCACATGGCCCTTTGGCCGTGCTTGACGGTTTCGGGGCCGTGCTCGCCGGTCCGGATTCGGATCGCGTCGTCGACGTCGATGACGAAGATCTTGCCGTCGCCGACCTCGCCGTGGTCGCCGGTTCGCGCGGCCTCCGCCACCTTGTCAACCACGGTCTTGACTATTTCGGCCTGCATCACCGCCTCGACCTTGAGCCGCGGCCTCAGTGAGATGTGGACGGAGGCGCCGCGGTACTTTTCCGTGTAGCCGCGCTGGGCGCCACAGCCCTTGACCTCGGTCACGGTGACTCCGGAAACGCCGCACTCGTCGAGCACGTCCTGCACTTCCTGCAGACGCTCATGCCGGATGATCGCCATGACCATTTTCATGCTGCTGATCCCTCACTCCGGGCCGGACTGCCCGCTGGTTCGGGCGATCGGTGTGGGTTCACCGTCGGTGTATCCGGCTGCCGGTAAACGCCGCCGGGCACAGGCATGAACGATTCCGGGTAGCCCCACATGCCGTGCTCGCTGATGTCCAGGCCTTCCATCTCCTCGCGCGCCGAGACGCGGAGGCCGACGGTCTTCTTGATGATCCAGAAGAGCGAGTAGCTGAGGACGAACACGGTGAGGAACGACGCTGTCACCGCGATCGCCTGGGCACCGAGCTGGTGCAGGCTGCCGGTGTAGAAGAAGCCACCCTGGCCGACGCCGTTGAACTTGGCCAGCGCCGGGACGGTGAAGAGGCCGCAGCTGAGCGTGCCCCAGATACCGGCCAGGCCGTGGGCGGGTAGCGCCCCGACCGGGTCGTCGAGGATCTTGTCGAGGGCGAGCACGCCCACGACCACGATCACGCCGGCGACGGCCCCGATGACGATCGCGGCCCACGGCTCGACGTAACCGGATGGCGCCGTGATGGCGACGAGCGCCGCAATCGCTCCGTTGCCGATCATGCCGACGTCCATCGTTTTGGTGATGAAGTAGATGGTGGCCAGCGCCGCCACTGCTCCCGCCGCCGCGGCGAGGTTGGTGACGACGACGATGTCGGCGAAGTGAAGGTTCGTCGCGTTCAGGGTCGATCCGGGGTTGAAGCCGAACCAGCCAAACCAAAGGATCAGCACCCCGAGCTGAGCCAGAGGCATGTTGTGGCCCGGGATCGCGTTCGACCTGCCCTTCTCGTATTTGCCGATGCGCGGCCCAAGGAGCAACAGGCCGGCCAAACCAGCGGTAGCGCCCGTGAGGTGCACGACTGTTGAGCCCGCGAAGTCCTGGCTGCCGAGCGTCGCCATCAGAAAGCCGCCGCCGAAGAGCTGGTGGCTGATGAGCGGATAGATGAGGGCGGCAAATGGAACGCCGAAAAGGATGTAGACGATGAACTTGGTGCGCTCGATCATCGTGCCCCAGACGATGGCCAAAGACACTGCGCAGAACACGAACTCGAAGAACCACTTGGCCGCCGCGGGCGCCGTGCTCCCGGCTATGGCCGGCAGGTTCATCTGAGAGCCTGGGCTGAAAGTCGGGAAGAAGCCGCTGCCGCCGATGACGGCGAAGATGCCGCCGGCGCCGAAGGCGAAGCCGAAGCCGACCGCCCAATAAGCAATCGAGCTCACGCTCAAGTTGGTGACAACCTTGGCGACCACCGTGCCGACGTTCTTCATGCGGCTGAAGCCGACTTCGAGCATCGCGAAGCCCGCTTGCATGAACATCACGAGACAGCCGGTGACGATGACCCAGACCGTGTCGGCGGCGACGCCGGCCGCCTGGGTCGCGGTGTTGTCGTCGGCCGCCACGGCAAGGGGAATCACACCAGCCAGGAATGCGAAACCCGCCGCAATCAAGAACAACGGTTTGCGCTTCGACAGCGCGATCCTGAGATCAGAGCTCGGCATCGACAAGAACGTCACCTCCATGTGGTTTGGCCATCGGCTCGTGATCAGGCTATGGGTGCGACGACCGCGCTCGAAACGTGTGCACCTGACGAAGGGACCTGCCGCGCCTCGTGCGCTTTGCACGACCGCACGACGCCTGTGGATTTCTCTTGTCGTGTGGCCCACACATAAGGTGGGCCGCGGTATTTGTCTGAGCCCACCGTGATCCTGCTCGCCGGCAGTTCCTAGGATGCCTCACGGGCCCGCAACGAAATCCAGGGTTCAGGAGGGTGTTCATGGCAGTTGTGACCAAAGGTGGCAGCAAGACGAGCCCGCGCGAGGTGATCGAGCGCGCGAAGGCTGAGGGCGTCGAGGTCGTCGACGTCCGTTTCATCGACCTACCCGGTACGTGGCAGCACTTCAGCCTGCCGCTCGGAGAGCTGGAAGAGGACAGCTTCGTCACCGGCCTCGGATTCGACGGGTCCAGCATCCGCGGCTTCCAGGCGATCGACGAGAGCGACATGATGCTCGTCCCCGACCCGGACTCGGCGACCATCGATCCGGTCCTATCGCACAAGACTCTGTTCTTGATCTGCGACGTCGTCGACCCGATCACGCGCGAGCCTTACAGCCGCGACGCGCGGTTCATCGCCAAAAAGGCGGAGGAGCACCTGAGGCGCTCAGGAATAGCCGACGTCAGCTACTGGGGCCCAGAGGCCGAGTTCTACCTCTTCAACTCGTTGCGGTTCGACCAGAACGCTTTCAGCGGCTACTACCACATCGACTCCGACGAAGGCATCTGGAACTCGGGCAAGAACTCCGAGCCGAACCTGGCATTCCGGCCGCGGCACAAAGAGGGTTACTTCCCGGTGCC
>DATNOD010000132.1:0-21165 GCA_035601515.1 Candidatus Eiseniibacteriota bacterium | reverse complement strand
CCTGGATCATCGTGGGGCTAATCGCCGGTTGGGCGGCATCAACCGTCAGCCGAGGCCACGGCTACGGGCTGATCGGGGACATCATCGTTGGCCTGATCGGCGCGCTCTTGGGCGGCTTCCTGGCCGGCTTCTTCATCCATGGCAGCGTCGGCCTGGTCGGCACCATCATCATCGCCTTCCTCGGTGCCCTGGTTTTGCTCTTCATCCTGAGGCTGTTCGGACGCGGTCGGGCACGCGCGTGAGCGATTGCTGAAGCTGTGGGGCCCGGTTTGCGGGCCCCTTGAACTACCTCACTTGTACGGCGACTTCCCCACCCCCGGGGCGCTTTGATTTAAGCCGGACAAGACTCTTAGGAGGGGCGACGTGGAGGTAGCCACCCTGCCGGCCGGCCGCCGGCCTACGGGTGAGTCCAAGTTGCGTGAGGCAGCAAGGTTGCTGGAGGCGGGCCGCCTGAGGCCACGGCAGCGGGTGCGCGCCGTGCACCGGCTGGAGAAAGCGCAGACAGCAGCCTCAATTGCTCTTGGCGCCGTGTCCTCCTACCTCGAGGCCGACATGGAGCTGCCGGCGTTCTTCGGCCACCTTGGCGAGACCGTCGCCGGACTCGTGGGCGCACGGCGCGTCGCCTTTTGGCGGCTTTCATCACATGGAGCTCTTGCCGTCCAGCCGGAACCGTTTGGCTTCCGGTCCCAATCGCCGGTCCGCAGTCTCAGGATCCCCCTGGCGCGCGACGGTAAGGCAGTCGCGGAGCGAATCGTTTTCCGCGATGAGCTCGAGCTGCGCAACGGCACGTGCGCCGAGCTCGACGAGCTCTGGCGCGAGAACGGTTTGCGCGGAATGCGCAACTCGATAGCGGTCTCGTGGCCAGCCGGCGATCGGCGGATTGGCGCCCTCGCGGCCTACGACTCACAGCGCGGCTTCACTACCGACGACGCCTGGGTGCTTCGTATTGCGGCCACGGCCACCGGTCTCGTCTGGCAGTACCGCGAGGCCGAGGAGGAGCTCGACGTTGCCGTCGAGCGGCTGGAAGAGGCGATGGCTGCACGGCGCCAGCTCCTGGCCAATGTCGCTTCGGGGGGTGACGAGGCCAGGCGCAGGTTCGCGAGCGCCCTGCATGACGATTCGTTGCAGCTGCTCACGGCCGCCGAGCTGCAGCTGCAGCGCATCCGCAACGACAGCTCCAACAGCCGAAGCAACGCCCAGCTCGACCAGCTGGCGGCGACCATCAAGAAAGTCGAGGACTCACTACGCCGGCTGTTGATCACTGTCAGCCCTGAAGCCCTGGATCTCAAGGTCGGACTCAAAGAGGCGATCCGCGACCGCCTCGAAACCCTCCGAGTGCACACCGGCATCGAGCCTGACCTCGACCTGCAATTCCCCGATGATCTGCCGAACGAAGTCGAGTTGATTGTCTTCAAGAACGTCGCCGAGGCGCTGACCAACGTTGAGAAGCACTCACATGCGACCCGCATCCGGGTCGCCGCCTCAGCCCTTGACGGAGGAGTCGTCGTAGAGGTGGCCGACGACGGCGCCGGTTTTGTCGTCGACGAGTGCATGCACGTCCCCGGTCATCTTGGGCTGCTCGCAATGAAGGAGCGCGCCCAGCTGATGGGCGGCTGGTGCCGCATAGCCAGCGAGCCAGGTCAAGGAGCCAAGGTCAAGTTCTGGGTACCTGCCGCGTAATCGAGAGAGAAGGGAGAGGAGAAAAATCACAATGGCAAGCAGAGCCCTAGCCCCGGAGAGCGCCGATCACAGGGTGATGCTGCGGGTCCTCACCGCGGTCAAGCGCGGTGACTTTTCCGTGCGCATGCCGATGAGCTCGCCCGGACCGGCGGGCAAAGTGGCGGCCGCCATCAACGACATCATCGAGTCCAACCAGCGCCTCGAACGCGAGCTGCGCCGGCTCAGCAAGCACGTTGGCAAAGAGGGCCAGGTCAAGCACGCGTCGATCGGCGACTCCGGTGGGGCGTGGGCAGCAACCCTCGACTCGATCAACGACCTGATCGAGGACGTGGTGCGCCCCAACAGCGAGATGGCCCGCGTCATCAACGCCGTCGCCAGAGGCGACCTCTCGCAGACGATGTCGACCGACATCGACGGCCGCCGGCTGCAGGGACAGTTCCTGGAAACGGCGCGGATCGTGAACACGATGGTCAACCAGCTGCGTGCGTTCAGCTCCGAGGTGACCCGCGTCGCGCGTGAGGTGGGCACGGAGGGCAAGCTCGGCGGCCAAGCGCAGGTGCCGGGAGTCGCCGGCGTATGGAAGGACCTCACCGACAACGTCAACAACATGGCCGGCAACCTGACGAGCCAGGTCCGCAACATCGCCGAGGTGACGACAGCGGTCGCCAACGGAGACCTTTCGCGAAAGATCACCGTCGAAGGCCAGGGCGAGATCCTCGAGCTCAAGGACACCATCAACACGATGGTCGACCAGCTCAACGGGTTCGCCTCCGAGGTGACGCGCGTCGCGCGCGAGGTCGGCACCGAGGGGAAGCTCGGCGGCCAGGCCGAGGTGAAGGGCGTGGCCGGCACCTGGAAGGACCTCACCGACAACGTCAACCTGATGGCCGGTCAGCTCACCAACCAGATTCGCAACATCGCCGACGTCACCACCGCCGTCGCCAACGGCGACCTCTCCAAGAAGATCACGGTCGACGTACAGGGCGAGATCCTCGAGCTCAAGAACACCATCAACACGATGGTCGACCAGCTCAACGCGTTCGCCTCCGAGGTGACTCGAGTCGCCCGCGAGGTGGGCACCGAGGGAAAGCTCGGCGGCCAGGCTCAGGTCAAAGGCGTCGGCGGCACGTGGCAGGACCTGACCGACAACGTCAACTCCATGGCCGGCAACCTCACCAGCCAGGTTCGGAACATCGCCGAGGTGACCACGGCCGTCGCCAATGGCGACCTCTCCAAGAAGATCACGGTCGACGTCCAGGGTGAGATTCTCGAGCTCAAGAACACCATCAACACGATGGTCGACCAGCTCAACGCCCTCGCGTCCGAGGTCACACGCGTTGCGCACGAGGTCGGCACCGAAGGCAAGCTGGGCGGTCAGGCCCAGGTCAAGGGCGTGGGCGGTATCTGGAAGAATCTCACCGACAACGTCAACTCCATGGCCGGCAACCTGACGAGCCAGGTGCGCAACATCGCCGAGGTGACCACCGCCGTCGCCAACGGCGACCTCTCCAAGAAGATCACCGTCGACGTTCGCGGGGAGATCCTCGAGCTCAAGAACACCGTCAACACAATGGTCGACCAGCTAAATGCCCTCGCCGGCGAGGTCACACGTGTGGCCTACGAAGTCGGGACCGAAGGCAAGCTCGGCGGCCAGGCCGACGTCAAGGGCGTGGGCGGTATCTGGAAAGACCTCACCGACAACGTCAACACGATGAACATGAACCTCACGGACCGGACCCGCAACATCGCCGACGTCACGACCGCAGTCGCCATGGGCGACCTCTCCAAGAAGATCACGGTCGACGCGCTCGGAGAGTTTCTGGTCCAGAAAAACACCATCAACACGATGGTGGACCAGCTCAACGCATTCGCGTCCGAAGTCACGCGTGTCGCCCGCGAGGTGGGCACCGACGGCAAGCTCGGCGGCCAGGCCGAGGTCAAGGGCGTGGGCGGGATCTGGAAGGACCTCACCGACAACGTCAACACGATGGCCAGCAACCTCACCGATCAGGTACGAGGCATCGCGCGCGTCGTGACGGCAGTCGCCAACGGCGACCTGAGGGGCAAGCTGACCCTCGAGGCAAAGGGCGAGATCGCCGCACTGGCGGAGACGATCAACAGCATGACCGACACCCTGGCCATTTTTGCCGAGCAGGTCACAAGCGTGGCCCGCGAGGTGGGTGTGGAGGGCCGGCTCGGCGGCCAGGCCCGAGTGCCGGGTGCGGCCGGCACGTGGCGCAACCTCACCGACAACGTGAACCAGCTGTCGGCCACGCTGACCACCCAGGTTCGCGCCATCGCGGACGTCGCCACCGCTGTGACCAAGGGCGACCTCACGCGGTCGATCGGCGTCGAGGCGAGCGGTGAGGTCGCGATCCTCAAGGACAACATCAACGAGATGATCCGCAACCTCAAGGAGACGACCCAGAAGAACACCGAGCAGGACTGGTTGAAGACCAACCTCGCGCGATTCGCCCGCATGCTGCAGGGCCAGCGCGACCCGATGACGGTCTCGAAGATGATCCTGTCCGAGCTCGCTCCATTGGTGAATGCGGAGCAAGGCGTCTTCTACGGCATGATCGCCCCCAACGGCAACGAGGCTCACCTCGTTTTTCAGGCGGGTTACGCATACAAAAGCCGCAAGAACCTGCCGACGGAGTTCCGGATTGGCGAGGGTCTGGTGGGCCAATGCGCGCTCGAGAAGAAGAGGATCCTCGTGACCGACGTCCCGTCGGACTACGTCCGTATCACGTCGGGTCTCGGTGAAGCGAGCCCTGCCAACATCGTGGTACTGCCGGTTCTCTTCGAAGGCGAGGTGCGGGCCGTCATCGAGCTGGCTTCGTTCCAGCGCTTCAGCCAGACGCACCAGGACTTTCTCGACCAGCTCATGGAGAGCATCGGAATCGTCCTCAACAACATTGACGCCAACACCCGCACCGAGGAGCTGCTGAAGCAGTCGCAATCTCTGGCCAACGAGCTGCAGAGCCAGCAGGACCAGCTGCAGCATACGAATGAAGAGCTGGCCGAGAAAGCGAGGCAACTTGCGCAGCAGAACTCCGAGATCGAACAGAAGCGGAGCGAGGTCGAGGTGGCCAAGAACCTGGTCGAAGAGAAGGCCGAGCAGCTCGAGATCACGTCGCGGTACAAGTCGGAATTCCTGGCCAACATGTCGCACGAGCTGCGCACGCCGCTCAACAGCCTACTGATCCTGGCCCAGGAGCTCGCCGACAACCCAGACGGAAACCTGCTGCCCAAGCAAACCGAGTACGCGGCAATCATTCGCTCGTCCGGGACCGACCTTCTGAAACTCATCAACGACATCCTTGACCTGACCAAGATCGAGTCGGGGACCGTCGCGCTGGAGATCACGGACTGGCCGCTGTCCGAGCTGCCGCCGCTGCTCGAGCGCACGTTCCGCCATGTGGCCGAAGCGACGAAGCTGGATTTCACGATCGACCTCGCGTCAGGTCTGCCAGAGAGCATCCCGACCGACCCACAGCGCTTGCAGCAGGTGCTGAACAACCTCCTCAGCAACGCATTCAAGTTCACGGAGAAAGGCCGAGTCGAGTTTCGTGCCGAGCTCGCGACCTCCGGCTGGAGCCCTGGGCATGAAGCGCTCAACCGTGCCGGCTCTGTGATCGCCATGAGCGTCACCGACACTGGTATCGGCATCCCAACGGCCCAGCAGCAGACGATCTTCGAGGCCTTCGCGCAGGGTGACGGCACCACCAGCCGCAAGTACGGCGGAACCGGGCTCGGCCTTTCCATCTGCCGGGAGCTGACGCGACTGCTCGCGGGCGAGATCACGCTCGAGAGCCAACCCGGTGTGGGCAGCAAATTCACGCTTTATCTGCCTATCGCCAGCCCTGTCGTGGCGTGGTCGGGCACTCCGGCCGGCTCGTCCAACGGTTCGGTCGGCGGCAGCGCCAGGTCATCCGCGCTGAAGATCGCCCCGAGCACCGCGGAACCCTCGCGCAAGACGGCGATCGCGGTCATGGATCGACCGCCCGCCGCGGTGGCGACGAGGAACGTGCTCGTCGTCGAGGACGAGCCGGTGCAGAGAGAGCAGATCATCAATCTCATCGAGCCAATCGCGGGGGCAACCACAGCGGTCGCCACCGGTGAGGAGGCCTTGGCGGCGATCGAGGCGGAGAGGTTCGACTGCATCGTCATCGACCTCGGTCTTCCGGGCATGTCTGGTTGGCAGGTCATCGATCACGTGCGCGCCCACAAGCGGCTGCGGTCGACGCCGGTGGTCGCGTACACCGCCAAAGAGCTGACACGCCAGGAGGAGCTCAAGCTAGGGAGGGCGACGAAGACGATCGTCGGCAAAGAGGTTCGGTCGCCGGAGCGGCTGCGCGACGAGGTCGCAGCCATCCTGAACATGGACTCGACCGACGCCATCGCGGACGGCGGCAGCGTACCGGTCGAGATATCGCTGGCAGGCAAGCAAGTCCTGGTCGTCGATGACGACATTCGCAACATCTTTGCCCTGACTGCGGTGTTGGAGCGCCAGGGCATGGAGGTCACATCGGTGAACAGCGGTGGCGAGGCTCTCGAAACGCTCAGCCAGACCGCCGATATTGACATCGCATTGGTCGACGTGATGATGCCCGAGATGGATGGCTACGCAACCATGTCGCGGATGCGCAGCCACGACTCATTCAAGGACCGGCCGATCATCGCGCTCACCGCCAAAGCGATGAAAGGAGACCGAGAGAAATGCATAGAGGCGGGGGCGTCGGACTACATCGCCAAGCCTGTCGTCAGCTCTCATCTCGTGGCAATGCTGCGGTCCTGGCTGAGCCACTGAACAGCGTTCGCGACGGCGTCAGCGGGTTCAGGAGCGTCCAGTGATGGCTCAGCGCCTGACAACCACCCGGCCGGCGTCTACCGAAACAAAAGTCGACATCCTGCTCGTCGACGACGACGCGACCAAACGCTTCGCGATGAAAGCGATCCTGGCGCCGCTTGGCCAGAACGTCGTCGAAGCCGCGTCTGGTCCCGATGCCCTGCGGCAGCTGCTCAAACAAGACTTCGCGGTCATCCTGCTCGATGTTCGGATGCCGGGAATGGACGGTTTCGAAGCCGCCCAGCTCATCCGCCAGCGCCCACGCTCGGAGTTGACCCCGATCATCTTCGTCACCGCGCTCGACCGTGTCGAGACCGACATGGGACGCGGATACGACCTGGGCGCGGTGGACTTCGTTTTCGCGCCGGTGGTGCCCGCGATCATGCGCGCAAAAGTCACGGTCTTCGTTGAGCTGTACAAGGCGCAGCAGGAGCTCCGCCGGTACCGGACTCAGCTCGAGCGCCTCGTGCAAGAGCGGACGACGGCCTTGACCGCGATCAACCGCGAGCTCGAGGCCTTCAGCTATTCGGTGTCGCATGACCTTCGTGCGCCGCTGCTTTCATTCAACGGGCTGAATCGCACACTGCTCGATGACTACGGTGATGCACTCGACCCGCGTGCCAAGGACTACTTGCAGCGAATGCGGCTGGCGAGCGAGCGCATGACGTCGGTCTTCGACGGCCTCCAGACGCTGTTCCGTTTGACAAGCGGGGAGATTCATCGTGAGCCGTGCGACATCAGCGCCCTGGCGGACGAAGTGGTGAACGAGATGCGAGCGGCAAATCCCAGCCGAAAGGTCGAGACGGAAATCGCCTCCGGCATGACCGCGTCGGCTGATCCAAGGCTGGCTCGGATCCTGCTCACCAACCTGATCAGCAACGCGTTCAAGTTCACCAGCAAGCAGCCTGTTGCCAGGATCGAAATCGGAAGCGAGATCGTCGACGGCGATACACGGCTCTTCGTCCGCGACAACGGGGTCGGGTTCGACATGATCTACGCGCACAAGCTGTTCGGCGCTTTCCAAAGGCTGCACAGCCAGAGCGAGTTCCCTGGGGCGGGAATCGGTTTGGCGACAGTGCGCCGCATCGTCAACCGTCATGGCGGGAGGACATGGGCCGAGGGCGCCGTCGGTGAGGGAGCCACGTTCTATTTCGTCCTCTAACGTCGCATGAGTAGGGGTGTCCTTGTCACGCGTTTATTCAAGAGATGCTTCCGCGCCCGCCGCGGGAACGCCCGCATCTGCTGTGGCTTGCCGCCTTGCTCTGCTTGTGCGTGGGCCTGGTGCTCATCGCCTCCTTTGCCGGCGGCATGTGGCAAGGGATGCGGGAGGAGCAGCGACTGACCCAGGTCTGGTCCGGAGAGCCGGGCCACCATTACGGGGTACCGATCATCGATCCGAGCCTGCAGCACCCGGAGAACGGAATCGATTTCGCGATCCGCGTCCCGCGCCTCGGGTACTACGCTGCCGTCAAGGAGGGCATTTCCAGGTCGGTCCTCTACGCAAGCCCGGGCCACTACCCCGAGACCGTGTGGCCCGGCGACCCGGGCACGGTGGGGGTGGCCGCCCACAACGTGTACTGGATCAACTTCCCGCAGCTGGCGCCGGGGGACGAGGTCGACCTCGAGACTCGCTACGGCACGTTCAAATACCACGTAACGAGCGCCGTGATCGTCAACCCGGACAACCGGTCCGTGCTCATCCCTGATGCACCTGGCTACCACCTGACCCTCACCACGTGCTGGCCTCTGTGGGCGGGCGCATTCGCCACCCAGAGATACGTGATCTTCACCGACCAGTACTACCCTCGAATGGAGCCGCGCGGCCACGTAGAGGCGCTCCCGTAACTCGGCCCCGACGCCGCCGTTCCACTGGCAATGAGAAGGCGTCACGTGCTGGTCGCCGGGTTTGCCGTGGGAGTGCTGACCGCTTTGGCGGTTGTCGCTACGACCGGCTGGTCTGGGCTGTGGCGGCAAGCGGCCGGGCTCACCTCCTCCAACTCGCTCTCGACGCCAGCCCCCTCAGCCAACGCGACGCCAGCCACCTCACCGCACGCGACCCCGACCCCCGCCGGCGTGCCCGTCGTGCAGAACGGAGACCGGCCGGTCCAGCGAGGCGGGCCCGTCATGGTTTACGACCCCGAGAACCATGGAGTGATCATGTTTGGGGGCAGCGCCTTCACGCCGACGGCTGACGGCAGCAACTCGGTGGCGCTTGGTGACACTTGGCTGTGGAGCGGCCAGAGGTGGTCGCAGCTCAACGTACAGGGACCTTCACCGCGAAGCGCGTCTGTGGCGGCGTATGACTCTGTCCGCCACGTCATCGTGCTGTTCGGCGGCTCAGGTCCGGGCGGCATCGGCCCGGCGAAGCTGTTCGACGATACCTGGACCTGGGACGGCGCGACGTGGACCAAGCAGTTTCCAGCGCACCAGCCCAACGCACGCTTCGATGCCGCGATGGCCTTTGACCAGCGTCGTGGCGTGACAGTCATGTACGGCGGCCTGGGCCAGACCGAGACGTACGACGCCACGTGGATTTGGGACGGCACCGATTGGACGCTCAAGGACCCGCCGTCCACACCGGGGGCGCGTCACTTCTTCAGCATGGCCTACGACGAAGCTGTCGGCGTCACGGTGTTGTTTGGCGGCACCCTCCCGGGCCAGCGACTCAACGACACGTGGACGTGGGACGGCCTCACGTGGACCAGGCAGCAGGCGCTTCCGCCGGTTGCCTCCGGCTGGAGCTTCTTGGCGTACGACTCAGCCACGAAGGAGGTCGTCGCCTACATCTACTTCGGCCTCGACAACCACCCCGTGGCCGAGTTCACTATCACCTGGGACGGCACCCAATGGACCGACCGCACTTCAACCCGCGACCCCAGCCCTCGCGTAGGCATCGCGCTGGCGTTCGACCCGGACACCAACCAGGTCGTGATGTTCGGTCCGGCAAACGCCCCAGAAACGTGGATCTGGGATGGCGCGACCTGGTCGGTGTATTCGTGAGCCGGATGGCGCCGTAATCTGGAGCCGATGAACGCGGAGATTCCTGAGGTTCTCTTCGTGTGCTTGCACAACGCGGGTCGAAGCCAGATGGCGGCGGCGCTCCTCGATCGCTATGCGGCAGGTCGCGTGAAAATCCGATCGGCCGGCAGCGAGCCGGCGAGCGCCTTGAATCCTCGAGTGGTCGAGGCGATGGGCGAGATTGGCCTGAACATCAGCCGACAGTTTCCAAAGCCGCTGATGGACGATTACGTCCGTGCGGCCGACGTGGTGATAACGATGGGCTGCGGTGACACATGCGCGATCTATCCGGGCAAACGATATGAGGATTGGGAGCTGGACGATCCGGCGGGCCGGGATCTGGACGCGGTGCGCCGCATCCGGGACGAGATCGACGTCCACATCAAGAAGCTCGTCGGCGAGCTTGTCCCGACTCCCGCCGCTTAAAGGGACCCTAGGAGATGAGCAGGCTCAGCAGCTGACGCGTAGGCGCCTCGAGCGACGACGCCAACCGGTAATGAGTCCAGATCCCACGCTTCTCCGATTCGACAAGGCCCGCTTCTTTGAGCTTGCCCATGTGATGGGAGATGGTCGGCTGCGTGAGGTCGAGACTCGCGGTGAAGTCGCATATGCAGATGGGCGTCTTCGCTTTCCACAACGACGCCACCATGGTCAGCCGGGTCGGGTCCGCGAGAGCCTTCATGAGCGTTGCGGTTTCCTCGGCCCACCTCTCGTCGACGTCGGGAAGCCCGCAACACACGCCGCGCTCTCGGACTACCGCCAGGACTTTCATTGCCATACGCACATCGTAGGACATCCATAGACATTTGTCGATGGGTCGTGCTAGGATCCCTCCCATCGACAATCATCGATGGGAGGCGCCAACAATGAGCGAAGTTCGAGAGGCGGTCAGGTCCAGGTATGCAAACGTCGCCAAGCAGATAGCGCTGACTCCGATTGGAACCTTGAACGCAACCTCCGGTTGCTGTCAGGCCGACGGACCGGATTGCGGGTGCAGCGGCTCCTACGGGGCTGACGACCTCGATTCGGTCGGGCTGACGGAATCCATCAGCCTGGGTTGCGGCAATCCGACGATGCTCGCTCAGCTCGAGCCCGGCCAGATCGTGCTCGACCTCGGGTCAGGTGCCGGCCTCGACGTCTTGATTTCAGCCAGGCGCGTCGCTCCGGGTGGCCACGCCTACGGCGTCGACATGACAGACGAGATGCTGGCACTCGCCAATGCGAACCGCGACCAATCCGGCGTCCGCAACGCCACCTTCCTCAAAGGCACGATCGAGAATGTCCCGCTGCCAGATTCATCGGTCGACGTCGTGATCTCGAACTGCGTCATCAACCTGGCCGAGGACAAAGCCGCGGCGATCAAAGAGGCGTTCCGGGTCCTCCGGCCCGGTGGGCTTTTCGCTGTGGCTGACATGGTTGAGTTGGAGCCGCTCGACGCAACGATCAAGAATCAGCTGGACTCGTGGGCAGGCTGCCTCTCCGGGACGATCCCCATCGAGGAGTACCGTGCTGCGCTCGTGGAGGCAGGGTTCCGGGATCCCGACTTCAACGTGCACGCCACGGAAGAGATGCCCGGAGTCGACGGCAAGGTCGGCAGCGCGCACATACGCGCCCGCAAGCCTTAGGGCTGCGTCCCCTTAGAAGCGATTCAGTGGTCCGATCCTGGGCACGATGACTGAGTTCAGCTGAAGTAGGACCAAACCGCGATGGCCAGGCACGTGTTGAACACGCAGAGAAGCGCGGCGCAGGCGTACAGAATTTGATAAACGATGATCCTGCGCTTGCTTGCCGCCCCCACTTCTTTGGTCGCCTCAGGGGCTAGAAGTCCCGCCCGCGACGCGTACTCGAGGCTGATGAACAGCAAGAGCCCGAGCGAGAACAGATTGAACCAATAGATCAGTATCAGCAGCCGGTAGGTGATGAACTCGGCCAGCAGCGCGGTCGAGAAGGGCATGAACACCACCGCCAGCAGAAACACGAGATGGATCCACGTGAGCCGGTGGTCGCTCCGCGCAAAGAAGTTGAGCTGGGTCTGCTGGCCGGCCCAGAAAATGCCCAGCGTCAAAAAGCTCATCAGGTACGTGAGCAGATGCGGGCCCAATGGCACTAGCGCGTTCCAGACCGTGGCCTCGGACGCCAGGGCCCCCGGAGCCCAAATCGGCTGCTGCGAATGCGCCGGTAGGCCAACGGTCGGGATGACGATGTTGAGCACCAGCAACGTCATCGCGACGGCGAAGATCCCATCGCTCAGCGCCGCAAGAAGCCCCAGGTTCTGCCCTGAGAAGTGGTGATACAGCCGAACGCGCTAAGGGCGGCTAATTCGGATCGAGCGGTTGCTCATTGACCAGGGTGGTGGCATAAGGAACCGCTTCGAGGCGTTCGATCGGGATCGGTTTCCCAGACACCTCGCTGAGCCCGTAGGTGCCTGCTTTGATCCGATCGAGCGCGCGGTTGACTTGCTCCAAAGTCTCTTCGTCGAGCGCGTTGGCGTCGGTCTCGTCTTCTCGGTCGTAGATGCGGAGCGACTCATCGCCTGAGTCACCGACACCCGACTCTTCCTGGACATTCTCCTGGATGTCGCGGTTTCGCGCCGCGATTCGCGACTCGATCGCATGGCGCTCGGCTTCGAGGCGCTCGCGGAAATGGTTCATGTCTTGCGGCGTAAGCGCTGCCATCTAGTCCCTACTGTACTCATTCTTCTCGCACCCCCAGGACCGAACACCGTGCATAGGGGTGAGACTGAGCTATATCAGTCCCACCCCATTCCGAATTAGGGCTGAGCGGCTGCCGCCGGGCTGTCTTCGCTTGTTGTCCTTGGCCTGTTCAGAGGCAATCCGGTCTCCCCTACGAAGACCTTGAGGACCTTCCAGCGATCCGGACTTTCGACCGGCTGGATGTCGGCGTTTGTCACCAGCAACGACTGTCCCATGAATGCGAGCCCCCATGGCGAGTCGAACAGTGGGCTGGAGATTCGCCGTATCTCGTTGCCGGCTGGATCAAGTACCGCGATCTGGTTGGTGCCGATCAGCGCGACATACATGTTGCCGGAGCTTGCGAAGGCCAGACCCGTCGCCTGAGGCAACTGTTGTCCGGGAACGACCGGGAAGCGGTGCACGAGTTGGAGATCAGACGCTGATGGGTGGTCGACGAGAGGGAGCCGGTAAACGACGGCCTCTCCGGGGAAGGTCGCGGAGATCGTGATGGTGAAGTACAAGAACTTACCAGTCGGATCGATCCGCCCACCCAGCGGTCCTCCTGCAAAGCCGAAGAACCCGGCGAGCCTGGGGTCCTCGAACCAGATCGAAGGCTGCCCGTCCGGAGAAACCCGCCAGATGCGCGGCTTGTCGTCAGTCATGAATAGATTGCCTGCGCGATCAAAAACGAGGTCGTTCCACATGGTCGCCATCCAGCCTCCTGCCAGCGGAGCCTTGGCGAACAGCACAGGTGCGCCGTTGTCGTGGTCGAGGGAAAGGCGGAGGATGCGCCCGTTCATGTCCGCGACGTAGAGGTGATGGTCCGGGGTCGGGTTGCCGTCGAGAGCCAGGCCGAAGAGGCCCATGTTGGAGTTCGGCATGGTGGCGATGCTTGTGGTGGTGACGAGGTTGCCGTTGTTGTCGTACGCAAACACACGCTCGCCGTCCGAATTGAGGTGCCCACCGGTCGCGGGATCGGCAAAGAAGTCGCCGGCGCTGGTCGAAATGTAGACGCGACTCCTGTCGACAGCAACGCCGAAGGGGTGCCCAGGCGCGGGTACGGTTGCGAATACGGTCGTGTCGCCAATCGCCCGAGCAGTACCGCTGTCGTCGGCGAGGGCGGGAGCGATAGCCGGACCGAACGCAATCGCACCCAGGACTGCAAGCGGCGCGACAGATGCCCACCAGGGCCTCAGCGGTAACCACCGTCGGTGCCTGTTCATGGTCTTTCCTCCTGATCCGGGGCCAATCTGGCCTGGCAGATCTACGTCTTCACCAGGCCGCTTTTGGATCTTGGCGGCTGAGGTTTGGGAAACCTTTGGCGCCGCGTTGCAGTCGGAAGGAGACGCTTGTGACCAACGACACCGCCGGAATGTGACGCCCGTCACTGGTGCATCAACCCGCCGTGCCTAGCCTCATGGGCATTCCAGATTCAAATCCCAGTTGGAGGTTCAGGCAGTGCAAGCAAGACTCGAAACCAAGCGTTTTCCTACCGCAGTTCTCGCGTTCGCGTTCGCGCTGATGGCCGTCGTCATGCTCGGCGCGGCAGGCGGCTACGTGATGAGCATCCTCACGGCGCCCGCCGTCCATTCCGCGCAAGGCCCGACTACGTCGACCGTGCAAGGCGGACCGAACTCGGATCTCACCCGGGTGCTGCCGCAGCAAGCTGCGCAGGGTGGACCGAGCTCCGACCTCACGCGGGCACTCCCAAGCGAAAGAGTCGCAGGAAACAGCAGCCCTTGCGATTCAATCGGCCCGTACGCCCCTTGCTAGAGAGTTGATGGCTGACGGCTTGAATCCCCTGGCGATCATCCAGACCGCAAGACTCATTTCCCAGGCGAACACCGGGATAGCACCGATCGATCCCCACACCGAGATCTGCTGGTAAAGGCCGAACATCTCTGCGGTCCCCGAAGCGAAGATCACTGGGCCTCCGATGAGGCCCAGTATGGGGATGATCCGTGGCACAAGTCTGGAGGTGTACATCAAGTACGCCAGCAACAGCGTGTTGACTCCGATGGCGAGGCTCGGCCCGAACAGGAATGTCCAGTCGTGGACAACGACCAAAGACTTGCCGATAACCATAAGAGAGGCGGCGTCCACGCCTGTAGCTCCAGCGAAATCCTTCCTCAACGTCACGACGGAAAGCACGCTGATGATTCCGACGACGATGACCACTGCCTCAACAACACGACCGGCGACGTAGGCGAGGGCGATGCTTTCGTTCTGCCTCCTCACGATTGGAAACAACGTAACCGCAGTGCCGATCACCGAGATCGCCAGGAGCACCTCGAAGAAAGCCCCGAGAATCACCCAAGCGTCAGCGCCAGAGCCGGCGACGATGTAGCGGGAGTCGTTCAGGACCGGGCCCTCGAGAGCTAGTCCGATGATCGCCGCGATAGCGGCCACGATGAAGAACACGCCGGCAAACACCGCAGTGCGTCTAGTTGAATTCATGGATCCGCGATCAGACGTCGCGCTGAGCTCCAGGAGGAGTCACGCTGTACAAGATAGTGAAGCTCTACGACGAGCTGGCCGAATGGTGGCCGATCTTCTCGGACCCTATGGAATACCGCCGCGAAGCGGCCCACATCGTGCGCGTCCTCCTCAAGGCGACCAGGCCGGCACCGCTCACTGTGCTCGAGCTTGGTTCAGGCGGCGGAAACAGCGCCTTCCACCTCAAGGCACATTTTGCGATGACGTTGGTGGATCTGTCGCCGCGGATGCTCCTGGTGAGTCGCAGGCTCAACCCAGAGTGCGAGCACATCAAGGGCGACATTCGCACGCTGCGACTCGGCCGCACGTTCGACGTGGTCTTCGTTCATGACGCGATCTGCCACATGACCACCGAACGTGATCTACGAGCGGTGATGCAAACCGCATTCGAGCACTGCAGCCCCGGTGGCATCGCCCTCTTCGTGCCGGACTTCGTGCGTGAGACCTTTATCGCAGGCACTGATCAGGGAGGGACCGGGAGACTGCGCTTCCTGCAGTGGGTCTTCGATCCCGACCCGACCGACAGCACGTATGTCGTTGACTTCGCGATCCTTCTGCACAACCAAGAAGGCGAGGCCCGCGTTGTGCACGATCGCCACGTTCAAGGTCTATTTCCGCGAGCACGATGGCTGCACCTGATGCGCGAAGTCGGACTGAAGGCCGTCGTGGTTAAGGACGATGAGGTGCGCGACCTATTTCTTGGACGTCGCCAACTTCAGTCTCCGAATCGTGCCAAGCAGAAGAGGATCTCTTGACCGTCAGCGCAAAAGCATCATTCGAAATCCATTGACAGAAGTGGTCCTGTTCAGGTATCACAACACTTTGAAAGTGGTGCTGCTCATGGTTGCCATCACAGAAGCGACCAACTGATGAGCGGCAGACCTTTTCGAGGAATGCATTTGGGACCCGCCACCAAAACCATTCATCGGGTCCGAAATAGAGTGAAGGAGGTAAACCAATATGGCCGCTAAGAAGAAGGCTGCTAAGAAGCCAGCCGCCAAGAAGAAGGCCGCCAAGAAGAAGTAACGACTTCTTCTTACGTTTTCTAATTCGTCCGGTAGACGCCGGGGTTCTGTGGCCCCGGCGTTTGCATGTGTAGGCGACCGGACATAGCCGAGAGGGCTAGGAGCGATACTCTCCCAGCCCTCAATCCACCCGCATGGAATTGCGAAGTGGCTCTATTACTCCTCCGCTTGGTCGCTCCGAGTGACCACCACGCCGAATGGTGTTGCACCGGTCGGCAGGGCGAAAGGCGACGGGCCTAGTTCGGACAACGTCCCACCGTCAACCGCAAATGCGCTAACTGCGGCGAGTGCGGCGTCTACGACGTATAGGTTGGCGCCGGAAGGATCCAGGCGAGCATCGAATGGCTTGATCCCGAGCCCGCTGCTGAAATGAGTTGTACTCACGTAGCTGAGTGATCCGTCACTCAGGATCTTGTAGCTGGAAATGCTCGTGCTGCCGGTGTTGACGGTGAATAGGAAACGACCGTCGTGCGAGATCTCGACCCAGCAGGGTGCGGTCTGGAAGTCAGCGAAAGGCGAGTCGCCAATCGATGAGACAACGCCCGGATGCGACACGGTGAAGGCTGAAACGGATCCATTGCCGGCTCCGCCGTGAGCGTTGGACACGTAGAGGTGCCGGGGGTTCGTCGGCGAGAACTCGCTGCCGAACGGGCCCGCGGCCTGGGCCGCGAACGGCGATCCGGCGGCTGGGCTGAGGTGACCATCGGGACCGACAGCGAAGCTGTCGATAAGGAAGGTGCTTGGGAGTGTGGTTCCGACTTCGATGCCGATGAGGTTGGTGCCAGTCGAGTTGAACAGGATGTCACCAGGGTTCGCCGTCTTCGACAGCGGTACCGTGGAATCGGCTAGCGGCGTCAGGCGGCCATCGCGGGCGAGCCTGAAGCCGGTGTAGTTGCTGCCAGTCGTGCCATTCCCCTCGTTGGCGACATAGACCAGGCTGCCATGGACAGCGACGCTGATAGGCTCGATGCCGCCGGATGACGTGGGGCTGCCCTCGGCCGGGGCCAGACTTCCATCACGCCGAATCTGAAGGACGGAAAGCTGGTTGCTGCCCGCATCGGCGGCGATGAGGTAGCGGCCGTCAGCGGTGACTTGAAGAGCACCCTGCGAGCCGACTAACGTCCCCGTTCCAGCGCCGCCGGCCGCGAATGGAGAGCCGCTAGCGGCAGTCAACCTACCGTTGGCGTGGCGGTCGAAGGCAGCGATCGTATTGACACCGGCCGTGTTGTCGTTGACGTACACATGACCCGCGACGTCGTCCGAAGCGAGGACCCCTTGGGAGAAGCCCGACCCGGCCAGGGCCAAAACGCCCAAACCCAACATGAAAGTGATTCGCCTGCGGAGATGACGCATATAGCAGCCTCCTAGAGTGATCGAAGGTTGTCCTCTCTTAAGCGGGGAGGTCTGCTGGTACAGTCACCGCGCGGTCGCAAACGTTACAGTCCCCGGCCGAAGACGTCCCTGAGGTAGGTTGTGCCGGTTACCTCGACTTCCAGTTCTTGAACGCTTTCAGGAGCTCCGACTTCACTGGTTCGGGTATCGGTTCATCTGCAAGCTTGCCCAGAACTCTTCTCGTGGCTCGTAGCTGCTCGAGATAGGCGGTGCATCCATCACACCCGGCGATGTGCTCCTCGAACCTGGCCCGGTCGGTGGATGAGAGTGTTCCCTCCAAATACTCGGTCATGAGCTCCACCACATCGCGGCACTTCATTGCAGGTACTCCTCAAGCATCCGCCGCACGGCCGCTCTTCCGCGATGCAGTCGAACTCGTTGATTGGTGGCTGAGATTGCGAGCAATTCGCACACCTCGTCAGAGTCCATGCCGGCAATGTCGCGGAGGATGACAATCTCACGCTGCTTTTCAGGGAGCGCTTCGATGGCGACCTTCACCCGGTCGAGGGCCTCCCGGCTCATCACCGTGGCCTCGGGCAAGTTGCTCCAGCTATCGGGCGGAGTGGTCCAGAGCCCGTTGGACCCAAATCGATGAGGGTCGACTGTAGGCCGCCGCGAGTCTGAGTCGTCTCGACGGAACAACGAGGCGAAGGGGAGGATTCGCGACTCCTTGCGGCGTCGCGCACGCGCAACGTTCATGAGGATCCCAAAGATCCAGGTCTTCAGCGAAGACCGGCCTTCGAACCGATCGAGGGTGCGCAGACAGGTCAGCCAGGTCTCCTGAACGACATCTTCGGCCACGCCGTGATCTCGCACGTAGGCCATCGCGAGGCGCATTAGGGGCCCGTGATAGCGGGTGATGATCGCTTCAAATGCGACCTCGTCGCCCGCCTTGAGGGCCTCGAGCTCTGGGTCGATGATTGTCCTGGCCACCCCCGGCCAAGGATACGGACGACCTCTCGGTGCTGGTGGCCGGAGAGGCCGCCATGGTCTAGGCAACCAGTGGGGATCGGATCTTCATTACCTATTCGTGTCGTCGATCGTCAGGGCGTTACGGTCCTCAACCGCAACGATGGCGTTGGCGGGGATGGATGGGAATCGAACCCACCCAGGACGCCTCATTCCTTGCATTCTCAGCCTGCCTACTTCTCTTCAGAAAAGGGCCTTGCGCTTGGCGAACGTTGCTCCGCTGGAGGGCCAACGCAAGCTTTTCGGCGAACGGGAACACCAAAGCGGTGGGCTCGTCTATGTGGTTGGTCATGATCGACATGACGATCCCTTCCCTCGGCAGGACAACGAGAGCCGATGAGTAACCACCCTGGTCCGATCCTCCGTTGCCGATCGCTTGACCCGGCCCACGCCAGACGCCGTCCCTGTTCTGGTTGAACACCCCGAGCCCATAGACACTGTTCCCGAAGTCGGTCATGGCGAGCAGAGACTGCTCAGAGACGAGCTGGCCGCCAAAGAGTAGATATCCCCAGAGGGCAAGCGCCCCCGAATCACTTGCCATGCTCCCGTAGCCATTCGTCACACTGGTGTCCGCCTTGGTAGGCAGATAGCCACCGCCAACTTTCATGATGTTGGGTCGAACGTGCCCTTCGAGGAACGGAAGCGCGAGCGGACCCTTGGGTCGCTCCTCTGGCTGATACACCATCGAAGACACACGTGGGTCCGCCAAGACGCTGGCGCCGAGTGCAGCGGCAACGCTCATTCCGGTCATTTCCTCGATGACCAAAGCGAGAAGCATGTAGTTGACGTTCTCGTAGACGTAACGCTCGCCCGGTTTCGAACGATATGCAGGAACTGAGGCCAGGACCTCCTCGGGTGTCCACACGCGCAGGGGATCTTCAGGCTGTCCGTAGAAGTGCGCCAGCGCAGCGGCATCGGCTGCCGGGTTAGGAATCCCGCTTTCCATGTGGAGCAGGTCTTCGATGGTGGCCCCATTGGTATCGAAATGAAGGTTCGAAGGGAAATGTTCCGAAACCAAGTCGCTCAAACGCAGCAAGGCCTTCTCGGACAGCCTCATGACTTCGGCTGCGATCACCGTCTTTGTGATGCTGGCGATACCGAACTGCGCACGAACCTCGACGGGGTGGATTCCGTCGGCGGTACCCGCGGCCCCAGACCATGCTCCGCCATCGGCCGCCAACACGGTGGCCGTAATGCCGGGCAGCCCACCAGGGTCGATTGCGGCGTCTAGAACGGCCTGCAGGTCGCCGGTGGTGGAGTGGGAAAAGGAACCCGTTGGCACGGCGGGAAAGTGCCCAAGGGTGTACGTCACTGCGACCGGCGCCGACGAAGAGGCGCAGGCACTGATCGACAGGCCGAGAACGACAGCCAAAGCTACGGCTGTACGCCGTCCATGCCGTGCAGTGCGAAAGCCTTCGTGCGTCATTGGACATCCTCCTCGAGCAGATTCGCTTCAGAACCGCGTGTGACTGTGGTCATGAACTTGTCTCACCAACAAGACGCCGACGATTGAGTTTCTGTGGTGGGTGCTCGCGACGCACGCGTCCAGACTGCGTTATTTGTACCTGCGTTTGTACCCTCGTGGCCAGGTCTGCTCGAGGACACGAGCACCGATCAGGCCTAGTCACCAATCGCTAGAGTCGATCACTAATCGTGCACGTCCTGCTCGTTCTCATCCCATTCGCGTTCATCGCCGGATACCTCGCTTTGTTGGCCCGCATCCTTCTCCATTTGCGTGGGGAAGTACCGTTTCGCGAGCGACTGAAATCCGTTTCGGCTATGGGCCCTGGAGGATTCGTCAGTCGCACGTGGCGATCACTGATTGCGATCGTGGCCGGCGTGGCGATTCTGCCGGTGGCACTTATCTCGTACGACAGCTACCTTGCCTACCGAGCCGCGCCGCTTTGCGGAGTAAGTCGACCGGCCGACTGCCGAGAGCTGCGCGAGCTTCAGGTGACACATGTCGAGATCCAAAGCAGTAGATCCGGCGAAAACACGGTGGTCGACTTCAGTGGCGGATACAGCGCCACGTTCTCGGCGGACGACGTTCCGCCAGCGTTGGTCTCCGCCGGGAGCTCCGTCACAGCTGAGGTGTGGCACGGCTACGTGACAGCAGTCGTGATCGAGGGCCAGAAACATGAAAGCTACGGCTCCCAATCCGAGGCCTGGATTGGAATAGCAGCCGGAGGTGTTCTTCTGTTGGTTGGAATCACGTGGGTACTCGTTGACCTTGCATTCGCAACCGCCGAACCAATCTCCTGGGTACGAGATCATAGATTTGTTTCGCCCGTTAAACGCCGCCGCAGCCTCTATGTGCTCTTGGTTGCATTCGGCCTACTGGTTGGTTCCTTGGGGCTGGCTGCGATCGCTGCGGCCTTTGGCGCGGCGACGACGGCCGACACACTGGAGGCGATCTACCTAATCGGTGGCGTTCTGGCAGTGCCGATTCTCGTAGTGATCTTCGTCTCGTGGTTCGTCCGCGCCTACATGAATCTTGGAGCCCTCGGAATCCACGCGCGCCACTCTGCCTGGTTCCTCACCGCCGGGTTGTTGGTGCCGCCGCTGAGTCTCTACATGCCGTACAGGCTCGTGGAAGAGGTGACCACCAGGACAAAGGCACCGCTAACTCCGGCCATGCTGCAAGCGTGGTCGGTGGGTGGGGTAGCCTGGTTGGTTCTGACAACGTTGGGCGTGACGCTCAGTTCGAGCGATCCCCATTCCTTTCAGTCGTGGTGGAGTGGCGTGATTTTGGCGCTCTCTGTCCTGGCTGGCCTTCTTGCGACCGCTCTCACGTGGCGAGTGATTCGCGCCATCGACGGTGCGGAACAGGCGCTCGCGCACAACAGGCGCGGCTAGCCGCCTCATTCACCCTTTGGAGTGACGAAATCAGGGATCAGGGGAACCGGTGACGATCGCGACACTTCCGGCCAGGTCGAGGAGGCGCCCGACGGGCGGGAGGTCGTCGGTCACCGGGGCAGCGGGTTCGGGCCGGTCGCCGTGACGAGGCGTTGCGGGACCCAGTCGTCGACGTGGACGAAGC
>DATNOD010000131.1:0-3794 GCA_035601515.1 Candidatus Eiseniibacteriota bacterium | reverse complement strand
CCATTCCCAGCGTATGCACGACGCCGTCATCGAATTGGTCAAGCACGCCATGGACCAGGGCACGCTGCCGCGGCGCAACGGAGTCCGTCCGCACATCAACCTCACGACGACGTTGGAAGGCCTGAAGAACGAGGTCGGCGCGCCGCCGGCGGACCTGGAGCTCTCGCTGCCGATCTCCACCAGGACGCTGCAGCGGATCGCCTGCGACTCCACGATCTCGCGCGTGCTGCTGGCCGACTCGATGGTGATCGACGTGGGCCGGGCGACGCGAGTCAACTCGGCGCCGAGGCGAAGGGCGCTAGGGTGCGAGATCGCGGCTGCCGCTTCACCGGGTGCGACCGCACTGCCAGTTGGTCGACGCCGCATCACATTGTGTTCTGGAGCAACGGCGGTCCGAACAACATCGCCAACGAGGTCCTACTCTGCT
The DNA here is from genome assembly GCA_035601515.1 of Candidatus Eiseniibacteriota bacterium. Classification (GTDB taxonomy): domain Bacteria; phylum Chloroflexota; class Dormibacteria; order Dormibacterales; family Dormibacteraceae; genus UBA10449. The sequence continues at coordinate 3,367 of DATNOD010000131.1, read as the reverse complement.
TTTACCACCACCGGCTGGTGCATGAGGGCGGGTGGCAGGTGATCAAAGTCGGACGTGGGTTCAGATTCTTGCCGCCCGAACGCGTGGTGATGAGGCGCGCGCGGGGCCCGGGGATGCGCTGGGCGGCGTAGGCGTCCATTCGACTTCCCCAGGCGGAACTCCTGGCCTCGCTTCGCGTTTAGCTTCTGTGACGCACCGCCTGCGACTCGCTGCGCTGGTCTTTGCCTCGATCGTCCTCTCCGTGAGCGCCCTCATCATCATCTACCACCACGCGATCGCTGCCTTCCTGAGCCCAAGTGGCGGAGGCTGCGGAGGAGGCTACGTCCGCATCACCGGCGACGGGATTGGCTAGCATTTGCGAGCCATGATGCCGAACACGGCCCCAGCGAAAGCCCCGGTCCATGTAGCGGTCACCGGAGCCGCCGGCCAGATCGGCTACTCGCTCCTCTTCCGCATCGCGGCCGGCGATCTGCTCGGGCCAGAGACGCCGATCATCCTCCACCTTCTGGAAATCGAGCCCGCCATGAAAGCGCTCGAAGGCGTGGCGATGGAGCTGGACGACTGCGCTTTCCCGCTCCTGCACGACACCATCCTCACCTCCAAGCCCGAGAAGGCTTTCGACGGCGCGTCGTGGGTCTTGCTCGTGGGTGCCGTGCCGCGCAAACAGGGCATGGAGCGCAGCGACCTGCTGAACGTCAACGCCGGCATCTTTGGACCGCAGGGCAAAGCGATCGCAGCCTCGGCCGCGACCGACGTGCGCATCCTGGTCGTCGGCAACCCGTGCAACACCAACTGCCTGATCGCCCGGTCGAACGCCCCCGAGATAATCCCGGAGCGCTGGTTCGCCATGACACGCCTGGACGAGAACCGCGCCAAAACGCTGCTGGCCAGGAAGGCCGGCGTACCGGTCGGGGTCGTAAGGAACATGGGCGTCTGGGGCAACCACTCGACCACGCAGTACCCCGACGCTCGCAACGCTAACATCGCCGGCCTTTCGCCCTTCGATGTGATCAAGGACCACGGCTGGCTCAAGGGCAAGTTCATCGAGACCGTGCAAAAGCGCGGGGCGGCGGTGATCGAAGCCAGGGGGTCGTCCTCGGCAGCCTCGGCGGCCAACGCCGTGCTCGATTCGGTCAACAGCATCTGGAATCCAACGCCTTGGGGCGAGTGGCACTCAGTGGCGGTTGTCAGCCACGGCGAGTACGGGATCCCGGAAGGGCTTCAATTCGGCTTCCCGGTGCGCACGGACGGTAGGACCTGGGAGGTGGTGACCGATCTGCAGCACGACGACGACGCCAAGGATCGGATCCGCAAAACGACCGAGGAGCTGATCCAGGAACGCGACATGGTCAAGGCCCTGCTGCCGGCCTGAGGGTCTAGATCCAGCGGCGCGACGGCCTGTCGACCGAGCGCCCTTCATCCATCAGGACACGGGAGTCGACGCCCCAGAACCAGGCGGCGACGTCGAACAGGATCACCGCCACCAGGAAGACCAGGATCTCCATGTCTTTGTAATCACCAGTCTTCCCGCTTTGTGCCCCACCTATTCTTGACAAGGTGAGCGTCGTACTCGACCGGCACGTCTTCCCCTTCACGGCGATCGTGGGTCAGGACTCGATGAAGCTGGCCCTGATCCTCAACGCCGTCGTGCCCACGATCGGCGGCGTGCTGATTCGCGGCGAAAAGGGCACCGGCAAGTCGACGGCGGTGCGGGCGCTTGCCCGCCTTCTTCCTGAGCACAACGTGGTCGAGGGCTGCCACTTCGGATGCGACCCCGACGACCGCGAGGCGCTTTGCGCCGAGTGCCAAATTCGCCTTCACGACGCCGGATTCCTGCCCGCGCACAAGCGCCGCATGCGTGTCGTCGAGTTGCCTATCAACGCCTCCGAGGATCGCGTCGTCGGCACGATCGACATCGAGGCGGCGCTGCGAGCCGGGGCCCGGCGCTTCGAACCGGGCGTCCTCGCCGAGGCCAACCGCAACATCCTGTACGTCGACGAGGTCAATCTCCTCGACGACCACATCGTGGACGTGCTGCTGGACGCGGCCGCGATGGGCGTGAACTCGGTCGAGAGGGAGGGCGTGTCGTTCTCGCACCCGTCTCGATTCATCCTCGTCGGCACCATGAATCCCGAGGAAGGCGAGCTGCGCCCGCAGCTGCTCGATCGTTTTGGGCTGTGCGTGGACGTGGAGGGGATCCGCGACCCCGACGAACGGGTGCTGATCGCCGAGCGCGACGCCGACTTCAAGCGCGGCGACCATGAGTTTGTCAACGAGTTCGCCGCGGCGGACGGCAACCTATCCCGCGCTTTGGCAGAGGCGATCGCGGCTGTGAAGCAGGTTCGTATCACGTCAGGACAGGCGCGCCTGATCTCCTCGATCTGCGTCGAGGCGGACGTGCTCGGCCACCGCGCCGACGTTGTGATCGACCATGCGGCCCGGGCGCTGGCCGCGTATCGTCGCCACGCGTCGCCGAGCCGCGAGGACATCTACGATGCCGCCACCCTTGCGCTAGCTCACCGCGCGCGGCAGCCGATCAGGCGCGACCCGGACGAGAACAGCTCGCCCCAAACAGGCGAGGAGCAGGAGGGTTCGCAGCCCGCCGACAGCCAGGCCGGCGAGCCGCAGCCGTCTGACAGCGAAGCGCCTGCCGAAGCGAGCGCCGACGAGAGCTCGAGCGCATCCGACGGCGGACAGCAGTCGGCCGGCAGCGACCAGGGAATGACCAGCGGCGGCTCGAGCGCGCATGAGTCCACGCCCGATGCGACCGAGATGTTCAACCTCCGGCGCATTGATCTGCCACGGCAGCGTCGGGTTCGCAAGCAGGGCGGTAAGCGCTCGGCCAGCCAGACCCCGGACCGGCGCGGTCGCTACGTGCGCGCCGAGCCGAAGGCGAAGGTGAACGACCTTGCCATCGATGCCACCGTGCGCGCTGCCGCGCCGATGCAGAAGGACCGCGGCCGCCGGCCCGGCGAGCGCTTGAAGCTCGAGCGCGACGACCTGCGCCAGAAGGTCCGTGAGCGCAAGGTGGGCAACCTGATCGTCTTCGTAGTCGACGCGTCGGCGTCGATGGACGCCGAGCAGCGGATGGCCGCGACCAAAGGCGCCATCCTGTCGCTGCTGCAGGACGCGTACGTGCGGCGCGACCGAGTGGCAGTGATCATTTTCAAGAACCGCACCGCCGAGGTGGTGCTGCGGCCGACCTCCAGCGTGTCGCTGGCACGCCGGCGCCTGGAGAAGCTGTCGGTTGGTGGCACCACGCCGCTCACGCATGGATTGATGGCGGGCTATAAGATCGTGAAGACCGAGCTGCTGCGCGACCCCACGATCAGGCCGCTGCTCGTACTCATCAGCGACGGCCGCGGCA
>DATNOD010000130.1:0-2866 GCA_035601515.1 Candidatus Eiseniibacteriota bacterium | reverse complement strand
TCCGCCCAGGCCCGTGCCCAGCACGTGGTGGCTGACGACCTTCATGTCGGCGGCGAGCGCGCGCAGGTGCTCAGCAAACGAGGGATCGCCGATGTACAGGATGGTGTGCCGGTGCGATTCGCCGGGCAGGAGGTACGGGTCCACGACGGGCCCGACTTGCGGGTAGAGGAAAAGAACCGCGGCCACGCCTGCGATGACCAACGGCGCGAGGCCGATCGCCAGCCGGGTCCGGAGCAGCAGGGCCAGCAAGACGACCTCGCCGGCGAGCATCAACAACGCGAGCCGGGTGACGCTGAAGAGGATCCCGAGAAGCAGGAACGCCGCCGCCACGCCAATGGCCGCCAGGACGCGCCGGCTCAAGCTCGGCCGGTCGAGCATCACCACCGCGATCGGCCAGGCCAGCAGGCCCGTGTAGGCGATGCCGAGCGGGCTGATGTAGGTGGACACCATGCGCCTGAGCAGCAGCCCGTCGGGCAGGCTCTGGAAGAAGTTGGCGGGCAGGCCGGCGGGGCCGTTGTACTTGAAGCCGAGCCAGCTCGAAAAGAGGTTGACGCCCCAATCGAGCCAGGTCGCGGTCGGCACGAACCAGAGCTCGTATAGACCGAAGGCGCCGACCACGGCGCCCGCGCCGACGATGAGCCAGAACGCGTCTCGGAGGTCGAGCTCGGAAGGACTCGAGAAGATTCGCCCGAGCGCGTACAGCAGCGGGATCAGCGCTGCCGTCCTGAATGCCGCCAGCCTCTGCAAGAAGTTCGCGCTGCCGGGCAGCGCGCTCGAGGGCAGGAGGAGGTACACGACCAGGACCGCGGCGAAGGCGATAGCGATCCAGTCAGTCGCGATCAATCGCCGCACCTGCCAGCTCGCGCGTGCTCGTAGCAGCTGCCGGAGCGCCAGCAGGCTCAGGAGGACCAGCACCAGCTCCTTCCAGCTCTGCACGACGCGGATAAGTGCGGCCGGCGTGTGCATGGCGAGCAAGGCCATCAAGGCAAAGTTGTGAAACGCCATGCCGCCGACGAGGACACCAAGCCCGACGAAGGGCCGGCGCCAGGCGATCCAGATTCCCGCTGCTGCGAAACAGAGCAGTACTACGGCGAGACCCGCGCCGATCACGGAGTTGGGCACGGCGCTCAAGATAATCGGTGCACCTGAGGGCCGGTTGCGAGCGCTACCCTGTCTGGCATGGCTCGCCGGTCACCCGGCGGTCAGGCCCGAGTCGAGCAGGCCACGCCGCCGGCCATCACCATTCCGCTGCCGATCACGCCGCCGGCGGGGCGTCTTGTGTTCCTTCCACCCGATTGGCTGCCCAAAGCGCTCATCGCGGGCGACACCGTCATCGCGGCCGCGTCAGTGTTGATTGCCTACTGGTTCCACCACAGCTTCGATCCCATTCACACGCTCACCCCGGGCGAGCTGCCGCTGGCGCCATACCTGGTCGCCATCCCATTCGTGGTCGTCATTTATGTCATCGCGCTGACGGCGAACCACCAGTACCAGTCCTGGCGCGGGCGAACGCTGGTGGACCTGCTGTTGCAGCTCTACAGCGGCGTCGGCCTCGCAGCGATCCTGATCCTGGCGGTGATCTCGCTCGCCAACCTCGGTGGGCACTACTCCAGGTTGACGATCACCTACGCCATCGTCCTAAGCGCGGTCCTCATGACCGTCGAGCGCTATTTCCTCCGCCAGTACGAGACCCGCCTGCGCCGGCAGGGTATTGGCACCGAGCGCGTGCTGATGGTGGGCACTGGAGCTGGGAGCGAGATGTTGATCCAGCGGATGAACATGTTCCCCCAGTACGGCTTTCAGGTCATCGGTGTCGCCGACGACGATCGCGCGCCGGGCTCGACATTCGCGGGCGCGCCCGTCGTCGGGAAGATCGACGAGCTGCACAGCCTGGCGCAGGACCTGCGCGTCGACCAGGTGTTCCTGGCCCTCGCGAGCGGAAGCCGGACGGAGCTGATGAAGCTGATCAAGCTCTGCGAAGACCAGAACCTCGAATTCAAGATCGTCCCCGACCTGCTTGACGTCATGAGCACGCGGGTGGACGTGAACGCGATCGACGGCGTGCCGCTGGTCGGCATCCGGCGCAACCGGCTGCGAGGCATCAATGCCGCACTCAAGCGCGCCATCGACGTCGCGGTCAGCGCGGTCCTGCTCGTGGTGCTGAGCCCGATCCTGCTCATCATCGCCGTGCTCATCAAGGTCACCTCGCCGCGCGGGCCGACCATCTTCCGGCAAGAGCGCATCGGCATGTACAGGCGGCCGTTCATGGTGATGAAGTTCCGCACCATGATCCCGGACGCTGAGGCTGCCACCGGACCGATGGTCGCCAAACCCGGCGATCCGCGCACGACGACGCTCGGCCGGATCTTGCGGCGGATAAGCCTCGACGAGCTGCCGCAGCTCTACAACATCCTGCGCGGCGACATGAGCCTCGTCGGGCCGCGTCCGCAGCCGACGTTTTTCGATGAGAGATACAGCGTCGACGTGCCGCGCTACCTCGAACGTCAGCAGGTGCGCCCGGGGCTCACGGGTTGGGCGGAGGTCAACGACCTGCGCGGCGCCGCACCCATCGGCGACCGCACGCTGTACGACGTTTACTACATCGAGAGCTGGTCTTTGGCGCTCGACCTGAAGATCCTGCTGCTGACGGGCATTCGGATATTCTTCCAGCGCCACGCGTACTGAAATCGATGCTTTCCTGAAGGTCGCTCCCTACCGGACCACCGTCGCAATCGCCGCCCTCACGTGCGCTCTGGCGCCGACATACGTCGTGCGCTGGCGGTACGGTTTTTATCCGACCACGCTGCTGGAGACCGCGATCATCCTCACAGTCGTGGTCTTCGCATTGGAAACATGGCGAGGCCAC
>DATNOD010000129.1:0-10691 GCA_035601515.1 Candidatus Eiseniibacteriota bacterium | reverse complement strand
TTCATGCCCAAGCCGCTCTTCATGGACAACGGCTCCGGGATGCACGTGCACCAGAGCCTGTGGAAGGACGGCGAGAACCTGTTCGCCGACAAGAGCGGCTACGCGGGACTCAGCCAGACCGCGATCTACTACATCGGCGGGCTGCTGAAGCACGCGCCGGCGCTGCTCGCACTGTGCGCGCCGACCACCAACTCTTACCGCCGGCTCGTGCCGGGATATGAGGCGCCGATCAACCTCGTCTACTCGAAGCGGAACCGCTCGGCATGCGTGCGCATCCCGATGTACACGACCAACCCCAAGGCGAAGCGCGTCGAGTTCCGCTCACCAGACCCGGCCGCCAACCCATACCTCGCTTTCGCGTCCTGCCTGATGGCAGGGCTCGACGGCATCAAGCACAAGATCCTGCCCCCCGAGCCGGTGGACAAGGACATCTACGAGCTCGACGGCGAAGAGAAGGCGAAGATCAAGTCGGTACCGGGTTCGCTCGGTGAGTCGCTGGACGCGCTCGAGAAGGACCACGGGTTCCTCGTCGAAGGCGGCGTCTTCACAAAGGACGTGATCGACACCTGGATCGACTACAAGCGCAAGCGCGAAGTCGACCAGGTTGCGCTTAGGCCGCACCCGTGGGAGTTCATGCTCTACTCGGACGTCTGATCCGCGCTAACCACCCTCCAGAAGGGCCTCGGGAAACCGGGGCCCTTTGCTTTCATCCAGTCCGCGCTCGGTTTCGCACGGATTGATCAAAACGCGCGTAATCCGCGCGTCGAATTTGCGCGGGTTGATCCAAACGTGCGGAATCCGTGGCTACATGCCGAGCATGGCGCGGGCCCGGAGCGCGATGGAAATCGCTACGCGCGTCTCCGGGTCGTCGAGCTGCAGGCCGGTCAAAGCCTGGATCCTATCGACCCGGTAGCTCATCGAGTTGATGTGAATGCCGAGCTGGCGAGCTGCTGCCCGGCGAACCCAGCGGGCTGCTGACAGCGCTTCGAGCGTTTCGAGCAGCGGCGTGTCCCGCGACTGCGCGTACGTCAGCAGCGTGCCGAGGAGCTCATCGACGAAACGGCGAAGCGCGTCCGGACTCTGCACCTCGAGGAGCAGGCGGAAGGCGCCGAGCGAGCGGTAAGAGGCGACGCGACCCCGGCTGCCCGCACGCCGCGTGAGCCGGAGCGCCTGCCGCGCTTCGATATGCGATCGCGCCAGCTCGCCGACCGAGTTGGCGATGTTGCCGATGCCGACCGAAGCCGTCCCAGGTTTCATCACCGGAGCGGCACCCGCCAACACGAGCCCCGCCAGCTTCTCGACAGCAGGCAGGTCGGCCGCGATTTCGTCCGGGATAAGAAAGACCGCCGACGCCGACCGGACAAGGGTCAGCGCGCCCGGGAATCGGGACCTGATGAGACCGCTGAGCGCCGCGTCGAGGCGATCCTGCTGACCACGACCGGCGAGTGCCGCCTCGGTTTCGTCGTCATCCGGCTCCAGCACCACCACCCAGGCGCGGTGGGGCAGCCGGTGCCCAAGGCGCTCGGCCTGCCTGGCCACCCTCTCGGCCTCATCGCCCTCCATCCCGCCGGCCAGTACCTCTTCGACCAGATCACCGCGCAGCCGCCGCTCGACCTCCGCCGCCGCGCGCTCCTTTGACATCTCGAGCGCAAGCACGGTCGAACCGTGCTCGAGGGCCCGGCGCCGGCCGTGCGAGTCGACGGTCTGCTCATCGACGGCGACGGCGAGGAAACCGAGCAGGTCGCTGCCGGCACGCACAGGTACGACATCGAGAGGCCGCGCCGGCCGGCCGGCGTTGATGCGAACCTCGCGCGCCCCGGCCTGCGCGAGCGGTTGGGGCACGTGAATTCGTGGGGGCATGCCGTCGGACGCTTCGCCGACCCCTCTGACCCGATACCCGTCGGGAGAATAAAGAGCGGCATGGCCGCCTGCGAGCCCGCCCGCGACCTCGAGGATCGACGAGATGCCCGCGCCTTCGAGCGAAAGCTTCGTGAACCGCTCGTGGATGTCATGCGAAAGCTGGATCTCGCCCAGCTGGACCTCCATGCGGCGCTGCAGCTCGCTGCGCTCGAGGATGCCTGCAACCTGGCCGGCGATCGCGCGTAGGAAGTCGATGTCGCCGGAATCGAAGTCGCGCAGCTCGGCGCTCTGCACATTGAGCACGCCGACCAGCCGAGGACCCGACTCGATCGGAACCGAGAGCATGGATTGGAAGCGGTCTTCGTCGAGGCCCGGCACCCATTTCCAGTGCGGCTCTTTGCTCACGTCGGGGACAACCGCCGGTCGCCGGGTTTCAGCCACCCAACCGGTGATGCCTTCGCCCACCCTCATGACGACCTTGCCGATCATCTTCTCATTGAGTCCGTTGGTCGCCGTCAGGTGCATCTCGCGGCCGGGCGCGGTGAGGAGGTAGAGCGAGCAGACGTCCGTGCCCATGGCCGATGTCGTCTCGCGGATGATGAGGGCGAGCAGCTCGTCCGGTTTCTGGGTCGATGCCGCCGCCTGGGCGAGCCTCACAAGGAAGCTCAGCTCTCGCGCGGCCAGGCTGCTGTCCGATTCGAGCTCGCCCTCGCGGGTAGCGCCGGACATCACGCGCATACGGCTCAACTTACGGCTGCGCACGTGATCAAAGCTCGTGTCAAGAGTACAACCAAAGGGCCCCTGGTTAGTGTGATAGGCACAGGAACGCTCCCGCCAATCTCAATTTGGGTAGTTGGAGCGCCGGCTTGGTTCTTCTTGCCCACAGGGGAAGGAGTTTCGTTCCTGGAGGAAATCTGAATGTCGAAGGTCCGCTTTCTCGTGGTGGGAGCCGGCGCAGCGTTGGCGCTCGGGACGGCAGGCGTCCTGGCCAGCGTTGGCGCGGTGACCCTCACAAACTCGGACTCGCATGGGGACGCGGTCGCGTCCGCCGCGCGGGAAACCTGCCCCCACGGACCGAATGGCGTCCACGGCCAATGCGTGAGCGCCATCGCATCGAGCAAGTCTGAGTCCAAGTCTGAGTCGGAAGCTCCCGACACCACCTGCACTTCCAGCAGCGCCAACGACGCCGCCGAGGACGCCTCGGAGACGAAGACGAGCGCAGCCGAAGACACCTCTGAGAACAGCGCCAACACCACCAAGGCTGCCGACAAGGCGGAAGGCAAGTCCGAGAAGGCTGCAGCCAAGGCGGAGGACAAGTCGGAACGAGCGGCGTGCGAGACGCCAGAAGCGGCGGACTGACTCCCAAGGTGGAGGTGGGAATATGACCTGGGCGGTCGTTTCGTAGCGGCGTCGGTACTCATTGTTCGGTTGGAGGCGCGGGTCGGGTCCCGCGCCTCTTTATTTCTGGGGCATGCTATGGGGCGATGAAGCTCCTCATCGAGATTCTGCTGGCGATCTTTCTCCATCCCCTCGCCTGGGTCCTCTGCATCATCAACATCGTCGGGCGCACCGACATGGGCGGCGTGAAGAAGCTGATTTGGATCATCGTCACGTTCTTGTGGGGCGTGGGACCGATCCTTTATCTGCTACTGGCGGACGGTTCCTTCTGGTGAGCTGATGATCGAGGGGCGCAGGACCCGTGATCGCGGCGCGACGCGAGCGCTGGTCCTGGGTCTTCTCGGGATGTGGTTCGGGATCCTCGCTCCGTTCGCCATCTGGTCTGGCGCTCGCTCTCTACTTCGAATTCGCGCATCTGACGGCGCTCTCAGTGGACGTGCGTCTGCGGGGGTAGGGCTCGTTGCAGGGGTGGTCGGGCTCGCGGCGGTCGTCATCGGTATCGCTTACTGGTTCCTCGCCTCATGAGACTGTTGCGCTACATCTGGCGGACGGTCGCGGTGGTGCTGGTGGTGACGCTCGCTGGCATCACGTACCCAGGCGCTGTGCTCGTTTCGATGATCGCCAGGATCACGCCGGCGCCGGTGGTTGCGTCGTCGGAGCCCGGCGGCGTCCTGCCCTGGCTTCACGTCGAGCACCCATCGAACGGCATCCCCTATATCGCCGACGACCTCAGGAGACTGGTGCTCCTGCACGGCGCCATACCTCAAGGTTTGATCGATTTCTGGAGCGGCACCGACCCGACGAACGCGGCACCTGCGCCCTTCTACCCGATAGAACCGGCGGCTTACGACGGCCAGTGCCCGGCCAACAGTCCCTACATGCCGACCCCGCCGCTTTGCGAGGAGGACATCGCGAAGATGGCCGCGCTCGGATTCAACTCGGTACGCCTGCCGCTCACCTGGAGCTTGCTGGAGCCGGAGCGAGGTGAATTCAGCCAGACCTACCTCGATCGTATCGCCCAGGTCGTGGCCTGGGCTCGCGCGCAGGGCATGTACGTGATCCTCGACATGCACCAGAACGCTTACTCGCGCTACGTGGGCGCACCCGCAGAGGGAATCCCGCACCTGCGCTATTACACCGGGGCGCCGGCGTGGGCGACGCTCACCGACGGATTTCAATCCAAGGGCTACCTCGGCCAGCGCGAGGTCAATCCTGCCGTGTTCGAGGCGAACAGCAGCTTCTGGTACGACCGAAACGGGATCCAGGACGAGTACATCGCGTCGGTCGCATTCCTCGCAGCGCGATTCAAAGAGGACAGCACCGTGGCCGGCTACAGCGTCTTCAACGAGCCATGGCCTGGTTGGAACCTCCCTCCTGGCTTCGAGGACCTGCTTCTGTTTCCTTTTTATCGCCGTGTCATCGACGCGATCACGGGCGTCCATGATGGGCTGCTGTGCTGGAGCGGCTTCTTCATGCCCGCCACGTGCGGATATCGAGACCTGGGCGTGCGCGACCAGCGGCATCTGATCTTCCTGGACGCCGGGCTCCTGCGCGAAGTCACCGACTTCCCGACCCACCTCGGCGTGCCCATCAGCTCATATCCGAACCAGGTGCTATCGATCCACACGTACACGCACTTCTACACGATCGATCACGTTCTTTTGAACGAAGCGCCCGACAAGGCCAATTACCCATGGGGCGGTTACGACCAGAGCTATGCACTTGCCGAGCGAGAGGCAAAGGCCATCAACGCCGCACTTTTCGTCGCGGAGTTCGGCAACCCTCCCTCGGACGACTCCCTGCTGCTGGCGAATCAACTGCTCGAGCAGGAACGGCATGACGTCGGGTTCGCGTTCTGGACCTGGATGGACAACTGCAGTGGCGGGTGGGGGATGTACGACGGGATCGACTGCAGCAAGCATTCGCCCCAAGCCACCTCGAGCGGTTGCCTGCGCGCCGAGCGCGAGCGTCTGCTGGCGCGCGTCTACCCTCGTGCGTCGGCCGATCCGACGTTGAGCTACCACTACGACACCAGCACAGGGGCCTTCTGGCTGCACGCCGGCGGAAGACCTGGCCAGGCTGCCACCGTCCTTTTCATACCAACCGAAGTGACCGGCCAGGTGACGGTCTCTGGCAACGCCACCCAGTCGGTCGATGCCCCCGGAGACGGAACCCGGCTGGTGACCATCGCTCCATCCGGAGGTGCGTTTTCAGTCGCCGTGTCGCCGGCTCCGCTGGCGCTGACAGGCTGTTCATGAAGCCGGACCCAGGCCACTAAAAATAGCCTCGAATTGAAGCCGGCCGGATTTGGCGCCGGCCTTTCGAAATTCCGCCTGGCTTGGGCTAATCTGGGCAGGGAAAGGGTGGGTTACCGGCGTGGCCTCTAACGGCGTGCGCGCCACGGAGCGGGATCCGGTGGCGCAGGTGGTGAAATCCGCGACGAGCGGGAGCGTCGCGGCGCGCCCCGCCGCGAACGGAGTCACAGCGCCAGCCCCTGCCGTCCGCATCGCTCATTTGACCAAGTCGTTTGGGCGCCGGGCGGTTTTCTCAGACGTCAACTTCACCGTTGCGCCCGGCGAGCTGGTCGAGATCGTAGGACCAAGTGGAGCCGGAAAAACGACCCTGCTCCGCCTCATCCACGGCCAGCTTCGTCCTACGAAAGGCCAGGTTTGGGTAGAGGGGCGAAGCCTGCACCGGTGGTGGCGGCGAGGTCTTGGCCGCATCCGCCGCGAGGTCTCGTTCATCTATCAAGAGCAGCGCCTGCTGCCCCGACTGAACGCGCTCGAGAACCTGGTGTACGCCCTGATGCTCGTCGATCCGACCGTCCCGTACAGCCGGATCCGCCGGCGCGCGCTCGAAGCCCTGGACGCGTTTGGGCTCGGTAATCGGCGTAAGTCGTACCCGAGCCAGCTGTCGGCCGGTGAAAGGCAGCGCATCGCCGTGGCCCGAGCGCTGGCGAGCCGCCCTCGCGTCCTTCTTGCGGACGAGCCCTTGGCTGCAATCGACGAGCAGAACGCGAAGGTGGTCAAGCGGCTGCTCGAAGAGGCGGCCGCGGCGGGGACGACCGTGATCGTCGCCACCCACCAGCCCACGTTCCAGGCGGGCAGGATTCTTCGCCTCCCCGCGGGCCAGGTGCTCGTCAACCGGGCGCGTCGGGCGCCCGCGAACGGTGGGGCGCCTCCGCTGTGGCGCCGGCTCATTCCTCAGACCAACGGGCACAACGGCCACAACGGGACCAACGGGACCAACGGAAACAACGGACATAACGGAGCGGCGACCAACGGCCACGCGCTTCTCAACGGCCATGCCCCCTCACCCCCGCTGCGCGGGGGAGCTCCCCACGGGGTGGGGAGCCGGCACCGGGCGCACAAGGCGCGTAAGAAAGACACTGCCAAACTGCCACTCTGGCGGCGTTTTGTAGCGCTGACTGCGAACAGCTTTCGTCTCGTGGTCCTGGGGGGCTTGCGGAGCTGGCGCCGTGACCTGCGACTCACCGCGCCGGCGCTTGGTTCGATGGCGCTTGTGCTGGTACTGGCCGGCATGCTCGCCATGGTCGGCATCGCGGTCGCCAACGTAGCCGCATATGAGGCCTCGCAGGCCTCGATCGTCCGGGTCTACCTGGCGCCGGATGCAACCTCGGACGCCGTGACCGCGCTCAACACACGATTGGCCGCCGATCCGCGCGTGTCGTCTGTGACATTCGTCAGCGCAGAGCAGGCGCTGAAGGAGGCGCAGAGCCGCCCTGGGCTCGACTCACTCGGCAGCCTGAGCTCCTCCAACCCGTTCCCAGCGAGCTTCGACGTCACCGTGCGATCCGTCAACGATGTGGCCGGAGTGGCCGCGTCAGTTGCCGGCGACCCTGCCGTCGATTCGTCGTATCCGACGTCATACGACCCTGACATGTACTCACGGCTGCGCCGTATCGCCCTCGTGATCGGTGCTGTTGGCGCAACACTGCTGCTGATCTTCGCGGTCGTCGCGTATGCGGTCAGCGCCAACTCCGTACGCGGCGTTGCTGCAGCTCGCAAAGATGAGGTCACGATCACGCGCCTCCTTGGCGCCCGAGCATGGATGCTGCGGGGACCGTTTGTGGTCGAGGGCGTCATGACCGGCGCGCTCGCCGGAGCTCTCGCCGGCGCGATCGCCGGTGGCGCCTGGCTGCTTGCCTTACGGTTCGCCGCCGCGACATACGCGCAGGTCCTCCCCGGCGTCGGGCTGACGTCGATGCGATACGTGGTCGCGGGCTTGATCGTGGCCGGCTTGCTCCTGGGCGCGCTCACCTCGACGCTCGGCTTTCGCCGGTACCGGGTGTGAGACGCGCCGTCGCGGGCGTCGTGGTCCTCGGCATGCTCATATCTCTCCAGGTCGGCCATGCTCGAATCGCTTATTCAACGTGCGGCTCGTCAACGGCATCCGACGCTCGGACTTCAGACGCGTCCGGTGCTGCAACCACGACATGCCCATCGACTGACGCGCCGCAAACGGTTTACGAGCAGCTGGCCGCCCGCCTGGGCGGCGACCTTGCGAGGGCGCTGACTACGCAGCAGCAGCTGAGCTCCGCCCTCGATCAGACGGCTGCCAGCGAGCAGGCGCTCACCGACCAGATCTCACAGCAGGAGTCGATCATCTCCGACCTCGAGGACAAGGTCGCTCAGCTGGACACCCTGATCCAGGAAACGCAGGATCGCATCGACGTCGAGCGCGCTCAGGTCACCGCCATGGCGCGCGCCGCTTACCGCCAGCCGAAGTCGCTCCTCGAGATCGTCGCCCGGGCCGGCAGCTTGCGCCAAGCGCTCGTCTCTACTTTCGAGCTGGTCGTCGCTGGGGATCGTGCGCATGCAGTGCAGGCGCGCCTCGAAGCGGACCTGTTGAAGCAGCAGGCGGATCGAAAAGCTCGTCTCGCCGACCTCGACCGCGCCAATGGACTGCACGACCAGCTGCTGGCAAGCATGAGCGAGCTGGACAACCTGATGACGCGCCAGGACGACCTCAGCTCCCAGCTGTCGGACTTGGTCTCTCAGATCCAGGGTGCGCAGGACCAGCTCCAGGGGCAGCCCGCCGACGTCACGACCGCGCTGGCCGCGCTGCTCGAGCAGCAGGAGGCGGACCTGATCGTCAAGTCGTACCGCGCGGCCTGGAGTCAGGCCCAGGTTGGCGCTGGACTCGCGCTGGTCACTCGCGAGCTGCCTCCAGGTACGAACCTCTCACCGCTGACGCTCTCCTGGCCGATGGTGTTCGCCCGAATCACCCAAGCGTTTGGGCCATCCGACGTGCTGCTCGAACCGCCCCTCGGCCCGTTCGCCCACTTCCACACCGGCGTGGACATGGCTGCCGCCCTGGGTACTCCGGTGATGGCCGCCGCGGATGGAGTTGTGGTGGCCGTCGCCCACACCAACGTCGGCTACGGGTACTACGTGATGATCGCGCACGGCGGCGGGGTCATCACCCTCTACGCCCACCTGATGGAGACCGACGTCAGCGTGGGTGACCGCGTGTCGCGAGGCCAGCGGATCGGGCTCGAGGGCTCGACCGGCCTCTCGACCGGACCTCACCTGCACTTCGAGGTGCGGATCAACGATGGTGTGGTCGACCCCGTCCTTTATCTGGTCCCCGCGGCCGTACCAATCTGACGCCGCACGAGTGGTGCCCCCGGAGGGAATCGAACCCCCGACCTTGACGTTAGGACCGTCCTGCTCTATCCCCTGAGCTACGGGGGCGACTGACGAAGTCTATTAAACGGTCGTGTTCCCGATCCGAACGGGCGTAACTTCTCAGCTCCTTCCCAGGTTGCTCACAGAGAGGATTGAGTGGCTGAGCGCACTCTCACAACCATGGAACACACGAAGTCGGCAGAAGCCAGGATCCACGCCCGCGACCGGGCGCTCTCTCGGCTGAACCAGATGACGGCCGGCATCGCCTTCGCCGCTGTGGCGGGGGTTGGCATCTTCGGAACCGTCAGCGCGCTCACAATTCCCGGAGTCTCCGCCTCCTCGTCTTCTTCGTCGGGAGCGACGGCTAGCGCGGCGACTTCGAGCTCGTCCAGCTCATCGTCATCCAGCACGTCCTCGAGCAGTCTCCAGGCGTCGTCTGGGACGGTAGGCTCCGCGTCGAGCCCCGGCGTCGCCGTGTCCGGCGGCTCTTAGCAAACCTCCGCCGTGACCGACACGATTCTCTGGTACACGACCAGGGGTGCCGGCGCCGTTTCGATGATCCTGCTGAGCACCGTCGTCGTGCTCGGCGTGCTCTCGTCGCTGCGATTTCAAAGCGCCGGCTGGCCCCGCTTCCTCACCCCCGCTCTCCATCGCAACCTCGCGCTGATGACGCTCGTCTTCCTCGGCCTGCACATCATCACCGCGGTCGTCGACCCGTTCACGCACCTAGGCTGGCTCGCCGCCGTCGTCCCATTCTCGTCCTACTACCGCACGCTCTGGCTCGGTCTCGGCACGATCGCGTTCGAGCTGCTGGTGGCGATCGTGGTCACGAGCCTCCTGCGAAATGTCATCGGGCAAGCGGCCTGGCGGCTCATCCACTGGCTGGCGTATGCGTCGTGGCCTGTAGCCGTCATCCACGGCTTCGGCACTGGGACCGACGCTCTGTCGGCGTGGTTCGTCGCGCTGTCCATCGTCTGCGTGGTATCGGTGACGATTGCGATCGTCTATCGCCTCCTTCAGCCGCCCGCCGATCCTCTCGCATCGGCGCGCGGTGAGTTCCGCTCCGGCGTATCGCGAAGGCCAAATCAATGAGCGGCCTGCGGCTGCTGGCCGGCCCCGACCTCGGCGCCGGACCAGAGGGTTATGCCGACCACGTTCGCCGGCTGGGACAACCGACTCTGGCCGGCCGCGCGCTCATCGAGGCGCTGGTTCGCAGCGGCTTGACCGGACGCGGCGGCGCATCGTTTCCCGCCGGACTCAAGTGGCGGGCGCTTGCATCGGCGTCGAAAGGCTCGGCGGTCATCGTCGTCAACGGAGCCGAAGGCGAGCCTCAGAGCCACAAGGACCGACTGCTCATGGTGACCCGTCCGCACCTCGTCCTCGATGGCGCGTTTCTCGCCGCCCGCACTCTGCGCGCGGCGTCCGTCGTTGTCTATATCGGCGAAGAGCACAGGGCCGCATACGCTGCAATGGAACGCGCCCTTGATGAGCGCCACGAGGCGGAGCGGCGAATCACCCGAATGGCGGTCGCCCCACACCGATACGTCGCGGGCGAATCGAGCGCGGCGGTCCACTTGATCGATGCGGGCATCGCCACCCCGACCACGACCCCGCCGCATCCCCGCGAGCGAGGTGTTGCGACCGCGCCCACTTTGATGCAGAACGTCGAGACGCTGGCGCACATAGCGTTGATTGCGAGGTACGGCGATGCCTGGTATCGATCCGCGGGGCGGCGCGGAGCGGCCGGGACGCTTCTGGTCACGATCGCCGGCGGCGTCGCGA
>DATNOD010000128.1:0-9807 GCA_035601515.1 Candidatus Eiseniibacteriota bacterium | reverse complement strand
GCGGCCGCCCGTCAGTTGGCTGCGAACTCTCGAAACGGCGCCCATGAGGTCCGATGAATGGGGCTCGGCCCGAGGCGGCGGATCGCCGCCCGGTGCTCGGGCGTGGCGTAGCCCTTGTGGAACGCGAATCCATAGCCTGGGTACATGCGGTCGTACTCGACCATGGTCTGGTCTCGTGCGACCTTGGCGACGATGCTCGCGGCCATGATCGATGCGCAAGTGCGGTCGCCTCTCACGACCGCCATCTGGGGCAGCGGGGCCTCCGGCACGTCCCAGGCGTCGACGAGGAGGTACTCCGCCGGGATCTTGAGTCCCGCCACCGCCCCCGCCGTCGCCAGGTGTCGAGCCTTGATCAGGCCGAGCCTGTCGACCTGGGCGTGGTCGACGGCGCAGATGGAGAAGGCCAAGGCGCGGCGGCGGATGATGCGATCCAGGCGCTCGCGCTCGTCGGGCGTGAGCAGCTTGGAGTCGTTGAGCCCGGCGATCCTAGCGCCGACCTCGAGGACGACCGCGCCGCCGACGACCGGACCCGCGAGCGGACCCATTCCAACCTCGTCGACTCCGGCGATGACCGAATAACCCATCGAAACGGCCATGCGCTCGTATCGCCACAGCATCGGCCGACTCATAACGCGAGATTACCGACGATGCGCGTCAGGCACCAGCGCCGTTAACAAGGGGCTACTCCTCGGACGCCTCTTCATCACCGTTCTCCGGTGACTCGGCTTCGGCCGCGCCGGTACGAGCCAGCTGCCTGCGCTCGCGGATGCGGGCCTCTTTGCCGACCTTGCCACGAAGGTAGTAGAGCCGGCCCTGCCGGACGTCGCCATGGCGCAGGACGTCGATCTTGTCGATGCGCGGAGAGTGAATCAGGAACGTGCGCTCGACCCCGACGCCATGCGTGACGCGTCGAACCGTGAAGTTCTGCCGCAGACCGCCGCCGGTAACACGTAGGACGATGCCTTCGAATACCTGGATGCGCTCGCGGGTGCCCTCGACGACCTTGGCGTGCACCTTGACCGTATCGCCCGCACGAAGCGCGGGCACTTTCTCCTTTTGCTGCTCCTTCTCGAGCTGCTGGATGACGTTCATGTCTTTTTCAACTCCTTGGTATGAACAGAAGATCTTTCAGCCGCCTGGTGGCGGCGCCATTGCTTGATGCGGGCGTGGTCGCCCGAGAGGAGCACGTCGGGGACCATCAGTCCCCGAAAGTCGGCGGGACGGGTGAACTGGGGCCATCCAGACGGCTCTGCCGAGAAACTGTCTTGCGAAAGTGACTCTGGATCCCCGACGATGCCAGGCAGGAGCCGGGCCACAGCGTCGATGACGACCATCGCCGGGATCTCGCCGCCGCTCAGCACATAGTCGCCGATCGAGACCTCGCGCGTGGCCAGCCCAGTGCGGACGCGATCGTCGATGCCCTCGTATCGACCGCACACGATGATCAGGCCTGGCTCTGCAGCGAGCGCTGCGGCGAGCTTCTGGTCGAGGCGCTCGCCCCACGGCTCCATGAGCACGACCGGGCCTGGGTTGTGCGGACGGATCGACTCCACCGCCTCGAACACCGGCTCGGGCTTGATGACCATGCCGGGGCCTCCGCCGAACGGCATGTCGTCAACCTGCCGGTGGCGATCGTGTGTGAAGTCGCGGAGGTCGTGAGTGTGAAGCTCTACCACTCCGCGGTCGATGCCACGACCCACAACTCCGTGCTCGAACACGGGTACGAACATGGCGGGGAAGATCGTGACTACGTCAAAACGCATCTTGGTGTGCGCTACCTCGCGTCCTCGACCTGGACCAGCCAGTCGGCGACGACCACCCGGCGCGCTTCGAGGTTCACCTCGATGACCGCGTCGCGGGTGGCCGGGATGAGATGCTCGATCGCGCCGTCGCGGCTGACCCAGACGTCATTCGCGGGGCGTTCCAGGACCTCTGCGATCGTGCCCAACGGTTGCCCCGAGCCGGTCTGCACCGGCAGCCCCACCACCTGGTGGTGGTAGAAGCGCCCCTGGCTGAGTGCGCGGCCCGCTTCGTCAGGCACTTCGAGATACCGGCCTCGGAACAGCTCGGCCATGGTGCGGTTGTCGATGCCGCGTAGTTTCACGACCAGACCTGGCTGGCCTGGCCGGCTCCATTCGACTTGTCGTTCACCACCATCGAGGAGCAGCGCGGCACCCTTGCTGAACCGGTCATCGAAGTCTGTCAAGGGAATCACCTTGACAGCGCCATCGGTGCCGTAAGCGCCGGTGACCTGGCCGACGCGGATCAAGACGGCGCCCCTCCTTCGTGCTCTCTACGTTCTCGTGGTCCGGAGTGGCCGCCTAGCGACGGATTGGCGAGGTCGACGAAGACCCGCTTGCGATCGCGCAACGACGCGACGCGGACGAGGGTCCTGACCGCCTCGATGTTGCGCCCGGCCTTGCCTATGAAACGCCCGACGTCAGCATCGGCGAGCTTGACTTTGATGGCCACCGTTCCACCTCCGCGCTCAAACGCCTCCACCAGCACCTCTTCCGGCTTCTCGGCCAGCGACCGAGCTACGTACTCGACCAGCGCCCGATAGTCGACGCCAATCCCCGCCGGCCCCGGAGGGCCTTCGCGCCGGAAGCCTCGGTTGTAGCCGCCGCCGCCGCGCCGCTGGTCACGCCGTATCGGTCGACTTCTCTGCACGTCGCTCAAGAATCCCCTCCCGCTTCAACAGGCTCCTCGCGGCTTCGCTCGGCTGAGCGCCCTGCTGGAGCCAGCGCACCACTTTGTCGACGTCGATCTTCACCTTTACCGGGTCAGTCATCGGATCGTAGTACCCGAGGTGCTCGATGAACCGGCCGTCTCGCGGCGACCGCGAGTCCGCCACCACCAGGCGGTAAAAGGGGTGCTTCTTGGCCCCCATCCGCCTCAACCTTATCTTGACCAACCCGAACCTCCTTGTCCAAACAGCCGGCCCAGGCCGGCCTTGCCTCCGCGGTCTCCAATGCCAAACTGCTTCGCCAGCTTCTGCATCGCGTCTCGTGCCTTCAAAACTCTGTTGACATCCGCGGGCTGAAGGCCGCTGCCGCGGGCGATGCGGCGCCGCCGGGCGCCGTCGATGATCTCGGGGTGGGCCCGCTCGCGAGCGGTCATCGAGAGGATCACCGCCTCCATGCGGCGCACCTCGCGCTCGGTGTCGGCTCCCGCCACCTGACTCTTCAAGGCGGCTCCACCTGGAACCATTGCGAGGATCCCTTCGAGCGAACCCATCTTGCGCAGCTGCCGCACCTGGACGAGGAAGTCGTCGAATGTGAGGCGACCTGAGCGCATGTGGCTCTCGACCTCTTTCGCCGACTCCTGGTCGACGGATTGCTCGGCGCGCTCGATGAGGGTGAGGACATCGCCCATGCCCAGGATTCGCGAAGCCATGCGCTCGGCATGAAAGACCTCGAGATCCTGCGGCCGCTCGCCAGTTCCGGCGAAGCGGATCTGCTGCCCGGTGGCCAGCCGGAGCGAGAGGGCCGCACCGCCGCGGGCGTCGCCATCGAGCTTGGTGAGGATCACGCCATCGAGGCCGATCTCTTTCGCGAACGCCTCCCCCAGCTTGACCGCCTCCTGGCCGGTCATCGAGTCGGCGACGAGCAGGGTTTCCGTGACGGGCACCCCAGCTTTTAGATGCTGCAACTCCTCCATGAGCTCGGCGTCGACGTGCAGACGGCCGGCGGTGTCGAGGATCACCACGTCGAGCCCTAGCCGGGCGGCTTCTTTCAGAGCTGCCCTGGCGATGTCTTCGACGGAGCCCTGGCCGGAGTGGAAGGCGATTTGTTCCCGTTCAGCCAGGGTCTGCAGCTGCTCGACCGCGGCCGGGCGGCGCAGGTCGAGCGCAACCACCATCGGCTTGTGTCCGTCTCGCCGCGCCAGCAATGCGAGCTTCACCGCCGTGGTCGTCTTGCCCGAGCCCTGCAGCCCGGCGAGCATGAGCACGGTCGGAGCAGCGTGGGAGTACCGAAGGCCTTCGGAGTTGGCGCCGAGCAGCTCGATGAGCTCGGCGTTGACGGCTTTGACGACTTGCTGCGGCGCGGTGAGGCCCGGAGCCACCTCGACGCCGCTGATTCGATTTCGCACTCGATCCACGAACTCTTTGACGACTTTGAAGTTGACATCAGCCTCCAGGAGCGCCAGCCGGACTTCGCGCAGGCCTGATTCCACGTCTTCGGGACGCAGCACGCCGCGGCCGGAGATCTTCTTGAGCGCGGCCGCGAGCCTGTCGCCTAACGCCTCGAACATCAGGCTTCCAGCTCCGCCAGTCGCAACTTCAAACCTGCGAGCTCCCGCTCGATCGACGCCACCTTGCGCCGCCTTCGTCCCGCCTCTGCAAGCAAGCCCAGGCGCCGCTCGTATTCCTCGAGCGCGTCTGTCGAACGTTTCACGATGTCGTGCACGGCCGCTCGCGACGTTCCCTGGTGACCGGCGATCTCCGCGAGCGACCAGTCGCTCCGCAGAGTCAGGTCGAGAACCTGCTGCTGGTGCTCGGTGAGAAGCGCCCCGTAGCGCTCGAAAAGGGCGAGGTGGCGACTCCTTGTCGCCAGGGTGTCAAGGGCCATGCCTTGACAGCTTACCAGCCTTACAATCGGGGCGTTATGGAGCCTTTACTGGTCGAAGCGTTCCGGTACAACAAGTGGGCGAACCTTCACCTGCTCGACGTATGCGCGGAATTCACCGATGAGCAGCTGCAGATGACTGCTCCCGGCACCTACGGCACAATCGCCTCGACCTTCACTCATCTACTGGCGGCTGAACAGCGCTATCTCAAGCGCCTGGGTGCAGGCGAGCCGCAGATCAACGAGCGCGACATGCCGGTCCCGGGGATCGCGATTTTGAGGGAACATGCGGTGCGCAGCGGCGACAAGCTGATCGAGATCGCTCCATACGTCTCACCGGATGAGGCTCACGAGACCGATCGCGACCGGCGGGTCAAGCTGTACTCCGGAGTCGTGGTCGTACAGGCGCTGCATCACGGCAACGATCACCGCACACACATCTGCACGATCCTCGGGCACCACGGGCTGTCGTACGGCGATATGGACGTGTGGGCGTACGGTCAAGCCACGGGTGGGATCGTCAATGTCGAGGCGAGCTAGGGCGTGCTGACGGCCGTGATCCTCGTGAAGTCGTCACGGGAAGCGCTCACGGATCTCGGCCCTCGGCTTGCAGACGTCCCCGGAGTGGCCGAGGTGTACACCGTCACCGGCGAGTGGGACTTCGTGGCCATCGTGAGAGTGCGAGAGCACGACGAGCTGGCTGAGGTCGTGACCCAGAGGCTCACGAAGCTCGAGGGCATCGAGCGCACTGAGACGATGGTCGCGTTCCAGCAATTCTCCGCCCACGACCTGGAGTCGATGTTCGGCCTGGGCCTCGAGGACACCGGCCTTAACCGTTAGATCTCGCCTCGGAGCCGTCTGATCGGTAGGTCGACCAGCGAGCGCCACTGCTGCCGCAGCGCGAGCTCCGCCGGCACTCCTGCACTCGCCCTGCCGCGGCGTGGGGTTGTTGTGCGTTCGAGCACGGCCGTCCGGAAGTCGCCCTCGTATGCGGTGATGACCCGGGCCATGTCGTGGCGGCCGAAATGGCAGTCGCTGGCGCCGATGAGCGCGCCCAAGCGCTGGCGGTGTGCGCCGATGAATTCGTCCAGGATCCGCCTGCGTCGCGCACCCGCCGGTGCCGTGAACAGGACCTCGATTCCGTCGACCGGCTCGTGGTCGATGAGCCTCAGGAGCATGTCCGGCTGCATCGACGCGAAATAGGTGGGCATGAACGGGTGCGGAATCACAACCAGCCCGCCCTGGTCGTGAATAGCCTTGGCAGTGTCGAGGACCGACATAGAACGCAGGATCGGTTGCTCCAGGAACCAACCGACGATATGCGTCATGGCCGGCCACCTGGTGGTGACCTCCTGGCCCGGAACCACCGCGATGCCTGCCGCTTTGCCGCGCTCGACAACTTCAGCCGCGTTGGCCATCGTGTCGTGGTCGGTGATCGCGATCAGGTGCACGCCCATCGCGACGGCTGCGTCCACCAGCTCGGCCGGTGTGACCATGCCGTCGGACGCGAGGGTGTGGCAGTGAGGATCAGCGATCGGCATTTGACGAAGTTTGAATGAAGATCCCTGCAACGATGATTGATGGCCGTCCGCGGCGGAGGAGTAAAGCGTGCTGACATCCCGTCATTTGTTGCCTAGGCTTGCACCTCAACTTGAGCGATGAGACGTCATTAGAGCCTGGGGGGTCGATCCAGAACGAGCCGCTGCCAGAGGCTGTGCCGCCTCCGCCAGGGGCTGAGCTCGCCTACCGCATCGCAAGCGAAAAGAATGATGCGGTTCTTCAGTCGATCGATGACCTCGATAGGAAAATCGCAGTCGCTATCGGTACCCGGTCTTCACACTGGCGGTTGTCGCCGTGGTCGCTCTTGCCAGTCGCTTGGTTGAGTCCTTGTAGGGGTAAGATCCGAACATGGCAGCGCAGTCGACGCCGGCACCCAAGCCCACTTCGGCACCAAAACCAGCTCCCATGCCTAAGCCGGATCCGAACCTTATCGATTGGGTAGGAAAGGGCGCTCCGGGCGGCAAAACCAAGTAACTTCTGCCTGCCCGTTTGGCGTCTGCCTGACGAGGCGGCGACACTACTCCTCGAACAATGAGCGTACGAAGCCTTCGGCGTCGAACGGCTCCAGGTCGTCGATGCCCTCCCCCACACCCGCCAGCTTGACCGGGACGTCGAGCTCGGACTCGATCGCGATCACAGCGCCGCCTTTGGCGCTGCCGTCGAGCTTGGCGAGCACCAGGCCGGTCATTGGGATCGCCTTATGGAAGGCCCGCGCTTGTGAAAGGCTCGATAAACCGACCACGGCGTCAAGCACCAACAGGGATTCGTATGCGCCGCCATCTAGCGCCTTCGTCGCGACGCGGCCGACCTTGGCGAGCTCCTCGAGCAGATTGCGCTGTGTCTGCAGGCGGCCCGCGGTGTCCACGAGCACGACGTCAAGGCCTCGGCCTCGTGCATGCTGCACTCCGTCGAAGACCACAGCTGCCGGGTCTGCCCCTGGCCTCCCGGCGAAGCTCGCCACCCCTGCCCGGTCCGCCCACTCGACCATCTGCGCAATGCCTGCCGCGCGATATGTGTCCGCCGCGACCACGAGCGGGCTGCGGCCCTCGACACGCAGGCGGCGTGCCAGCTTGCCGATGGTCGTCGTCTTGCCGGCGCCGTTGATGCCATAGAAGAGGATGCATGCGGGCGATCCTGTTAGACCCAGGTCGCGGGGCCGCTTCGACATGGCTGCCAGCGCCGCCTCGATGAGCGCCGCTTCCGCCTCCGCGTGCGTACGAGGGGTGCGCGCACGCACGGCGCCGACCAGGCGCGCCGCCATGACTGGTCCAAGATCGGCCCCGATCAGCAGATCCTCGAGCTCCTGGTAGTAGCCGGCCGCGAGGGGCGGGCTCAGGGCGCGGAGACCAGCGGCAAGGACCTTCCTGGTTCGGCCGCTCACGCGGCTCCAGACGCTCACCGCTGAAGGATCAGCCGGCCTGGGCTGTGCTGCTCGCGGCTCGCGCCGCCGGTTTGCGAATGTCCTCGAGCCGAACCGACACGATGTGAGAGGCGCCGCTTTCGTCAAGGTGGATCCCGTACAAGGTCGAGGCGTGGGCCATCGTCACGTGGTTGTGCGTGATGACAAGAAATTGCCGCTGAGTACCAAGCCGCGCGAGCATCTCCCCAAATCTGCCGACGTTGGCGTCGTCCAGCGCTGCGTCAACCTCATCCAGGACCGTGAACGGGCTCGGGTTGACCTCATCAAGCGCCAGCACCAGCGCGAGCGCAGCGAGCGACCTTTCGCCGGACGACAGCAGCGTCACGTTCTGCAGCCGCTTGCGCGCCGGCTGGACGAGGATCTCGACCCCCGAGCGGGGACCATCATCGCCGTCTGCATGCCGCAGCGTGGCCCGACCGCCGGGCGCGAGCTGCGAAAAGTACTCGTGGAAGTTGGCAGCCACCGCGCCGAACACCGCCTCGTAACGCAGCTCTTCCTCCTCGCGGAGCTTGGCGATGAGCTGCTCGAGGTCGGCGCGCGCGGCGGCGATGTCGTCGAGCTGCGTGCGCAGGGTCTCGGAGCGCTCCTCCAGCTCGCGGCATTCAGCCTCCGCCAAAGCGTTGGTCGGTCCGATCTCCTGCAAGCGACGTTCAAGCGCCCGCATCTCCTTCTCACGCGCCTTGCCGCCAGGGATTTCCTCTGGCGCCACTCCGTCGGGCATGCGCTGGCGGATTTCTTCCATGCGCGCGGCAAGGAGCTCTGCCTCGCGAGCGATGAGCTCGAGGTTTCCCTCAAGCGTGCCGGCCTTCAAGCGCGCGTCGATCCGCGCCTCTTCCAGGGCGACAAGGCGCCGCGCGCCTTCGGCCATCTCGGCCTCTTCGCCCGGGGATTCGCGCTCAGTGGCAGCGAGACGCTCCTTCACCGCGTCGACTTCAGAACGCATGCGAGGCAGTGCTCCGGTGGCCGCGGCAATGCTGGTTTCGGCATCGGCCACCCGCTTGGCCCGCTCTTCGGCAGCGTTCCGGTGGCTGGCGAGGTCTTCGGCGATGGAGGCAAGCTGCCTCTCCAGGTCTTCGCGCCGGTCACGCCAGCGCGCCCGCTCGAGCTCCGCCTGCAAGGCCAAGGCCCTCTGTGCGGCCAGCGTTTCGCGCTGTCGCATATCGGCGGCGGCCGCGTCCTCGGCTTCGCTTAATACGCGTTCGAGCTCCGGCAGCCTGGCGGCTTCGGCGCCCTCGGCTTCGCGTGCCGCTTCGAGCAAACGCTTCGACTCATCGAGGCTGGTGGCACCAGCTGCTCGGTTCCGAAGATCGTCGAGGGCTGCTTCCGCTTCCTTCACTTGCTTCGCGGCGTTCTCCGCGCGTGCGCCCGCGGGAGCCAGGCCGCCGATCTCTTCCCGCAGGCTGCGGCGGCGGGCGTCGATTGCCACCCGAGGGTCGGCGCCGGCGCGAATCAGCCCCGGTTCGCGATACACACCCGCGATCGTCACATCGACGCCCACGACAAGCTGGCCCAGGAGCCTCCGAGCTACCAGCTCGTAGCCCTTCCGTGCGCGAACGTGATGAAACATCGATCCGGTCTTCGGCTCGGGCCCGGAGGCGAGCGGATACAGGATCGTGCGCTGCGTCTCATTTGCCGCGGAGTGGCCAGCTGCAACATCTTCATCCGACGCCACCAGCGCATCGACCAATGGCCCCAGCACGCCAGACAGAGCGCGCTCGTACCCCGGTTCGGCCGTCAGCACGTCCCCGAGCCGCAGCAATCCCGCCTCCGGCGCGGTCCGCAGCGATTCCAGGCCCTCGAGCTCGGACCGAAGGCGCGCGATCGAGATGGCCGCCGATTCCGCTTCGCGACCTGCCGTCCTGGCCGCTGCGAGCACGGCTTCCGCGTCGGGAATCCTTGCCGCGGCGTCCGCGCCGCCTTGCAGCTTGGCCACCTGCTGCTCGAGGAACTCGCGTCTCGTGCGCAGCGCGGACAGGGATGAGGTTGCGATGGCCGAAGCGCGACGTGCCTGCTCAGCGGCACGTCGCGTTCGTTGCGTTTCCACCGCATCGGGCTCGGGTGGAAGCTGAGCCGTCGGCGGCACCGCGGCGAGTGCCTCGACAGCTGTCGCGAGCTCCTGCTGGAGCTGAGCGCGAAGCGCTTCTGCGGCTCCGGCCTGGCGCAAGTTTTCGTCGCCGTCGCGCCTGAGCGCAACCGCAATCGCCTTGTGGCTTTCGGTCCGCTCGTGTGCGAGCTCGAGCGCGTGCTCGCCGGCCGACA
>DATNOD010000127.1:0-3848 GCA_035601515.1 Candidatus Eiseniibacteriota bacterium | reverse complement strand
ATTGGCGATCTCGCCCGCGAGCGCCTTGCGGTACAAACCCTTCGTGTCGCGTTCCATGAGGGCCTCGACCGGGCAGCGCATGTAGACCTCGACAAAGCCGGGAGTCTGCGCCCGGACCTCGTCGCGCGCTTCGCGGTACGGAGAGATCGCCGCCGTGATCGCGACAGCGCCGCTACGCGCGACCAGCCGCGCCACGTAGCCGATCCTCCGGATGTTGGTGTCGCGGTCTGCTTTGGAGAAGCCCAAGCCTTTGGAAAGGTGCGTACGGACCTCGTCGCCGTCGAGCACCTCGGAATGCCTTCCGCGCCTGGCGAGCTCGGCCGCCAGGGCGTTGGCGATGGTCGACTTGCCGGCCCCGGAGAGCCCTGTGAACCAGACCACGAAGCCGCTGCTCATGATTCGCTCCCCAGCAGGCCCCATCGCCGCCTGACCAGGCGGTCCAGACCGCCGAACATTGAATCGATGGCGATCCCGATCACGAAGATCACGATCATGATCGCAAGCAGCTGCTGCGCGTCATTGAGATTTCTGGCCGACTGGAGCTGCTGACCGATCGACGCTGGACTGGTGGCTACGATGAGGAGCTCGGCCGACATCAGGCTTCGCCAGGCGAACGCCCATCCTTGCTTGAGGCCGCCGACGAAGGCAGGCAGCGCCGCCGGGAGAATGACGTGGCGGTACAGGCCCAGGCCATCGGCGCCCATGGCGCGACCGACCCGAATCAGCTGAGGGTGGACCTGGTCGATGCCACTCAAGAGTCCCGCGGCGATCGCGGGCGCGGCGCCCATCAGGACCACCAACGTGATCGCGGCTTCGTTCTTCTGAAGCAGAAGGACAGCGAACGGAAACCACGCGATGGAGGGCATCGATTGCAAGCCGACCAGGAGCGACCCGACCGATCGTCGGGCCAGCTCGATGCGCGCGATGAGAATCGCGACGACGATCGCGACTCCGGCGGCGATCGCGTAGCCGAGGGCGGCGCGGCGCAGCGTCAGCCCCATTCCGGCGTAGAAGTCAACACGGGCCAGATCGCCGGCCAGCCGCTCCAGCACCGGCCACGGCCCTGGTAGCTGCGATTGCGGCCGCCAGCCTGACCAGACGACCAGCTGCCAGACCACAACCGTCAGAAGGATCGCGCCCAGCTTCGGCCATACGGCCGACCAAACCCGCCGGGCCGACCTGCTGAGGGGGTGCGGAGCTGACACCGGCATTGCCGCCGCCGGCAGTTGCGTTGCAAGCTCAGCGGCCATTGATCATCTCGTGCTTGAGGCGGTCTGTGATGCGGCCCGCGATCACGGCGAGCTCAGGGGAGTCGAGGCTCCGCGGGCGAGGCAGATCGACTTTCACCTCATGGCCCACCCGACCCGGCCGGCTCGTGAAAACCATCACCCGGTCGCCGAGGCGGACGGCCTCGCGCGCGTTGTGAGTGACGAAGAGAATGGTGAGACGGCTCTCTTT
Source organism: Candidatus Eiseniibacteriota bacterium (assembly GCA_035601515.1). GTDB lineage: Bacteria > Chloroflexota > Dormibacteria > Dormibacterales > Dormibacteraceae > UBA10449. Next base: position 2,390 of record DATNOD010000127.1, on the reverse strand, counting down.
CCAGATCCGCTCGAGCTCCTCGTGGAGCAAGTCTCGGCTGATCGCGTCGAGCGCCCCGAACGGCTCGTCCATCAAGAGAACGTCGGCATCCTGGGCGAGAGCCCTCGCCAGCGCCACGCGCTGCTTCATGCCGCCCGAGAGCTCGTGCGGCCTCCGCTTCTCGAATCCGGCCATGTGCACGCGACCCAGCAGCTCGTAGGCAAGCGTTCGCCGAACCGAGGCTTTGACACCTCGCAGCTCGAGGGCCAGCTCCACGTTGCCGGCGGCGGTGAGCCAGGGCAGCAGGGCCGACTCCTGGAAGATCAAAGCCACTCGCCCGTGGACGTGCGCTCGGCCGGCCGAGGGACGATCGAGCCCGGCCAGGACGTTGAGCAGCGTGGTCTTGCCTGAGCCCGACGCCCCGACCACGCAAACGAACTCACCGCGCTTGACCTCGAAGGTCGCGCCGTCGAGCGCGAGCAGCAGCTGGTCCCCGTGAGCAAAGGACACACTCAGGCGCTCCACACTCAGAGCGTGCTTTTCGGAAAGGGCAAGCAGGTTGCTCATGAGGCATTTCCTTCGACTTCCCCACGAGTGGGGAAGTGAAGGCCGCACTCCTTGACCTCGTTCTGCTCCCACCACCATCGGCCCGCCCTCTCATCCTCGCCCTGAGCCGTCGCGCGCGTGCAAGGCGCGCAGCCGATCGACGTGTACCCGGATTCGTACAGGCTGTGATAAGGCACGTCGTTGGCGCGGATGTAATCCCACACCTGGGCCTTCGACCACGAAGCGAGCGGCGCGACCTTGCTGATGCCGCCGTGCTCGCGGTCGACGGTCACAGTTTGAACGTGCGCGCGAGTGACCGATTGCTCCCGACGAAGCCCGGTGATCCAGGCGTCGTACCCGCGCAGCGCCAGCTCGAGCGGACGGGACTTCCTCACGTCGCAGCACCGTCGCCTCAGCTCCGGCGATCGATAAAAGAGATTGGTGCCGTCAGTGTCGACCATGTCCTTCACCTCAGCCGGATCAGGCTGCAGGACATCGATCGCAATCTGGTAACGGTCCCGGACGCGGTCGATCATGTCGTGCGTTTCCTGAGGCAGCCGGCCTGTGTCGAGCGTGAGCACACGGAAGTCGGGTCGGATCTTCGAGACCATGTCGATGATCACCGACGATTCCGCCTGGAAGCTCGCGACGACGGCCACACGGGCGAAGGTCTCGTACGCCCAGCGAAGGAGTTCCTCGGGGCTTTCATCAACCAGGATCTCGTCCTGGGCAAGGGCGCTCATGCGGTCTGCTCTACAAGGGGTCGCAACGCATCGAAACCGACCCGCTCGACCCAGTTGCCGAAGCCCTCGCCTGGCTCGTGTCGCGTGCGGAACTCGACGAAGAGAGGTCGCAGCAGAGCCGCGATCTCGGAGATTGGTACGTTGGGCGCAAACACACGGTTGAGCCGCGTGCCGTCGAAATCGCCGCCCAGCATCACGTCGTACTTGCCAAGCGTGGTGCCGACGAAGCCGACGTCGCCAAGATAAGGACGCGAGCATCCGTTGGGGCAGCCGCTCATTCGAAAGCTGATGCGTTCCTCGGCCAGGCCCAGCTCGTCGAGCAGGGCGCTCAGCTGGCGCACGAGGCTCGGCAGGGCACGCTCTGCTTCGGCGACCGCCAGCCCGCAGGTCGGGATGGCGGGGCAGGCCATCGCGTATCGGACGGCGCGCGGGATCGATTCGACCGGCGCGATGCCGTACTCAGCCATCAACGCCTCGACGCGCGGCTTCTGAGAGGGCTCGAGACCCGCGAGGATCACGTTCTGCTGGGCGGTGAGCCGGACCTCGGGTCTGAGCTCCTCGATGATGGTTCGCAGCCCCGATCGAGACCGCACGCCGTCCACGTCGGCGATGCGCCCGTTCTCGATGTAGATGCCGATGTACAGCTTGCCGTCGCCCTGCTCGTGCCAGCCGAGGTGGTCATCGACAGGCTTCCACGCGAGCGGTTCCGGAGGCTGGAGCTCGAATCCGACGCGCTGCTGGACCTCGTTGCGAAACCATTCGAGCCCGCGGTCGGCGATCGTGTATTTGAGACGCGCGTGCCGGCGGTTCGTGCGGTCGCCATAGTCGCGCTGCACGGCAACGACCTCGCGAGCGAGCTCCACGATCTGGTCCGGCTCGACAAAAGCAAGCGGCACGGCCACGGCGACGAACGTCTCCGGCTTGTTGTGGGTGCGGCCCAGGCCGCCACCCACCAGCACGTTGAACCCGCGCAATGATCCATCCGCGCGCTTCATGGCGACGATGGCGAGGTCGTGCGCGTAGACGTCGACGCAGTTGTCGCCCTCGAGTGCGATCGTGGTCTTGAACTTCCTCGGCAGGTACTGCTCGCGATAAAGTGGCTCGACCTCGGGCTCGGAGGTC
>DATNOD010000126.1:0-17853 GCA_035601515.1 Candidatus Eiseniibacteriota bacterium | reverse complement strand
GCGCTGCCTTCGATCCAGCGCGACCTGCACTTCAGCCAGGCCGACCTCACCTGGGTCGTCAATGCCTACCTGATCACCTACGGGAGCCTGCTGCTCCTTGCGGGTCGCGCGGGCGACCTCATCGGCAGGAAGAGGGTCTTCCTGGCCGGGGTGGTGGTCTTCACGGTGGCATCGGTCCTGAGCGTGTTCGCCCAGACCCCGACGGAGCTGGTGATAGCCCGCTTCGTGCAGGGCGCAGGCGGGGCGCTCTCGGCCGGGGTCATCCTCGCCCTCATCGTCACCGGCTTCCCCAAGCCCGTTGAGCGGGCGCAGGCGATGAGCATCTTCACCTTCGTCATCGCCGGCGGGGGCTCCCTCGGCCTGCTCGCGGGTGGGCTGCTGACGGAGTCGATCAACTGGCACTGGATCTTCTTCATCAACCTTCCCATCGGGTTGGCGACCTTTGTCGCCGGCGTCCGGCTGATCGATGAGACCGACGGCATCGGCATCGGCCGGGGAGTCGACGTGACCGGCTCCATCCTGGTCACCGCGGCGATGGTGCTTGGCGTCTACGCGATCGTCACCGCCGCCACCTTCGGGTGGACCTCACCGCACACCCTCGGGTTTGGCGGCGCGGCGGCAGGCCTCCTGGTCTCATTCCTCGTGTTCGAATCGCGGCTCGAGAACCCGATCCTGCCGTTGCGCATCCTGCGGCTGCGGAGCCTCACGGGCGCCAGCGCGGTGCGCGCGATGCTGGCCACCGGGATGTTCACCACCTTCTTCCTGGGCGCGCTCTACCTGCAGCACGTCAGGGGTTACACCGCGCTGGGAACCGGCCTCGCGTTCCTGCCGTCGACGATCGCGCTCGGAGTGCTCTCGACCGGGATCACCGCTCGGTTGATGCGCACTTTCGGTCCGCGTGCGTTGCTGATCCCGGGCCTTGCGACCATCACCGTCGCTCTGGCCTTGATGGCGACTGCGGATTCCCACGCCGGCTACTTCCCGGGCATCTTCGGAAGCTATCTGCTGTTCGGGATCGGAGCCGGCATGTCGTTCATGCCCCTGATGACAATCATGATGGCCGAGGTCCCGATGGCCGACGCAGGCGTTGCCTCCGGCGTGGCCAATGTCTCGATGCAGGTTGGCGCCGCGCTCGGCCTAGCCGCGCTTGGCACGATCTCTGCGGACCACAGCCGGTCGCTGGCAGCGCAAGGCGCATCCGTCGTGAGCGCGCTCACCGGTGGCTACCAGCTGGGCTTTGCGATCGCTGCGGTTTGCGTCGCGACTGCATTGGTGCTGGTGGTCGTGGTGCTCCGGTCTCCCGTCCGAGCTCGCGTGCAGCGACCGATGACCAGTCCCGAGCCGGCGAACGAGGACGAATCCGAAGCGGCTTAATACCCGTGTGCAAGTTGAGGGCGCCGCGATTTCGCGGCGCCTTCATTTCTTCTGCTTGTAAAACTTGCAGGGCGGAGATTCCGCCGTGGTGTGGAAGTTCCAGTGCCGGCACCAGGCGAGGCCGTCGAACATGCGGCACGTGCCGCATGTCACCCTTGGGTGCTCGACCGTCGTCTTCTTCATGTGATGCTCAGCGCGCTCGCCTGAGAAGCCGGCCTTCACAGCGTTGTGCGTACGTCCCACAGCTCCGGGAAGAAGCGTTTGCCCAGAGTCGACCGCAAGTAGTCGGCCCCGCTGCTGCCGCCCGTCCCCGGCTTGCCGCCGATCTGCCGCTCGACCATAAGCACGTGTCTCGAGCGCCAGAGCGCGAACCTTTCATCATGGTCGAGCAGCGCCTCGCACAGATCGAAGAGGTCGGGGAAGCGTTCGCGATCCGTGTAGATGTCGCGTAGCGGCGGGGAGCCGCGGCGCCTGACCAGCATCCGGAACGCGTCGGCCAGCGACGGTTCCTCGAGGCGCCTGCGAAGGCGATTCAACTCGTCCGGCGTCGCCTCGAGGCGCGCCAGGTACGCCGGCTCCTTCAAGCCCGACAGGAACTCGATCTCGCGAAACTGCACCGACTGAAAGCCGCTCGCCGGTGCGAGCTGGGAGCGGAACGCGAGGAAGTCTTGCGGCGACATCGTCTCCAGGACCTCGATCTGCTCGACGAGCAGCTTCTCGATCACGCACACGCGGCTCAGAAGGTGGCGGGCGTAGAAGATGTCGTCGGCGTCGATGCGAGAGCGGGCGCCAACCAGCTCGTGCAGCACCACCTTGAACCACAGCTCGTACGCCTGGTGGGCGACTATGAACAGGAGCTCGTCATGCTCTTCGCTTAGGCCCGTCTGCAGCTGCAGAAGCTCGAGAAGCCTCAGGTACGAGCCGTAAGAGAGCCTGCGTCCTTCCTCGCCGAACTGCCTGCTCATCAGTGTTTGAAGTGGCGCTTGCCGGTGACGACCATCGCGATCCCCGCCGCGTCGGCCGCCGCGATCACCTCATCGTCTTTCATCGAGCCGCCCGGCTGTATTGCGGCGGTGATACCCGCACGAATTCCCTCTTCGAGTCCATCGGCAAATGGAAAGAATGCGTCCGACGCCATCACCGCGCCCCGAGCCCGCTCACCCGCTCGCCCGACGGCGATCTGCACCGCCTCCACGCGTGACATCTGCCCCGCGCCGACGCCGACCGCCGCGCAGTCCTTGAAGAGGACGATGGCGTTGGACTTCACGTGCTTCACCGCAGTCCAGGCCAGCCCCAGCTGCTCCCATTCCTGTTCGGTCGGCTGCCGTCGAGTGACCACGGTGGACGAGGCGCGATCAAAGCCCGCGCGGTCCCACTCCTGCACCAGGAAGCCGCCCGCGACCGTACGGACGTCGTAATCAAACAGGCCACGGTGGCCCTGGTGCGCAGCGAGAACGACCATTCCCTTGCGGCGCGCGAGCACCTCGATGGCCTCCTCCAAAACTGCGGGCGCGATGACCACGTGCGTGACGATCTGGACGATCAGCTCCGCGGTCGACCGATCCAGCGGCCTGTTGACGGCGACCACACCGCCAAAGGCTGAGACCCTGTCGCATTCGTACGCCATCCGGTAGGCCGTCGCAATGTCCTCGGCGACCGCCAGGCCGCATGGGTTCATGTGCTTGATGATGGCTGCGGCGGGCCGGTCGAAATCGTTGACCAGCGCGAGTGCGGCGGCAGCGTCCTGGATGTTGTTGAAGCCAAGCTCCTTGCCCTGCAGCTGCTTGGCGCCGCCGAGCCCGCCGGGTTCGGCACCGAAGCGGTAGAACGCCGCCTCCTGGTGCTCGTTCTCGCCGTACTTCAGCGACTGGGCGAGCTGGCCGGCGATCGACAGCTCGGACGGGAAGCCGTGGCCGCCCACGGCGCGCATGTAAGCGGCGATCCAGGAGTCGTAGGCCGCCGTGTGCGCGAAGGCCTCGGCCGCCAGCCGGCGCCGCATCGCGAGGTCGGGCCCACCTGCTTGAAGGGCGCCCAACACGTCCGTGTATCGTTCCGGCCTCACCACGACGATGACCGACTCGTGGTTCTTGGCCGCCCCTCGGATCATCGCCGGTCCACCGACATCAATCTGCTCGACCGCCTCCTCGAACGTCACCGAGGGCCGGCTCACGGTTTCCATGAAGGGGTAGAGGTTGCTGCACAGCAGGTCGATCGGTACGATCCCGAGCCCTTCGAGCGCTTCCATGTGCTCGGGCTTGTCGCGCCGCGCCAGCAAGGCCGCGTGAACGGCCGGATGGAGCGTTTTCACTCGGCCGTCCATCAGCTCCGGAAAGCCTGTCAGCTCAGTGACCGGGCGCGCATCGATCGCGCCATCGGTGATGGCCTTTAGCGTGTTGCCGGTCGCGTACAGCTCGAAGCCGAGGCGCTGAAGACCGCGCGCGAAGCCGGTCAGCCCGGACTTGTCACTGACCGATAGCAGGGCTCTCGGCAAGTCTCGCCTCCATCAACCGGATGGCCGCCGGAAGAATCCTGTACTCCGCCTCGTGGATCCGGCGGCGCAGAGTTTCCACCGTATCGTCCTTCAACACCGGCACGGACTCCTGGGCCAGGATCGGGCCGGCGTCGATGTCCTCGATGACGAGGTGCACGGTCGCGCCGGTTTTCGTCGCACCGCTCCGCAGCGCTTGCTCGACCGCGTCCATGCCGCCGCCGAACGCCGGCAGCAGGGATGGATGCACGTTGACGATCCGCCCTTGAAACGCATCGAGGAATGGCCTGCTGTGAATTCGGTCGTAACCCGCATCGACGACGAGCTCCACGCTGTGCGACCGAAAGAAGTCGCGCATCGCGGCGTCCCGCTGCTCCTCTGACGCGAACCGCTTGAGCGAGAGCTCGCCCAGCGGGATGTTGCACTCGCGGGCGAATGCAGCTCCGCCGCATGACGGACGGTTTGTGGCCACAGCGACGACCTCGAAACCGCTATCCACGAGGTTGCGGAGATTGGAGCCCTTCCCCGAGACGACGACCCCAATTTTCAACGGGGTCCCCGCAAAATCGCAGATTTTGTGGGGTGGAGTCTCAGGTGAGCACCACGCGTTCGCCGCCCTTGTGCTGGACCACCTCGCCAACCACCTGGGCGCTGCGGGGGACTTCGTCGGGATCGACTACGAGGATCATGCCGAGGCCCATGTTGAAGGTCCCAAACATCTCGTCGTCGGCGATGTGGCCGCGGGTGCGGATGAGCTCGAAGATCGGACAGATCTCCCATGAGCGACGACCCAATCGGGCGCCGAGGCCTTCGGGCAAGCAGCGGGGCAGGTTGCCGAGCACTCCGCCACCCGTGATGTGCGCCGCACCCTTCCACGCGATCGAACCGAGCTCCTGCAGGTATGAGCGGTGCGGTTCGAGCAGCTCTTCGCCGAGTGGCCGGCCAATCTCCGGAAAGATGCTGCTCAACGGCACGCCCTCGAACACCTTGCGCACGAGCGAGAAGCCATTCGTGTGGAGGCCGCTGGAGGGCAAGCCGATCAAAAGGTCTCCGGAGTGAATCTCCTTGGGGTCTCGCACGAGGCCGGGCGGAACGGTGCCGACGATGAAGCCCGCCAGGTCGTAGTCCCCCAGCGCGTACACGCCTGGCATCTCTGCCGTCTCGCCACCGAGCAGAGCGCAGCCGGCCTCGCGGCATGCTGTGGTGATGCCTTCGATCACTTGCGTGAACACATCCGGGTCGAGCTTGCCCGTGGCGAAATAGTCCAGGAAGAAGATCGGGCTCGCGCCGGCGGTTGCGATGTCGTTCACGCAGTGGTTGACGATGTCGACGCCGATGCCGCGATGCGAGTTCGCCGCGATCGCCACTTTGATCTTGGTGCCCACGCCATCGGCGCTGGCCGCGAGATGGCCACCGCCGGGGAGCGCATACAGACCCGCGAACGGCCCTACGCCGCGGGCCACCTCTTCGCCGTGCGTGGCGGCGATCAGCGGCTTGACCCGCTCCAGCACCCGCTCATACGCCTCGATGTCGACGCCGGCGGCGGCGTACGACAGCCCTTCGCCGGCCATCAGCCCTTGCTATCGAGTAGGACGGGATCGGGAATCAGCTGTGGCTCGAACTGCATCTTGTCCATCTCGAGCTGCTGCGGCACCGGCACGGGGTACGACCCGTCGAAGCAGGCGCGGCAGAACTGCTGTGCGGTGCCCCGGCCGATGGCCCTCATCAAGCCTGGAATGGAGAGGTAAGCGAGGCTGTCGGCGCCGATGTGCGTGCGGACCTCCTCCACAGTGCGGCCCGCCGCGATCAGCTCCTTGGTCGAACCGATGTCGACGCCCATGAAGCATGGGAAACGCATCGGCGGGCTGGAGATGCGCATGTGGATCTCACTCGCGCCCGCGGCGCGCAGGCGTTCGATGATCCGGCGCGACGTCGTGCCGCGCACGATGGAATCGTCGACGGCGATCACGCGCTTGCCCTTGATCGATCGCGGCAGGGCGTTGAGCTTCAACATCACTCCCGCTTCGCGCAAGGACTGGTCCGGCTGGATGAACGTGCGATTGATGTACCGGCTCTTCATCAGCGCCTCGCGAAATGGGATCTCAGAAGCCTCGGCATAACCGATGGCGGCGGGCGTGCCCGAGTCCGGGAAGGCGACCACCATGTCTGCTTCGACGGGCGCTTCCTTGGCGAGCTCGTTGCCCATCCGGATGCGCGCCTCCTCGAGCTCGCAGTTCTTGAGGATGGAGTCGGGGCGGGCGAAGTAGATGAACTCGAACACGCACATCGCGTGCTTGTTCGAGGTCTGGAACGTGAGGTTGTGGACGCCGTGCTCGTCCATGACCACCATCTCGCCTGGCTGCACCTCGCGCACGAAGGTGGCTTTGACCGTGTCGAGCGCGCACGTTTCCGACGCCACCACGTGGGCGGGCTGGCCCGGCAGTGGGATGAAGCCGATGCAGAGCGGTCGGAAACCGTAAGGGTCGCGCAGCGCGATGAGCTGCGTCGGCGTGATGATCCCGCAGGAGTAGGCGCCGACGACCCGCGCGAACGTCTTTCGGATCACCTCTTCCCACGTGCGGCCGTGGGTGTGCTCAATCAGCCGCGCCATGACCTCGGTGTCGAGCGCCGAATCGAACGTCGCGCCCTGCTCCTCGAGCTGCTTGCGCAGCGAGTCCGCGTTCAGCAGGTTGCCGTTGTGGGCGATGGCGCCGGGGCCGAGCTGAGGGTGATGGAAGGGCAGCGGGTGTGCATTCTCCGCACGGCTGGAGCCGGTGGTCGAGTAACGGGTGTGGCCCAGCGCGAGGATGGAGCCTTCACCCATGTCCTTCACGATCGCGGGTGAGAACACCTGCGCCACCAGGCCCATGTCGCGATGCACCCGCACCGACGTGCCATCAGACACGGCGATGCCGGCGGACTCCTGGCCGCGATGCTGCAGCGCGAACATCCCGAAGTAGGTGATGTTCGCGACGTCCACCCCGCGCGCCGCGTAGATTCCAAAGACCCCGCACATTTAGTGGAGTAGGCCCCCTTCCCACGCCTGACGCATTTCCTCGAGCGAGACACGGAACTGGCCCTCGAACTCGATGGTCTGGCCGCCGGCCATGCCGAGGAGCGAGATCTCGACGTGGTGGCGCCGAGCCAGCGTCTGGAGCTCCGGCGTGGCGCGCGACGGCGCGCTCACGATGAAGCGTCCAGGGGTCTCGCCGAAGAACGCCGCATCGAGACGCAGCGGAGCTTCCGGTCGCAGCGCCGGGCACCGGACGCCCATGCCTCCGAGCAAGCAGCACTCCGCAAGCCCGACGAGCATCCCGCCATCGGCGCAATCGTGCGCGGAGCGCAGCAGGCCCGATCGCGCAGCCGCCAGGATCAAGCGGTTGACAGCGGTTTCACGCGCGAAGTCGATCGCGGGCGGACGCCCGGCAACCGTGCCGTGCTCGACCTTCAGGTACTCGCTGCCGCCGAGGTCGTTGTGGCTCGATCCCACCAGCAGCACGAAGTCCCCTTCGTTCTTGAGTCCAGCCTCCAGGCGCCGCCGGTAGTCGTCGATGACGCCGATCATCCCGACCACCGGAGTGGGGTGAATTGGAGAGCTGCCCTCCGAGTCGTTATAGAGGCTCACGTTGCCGCTGACGATCGGCACCTCCAGCGCCCGGCAAGCGTGCGCGAGGCCGGCGATCGTCTCCTCTAGCTCCCAGTACACCTCGGGCCGGTCGGGGTTGGCGAGGTTGAGGCAATCGGTGACCGCGAGCGGGCGCGCCCCGGTCGCGACGATGTTGCGGGCCGCTTCCGCGACCGCGTGCTGAGCGCCGAGGTTGGGATCGAGATGGCAGTAGCGCGCGTTGCAGTCCGTGGTCATCGCCAGACCAAGGCGCGTGCCCTTGACGCGCAGCAGCGCGGCGTCGCCGCCTGGCGGGACCACTGTGGAGTCGCCGACCATGTGGTCGTAGCGCCGGAAGATCGGGCGCCGGCTGCACAGGTTGGGGCTCGCCAGCAGACGCAGCAACGACTGGCCCGCGTCGACGAGCGGCGGAAGCGAGTCGAGATGCAGCGAGGGCGGTGGCTCCGGCGACATGCTTGCGAGACGGCGCAGCGGAGCGCCATCGGTGAGCAGGTCGATGGGCAGCCGCGCCACCACCTCGGTCTGGTCGAAGACGGTCAGATGTCCGTCATCGGTCACGTCGCCGATCACCGCCGAGGTGAGATCCCAGGTCTGAAAGATGCGCTCGACCTCTGCCTCGCGGCCGCGCTCGACGACTACGAGCATCCGCTCCTGAGACTCCGACAGCATCACGTCGTAAGGCGTCATTCCTCGCTCCCGCCGCGGGACGAGCGAGATGTCGATGCGCGCGCCTGCTCCGGGCACGCGGCCCGCGCACTCCGCGACTGACGACGTAAGGCCGGCCGCGCCAAGATCCTGTACCGCGACGACCGCGTCAGTGTGGGCGAGGTCCATGCACGCTTCCAGCAGGCATTTCTCGAGGAATGGGTTGCCGACCTGCACCGCCGGACGCCGCTCGGAGCTGGACTCGTCGAGCTCAACCGATGCGAATGAGGCGCCGTGAATGCCATCACGCCCGGTGTCAGCTCCGACGAGCATGAGGCTGTTGCCTGTCCCCTCCGCCCGCGCCCGCATCAGCCGGTCGACGCGCACCAGCCCGACGCACATGGCGTTGACGAGTGGGTTCTGCGCGTAGCAATCGTCGAAATACACCTCGCCGCCGACCGTGGGTATGCCGATGCAGTTGCCGTAACCGCCGATGCCCGCCACGACCCCCTCGAAGTGATGCCGCGAGCCCGGCAGAGGGCCGAAGCGCAGCGAGTCGAGCAACGCGATCGGCCGCGCACCCATCGCGATCACATCGCGGATGATGCCGCCCACGCCCGTCGCCGCTCCCTGATACGGCTCGATGGCGGAGGGATGGTTGTGAGACTCGATCTTGAACACCGCGGCCCAGCCTTCACCGATCTCGACGGCGCCGGCATTCTCGCCCGGACCCTGCAGCACCGCATCTCCGGTCGAGGGCAACCGCCGGAGCAACGCCTTCGACGATTTATACGAGCAGTGCTCCGACCACAGCACTCCGAGCATGCCGAGCTCGACGGCATTCGGCGGACGCTTCAGCTTCTCGACGATGGCACGGTATTCCTCGGGCGTGAGGGCCACCTCCCTGAGCCGGCCGGAGTCAACCGTGTCCAGGCTCAAGAGACCAGGACCTTCAACGCAGTGCCAGCGACGGAGCGGAACAGCTTGAGTCCGTCAGCGCCGCCAAGCTCCGCTTCCGCGCATCGCTCCGGGTGGGGCATCATGCCGAGCACGTTGCCCCGCTTGTTGATGATGCCCGCGATGTTGTGCAACGAGCCGTTTGGGTTGGCGCTCGGCACGACGCGTCCACCCGCATCGCAGTAACGAAAAACCACCTGGCCGTTCTGCTCGAGTCGCGACAGCACGGCCGGTTCGGCGAAGAAGCTGCCCTCACCGTGCCCGATCGGCACGCGAATGACCTCGCGTTCCGCGCACCTGGAGGTGAAGGGGATGTCTGTTCGCTCGACCACGAGGTTTGTCCATTCGCAGCGGTACTCGAGCGATGCATTGCGGATCAATGCCCCGGGCAGGAGCTCGGCCTCGCAAAGAATCTGGAAGCCGTTGCAGATGCCCCATACGAGTCCGCCCCGATCCGCGAACTCTCCGATCTGCTCCATGACCGGGGCAAATCGTGCGATCGCTCCGGTGCGGAGATAGTCGCCGTAAGCAAAACCGCCCGGCAGGATGACACAGTCGCAGCCTTTGAGGTCGGCGTCCTTGTGCCACAGGTACTGGAGCTGAGCGCCGACGACCTGGTCGATGACCCAACCGCAGTCGCGATCCGACCACGTGCCCGGAAAGACGACGACCCCGAACTTCATAAATGACTGTGCCTCTCGTGGTCGACCTCAAAATGGAAGTCTTCGATCACGTGATTGGCCAGCAGCTGGCGGCACATCGCTTCGACGCGCTCACGCGCCTCGTGCATCGTTTCCGCCTCGAGGCTCACCTCGATGTACTTGCCGATGCGCACGTCTTCGACTTCGCGGAACCCGAGCGTCATCAATCCCTGCTTGACGGTGAGTCCCTGGGGGTCGTTGACAACGGGCTTGGGCGTGACGATGACCCGAGCGGTGGCCCTCACTACTCGTTGCGCGCCTTGGGTGGGAACAGGGGCTTGCCGACAAGTCGATGGTAGGCGGTGAGGTACCGCTCGCGCGTTTGCGCAACGATGTCGTCTGGCAGGCGCGGCGGATCCGACTCCTTGTCCCAGCCCGACCGCGTGAGCCAATCGCGCACGAACTGCTTGTCGTACGACTGCGGCGACATGCCGATCTGATAGGTCGCCGCCTCCCAGTACCGCGAGCTGTCCGGTGTCAGCGCTTCGTCGATGAGCACGAGGTCATCGTCGATGAGGCCGAACTCGAACTTCGTGTCGGCGAGGATCAGCCCGCGCCGCTCGGCAAGCGTAGATGCGAATTTGTAGAGCTCCAGGCTCGCGTCGCGAAGCTTTTTCGCGAGCTCGTCGCCGACCTCTTTCTTGAGCTGGTCGAAGGTGATGTTCTCGTCGTGGCCGCTCTCGGCTTTAGTCGCCGGCGAGAAGGTCGGGTATGCAAGCCGCTCGCTTTCGCGAAGACCGGGCGGCATCTCCTCGCCGGCCAAAGTGTGCGAGTCCTGGTATTCCTTCCACGCGCTGCCGGCCAGGTAGCCGCGCACGACGCACTCGAAGTCGATCCGTTTCGCTTTGCGCACGATCATGAATCGGCCGGCGAGGTCGCCGCGCCGGTCCTGGAGCGCTGCCGGCAGGTCGGGCACCATGCCCGACACCAGGTGGTTCTCCTGAAACGAATGCGTCTGGGAAAACCAGTAGATGGAGAGCTGCGTCAGGACCTTGCCTCGGTCCGGGATACCGTTCGGTAGTACGTGGTCGAAGGCGGAGATGCGGTCCGTCGCCACCATCAGCAGGCGGTCCGCTCCCAGCTCGTACGTGTCGCGAACCTTGCCCCGCGAGAAGAGCTTGAGCGGAAGGTCGGTCTCGGTGACCGCCGGCCCAGCTATCAAGTGGTTTTGACTCCCAAACCCAGTCGATCGTAGGCGAGGTCGGTGTGCTCGAGACCCGCCCATGGGTCGAAGACCTCCTCGAGGTGAGGGCCGATCCGCTTCATCACGCCGTCATCCTTTTCGAGAAGCTCTCGAAAACCTGGACCATCGCCGTCGAGGGCTTGCATCGCCGCCTTCTGGACCACCGCGTATGCATCCTCGCGGGACATGCCGCTGTCGATCAAGGCCAGCAGCACCCGCTGAGAGAACACAACGCCGCCACCAAACTGAAGATTGCGAAGCATTTGCTTGGGCCGTACCTCGAGACCGCTCAGCACCGTTGTCATTTCGAGCGCCATGAAGTCGACGGCCGCACAGGCGTCGGGAAAGATGATGCGCTCGGCAGAGGAGTGGCTGATGTCTCGCTCGTGCCAGAGGCCGGTGTTCTCGAGGGCGGTGACGAGATGCCCGCGCACAACTCGTGCCAGGCCGCACACGCGCTCGGTCATCACAGGGTTGCGCTTGTGCGGCATCGCCGAGCTTCCTTTCTGCTCTTTGCCGAAGGGTTCGAACGCCTCCCCGACCTCGCTGCGCTGCAGGTGGCGGATCTCGATCGCGATCCGCTCCATGGCCCCGGCCGCGAGTGCCAGCGCAGACATGAAACTGGCATGGCGATCTCGCGCGACGACCTGGGTCGAGATCGGATCCGCCTTCAGGTCGAGCGCAGCGCAGACGTACACCTCCACCCGCGGGTCCACGGTCGCGTGGGTGCCCACCGCCCCGCTGATACGACCCACTGCGATCTCTTCGGTGGCCTGCGCCAACCTGGCCAGGGCTCGGTCGAGCTCGGCGACCCAACCTGCCACCTTGAAGCCGAACGTCGTCGGCTCGGCGACCACGCCATGCGTCCGGCCTGCCATCAACGTCTTCCGATGGCGCAGCGCGAGCTCGGCCGCCGCTTCCCGGACGCTGCCGAGGTCGCGGGCGATGATCCTCGAGGACTCCACCAGCTGCACCGCCATGGCCGTGTCGTTGAGGTCCTGGCTCGTCATGCCGAGGTGCACGTAGCGTGCCTCCGGCTGTCCGATCGACTCGTTGACCACGGTCAGAAATGCGATCACGTCGTGCCCGACCTTGGCTTCGACCTCGGCGACCCTGGCTGCGTCGAAGGTCGCCTTGCGTATCTTCGGCAGCGCCGATTCCGGGATCCTGCCGAGGTCGGCCCAGGCTTCACACGCCAGGATCTCGATACGAAGGAACAGCTCGAACCGGTGCTGGTCGGCCCAGACCGCCCGAATTGCAGGCGGAGAGTATCGCTCGATCAATAGAGGCGCCGGCTCCCAATGAACACTGGGGACAGCGCGATTATACCGGCCACCCAGGCTCCAGCAGATGTTGTGCATCGGCGAAAGATGCCCACAAGATGCTGTGGGATGCCAAAGGCATCGGAGGTAGATCGACGCGCCAACCGATAATCGACAGCTAAATGCCTCCAGTGCTGCCTTTTGCGCCCGCCGATGCCCTGTAACCAGTTCGAGCGACCCCCCGTTTGAACCGGCGCAGGCTGAAGGGCCAGTGAGCGACCCGCTCCGCGACGAAGAGCGCGAGCTCGTCGAACGCGCAAAGCGGGATCCTCGTCAATTCGGGGCGCTCTACGACCGGCACTTTCAGCAGATCTACAGGTTCGTGTATTCAAGAGTGAGGGAGCAAACCGCGGCAGAGGACGTCACTTCGGAGATCTTCATGAAGGCTCTGAAGGCAATGCCCCGATACCAGGACACGGGGCGACCTTTTGCTGCCTGGCTTTACCAGATCTCGGTCAATGCCATCGCCGACAGGTACCGCACCCTGCGCCCATCGTCCCCGCTCGAAGACTTCCACGACCTCTCGATCGCGGGCCCGCCGCTCGAGGAGCAGGCCGCGCATCGCGATGAGATCCGGCGGATCTGGGCGCTGGTCGAGGCTCTGCCCGTCCAGCAGAAGACCGCTCTCGTGCTCAAGTTCCAGGAAGACATGAAGATCGAGGACATCGCGATCGCCATGGGGAAGACCCCGGGCGCAGTGAAGCTCCTCATCCACCGCGGAGTCAGCCGTCTTCGCGGCGAGGCTGACAGCTTGAGGCCGTTGGAATGAGCATGCAGCACGACCCCGAGCTCGACGACGTCCTCCAGGACCAAGAGCTGATGCGCTTGGCAGAGCTGCTGCGCCAAGGCCGCATGTCCGATCCGCCGCTCGACGACGCCTTCCGCTCGGCGCTGCGGCGCCAGCTGATGAATCGCGCGTGGGGCATGGGCGGGGGCGGAACGCCCTGGTGGCAAAACATCTTCGGGCCCGCGACCCTGGCCTGGGCCGGAGCCGCGGCGGGCGTCGTCCTCATCGCCGCCGTCGTCATCTACAACGCGACCAACCCATCGACGGGAGGGTTCCAGGTCGACGTGACCAGTCCGATGGCCGGCCAGAGCGCCGTCCGGCTTCAGCAGCCGATCCTGGTCAAGTTCAATCAACCGATGGACCATGCGTCCACCCAGGCGGCGGTCCAGATCACGCCCGCGACGACAGTGGCCTACTCGTGGGATGCCAACACGCTCGCCGTCCTCCCGACCAGCAACGGCCTGGCGCCCAACACGCAGTACCAGGTAACGGTCGGGCCGGGGGCCAAGACCGCGTCGGGTCAGCTGCTCAGCGCGCCGAAGACGATCACGTTTGTGACGCAGCCCCCGCCGTCGCCGTCTCCATCGCCATCGCCGTCGCCGAGTCCGACGCCGCGCGGGGTCCTCACCGGGCTCCATCCGCTCGCCAACGTGCCGGACGGCATCACGAACGTCATTTGGTCGCCCGACTCCTCGACCGTCTATTTCGTCAGCGGCAAAGCCACGCTGGAGTCTGTCGCGGCGGCGGGCGGCAGCGTCACCGTGATGGTCCCGGATGGGGTCACGTCAGTCGCCATTTCCCCCGCCGGAGACCAGCTCGGGTACGTCCGCAACGGCAAGATAGAGATCCTGACCCTCGTCGGCCAAGCCACGACCTCAGAGATCGCACCCACGCCTGCGGCCGTCATCGTCGGATGGGCGAAGGGCGCCGTGGAGTGGACCGCTGCTGACGGCGTCTACACACAAGGCCCCGACGGCCCGGTCAAGCTGACCTCGCTCCCGACGATCGGCGCCGTCACCGCCATCTCCATTTCGCAGGACGGCTCGCACCTCGCCTACACGCAAGACCAGTCGCTGAAATTGATGGATGTCGCGACTGGAAACAGCGTCGGGCTCGGCGTGACGGGCACACAGTTCCTGGGCTGGTCGCCTGACGGCACCGGGGTCATGTACTCGGGCCCGCAGGCCGTCGTCACCTCAGACGTGTTCGGGAAGACGATCTCGACTCTGCCGACCGGCGAGCCGAGCTGGTCGAGCGTGGACGAGATCATCCTCGGCAGCGACATTGACCTCTGGGAGGTCAGCCCCGACGGCACCGGCCTCACCAAGCTTGCCGAAGGCACACACCACAATCCCGTCTGGGCGCCGAACGGGACCGCCTTCACCTACTTCCAAGCCGGAGTTCTATACACCGCGTCCGCCCCCCTGCCGGCAACGAAGCCTTCGACGCTCGACGCAGCGGCGTCCGTTGTGAAGGCCTTCATGGACGCCCGCAAAGCAGGGCAGCTGGAGAAGGCCACGGCGCTCCTCGATGACAACGGCAGGAAGGTGTACGCGGGTTCCAATCCCGGGCTCAACCTGCTCGTCGGCGGCGACCCCAGCTTCTCCCGCTACTACCTGTTGACCCAGGAGATCACGGGAACACACCCCGACACGGCTCAGTTCGTCGTTCGGCTCGTGTTCTCCCACGACAAGATCGACGTCACCACCTACGAGGAGACTCTGACCCTCGTAAGGACACAAGGCAGCCAGCAGTTCCTGGTCGATCAGTCCACAATCGGTCCCACTCTGGCGCTGGGCAAAGGCGCCGAGGTGGTGAGCGTCGAAGTCTCGCCGGGCACCGTCAAGGTCACCTTCGACAGCGACCTCAAGCCGTCAACCGTGTCCGGCGGCGTGATCATCCTCGACAGCAAGGGCAAGCAGATCGACGCCACGCCGGTCTACTCGAGCCGCACCGTTTCGTTCAACAACCTCGACCTCAAGCCGGGCAAGACGTACAAGCTGGTGGTCCTGTCGACGGTCCAGGACGTGGGTGGCAACAACGTCGCCACCGAGTACGACCTCACATTCGTCGGCCCTGACAACTCGAAGGCGGCCAAACAGCACGAGGGCCAGAGCCCATCTCCGACGCCGGAGCCGACACCGATCCCTACGCCGTCAGCGTCGCCCTCGAGCTAGAGCAGATTGAGCGCGCGCGCAGCGCGCACCAGGGCTGTGACCGAACCCGAGTGGGCGATGCCGCCGTCGAGCGCGGCGTGAAGCGCTTCGGCAAATGGCAGCCGCATCACCTCCATGTCCTGCTCGTAAGTTTCGGGATTGCGATCTGAGGTGGAAATGCCTTCAGCGAGGAACATGTGGGCGAGCCCGGTGAGGAAGGCGGCGCCATGAACGACGCCGAGTGACGTGTAGCGCGTGGCGATGAGCCCTGTTTCCTCGGCGAGCTCTCGGCGCGCGCATGTCATCGAGTCTTCCCCTGCGTCGACCGTACCGGCCGGCACCTCCCACGATGACTCGTCCCACGCATGCCGCCACTGGCGCACGAGCATGGTGTCGCCATTTTCGAAGTAGGGGACCACGAAAGCCGAGTCCGGATTGCTGACGACGGTGTAGGTCGCTTCGGCCCCGTCAGGGAACCTGATCACGTCCTCCCTGATGACGAACGGGCCAGAGCGCCCGGCGACCGATGTGCGCACAACCTCGAACGGCCGGCCCTGCGAAGGATGGGAGAGCTTGCTCAGGTTCTGTTCACGACCGCGGCCACGGCCGCGGCAGCCGCCGCGATGTGGCGAGGATCGGGACCGTAATCGAACGGCGAGACGTCCGCGGCGAGCTGCTTCGCCTTCTCGACCAGCTCGGGGTGATCGTCGATGAAACGCGTGCTCAAGTTGCCGGATCGAAAGTCCGCGTTGTCGAGGATGGCGCGGTGATAGCTGATCGTGGTCGCCGGACCGACCACGACGAACTCGCGCAGCGCGCGTCCTGCGCGGGCGATTGCCTCCGCGCGATCGGACCCATGAACGATGAGCTTGGCGATGAGCGAGTCGTAGTTCGGAGGGACGTCAGAGCCGGGTCCGAATCCAGAGTCGACGCGAACACCAGGTCCGGCGGGCGCGACCCAGCGCGCGATCCGCTTCGGGTTCGGCATGAACTTGCGAGCTGGATCTTCGGCATTGATGCGCATCTCGATCGCGTGTCCGGTCCACGACACCTCTTGCTGGCTGAAGCTGAGGGGCAAACCGGCAGCGACGCGGATCTGCTCCTTGACAAGGTCGATGCCGGTGACCGCCTCTGTGATCGGGTGCTCCACCTGAAGCCTGGCGTTGACCTCGAGGAAATAGAACTCGCCGTCGCTGAACATGAACTCCACGGTGCCGGCGTTGACGTAGCCCGCCGCCGTCGCTGCCCTGATCGCGGCCTCGCCCATGGCAAATCGGATCTCCGGCGTGATCGCCGGTGATGGAGTCTCTTCCATGATCTTTTGCTGGCGGCGCTGGATCGAGCACTCGCGCTCGCCAAGGTGCACGGCGCTGCCGTGGCTGTCGCAGATGACCTGGATCTCGATGTGCCTCGGTTTGGGCACATAGCGCTCGATGTAGATCGTCGGGTCGCCGAAGGCAGAGCGAGCTGCCTGCGCGCTGCTTTCGATCGCCGCGGCGAGCTCGTCCTCGGACTCGACCACCTTCATGCCGATGCCCCCACCCCCACCCGAAGGCTTGACCATCACCGGGAGGCCGATCTGCTTGGCCGCCGCGATGGCGGCCGCGACATCAGAGATGGCGCCGCTGCCAGGGGTGACCGGAACGCCGTTCTGGGCGGCGAGCTTTCGCGCTGCCAACTTGGATCCGAGCGCGCGCATGGCCGAGCCGGGAGGCCCGATGAACTTGATCCCGGCGGCGTCGCACGCGTCTGGGAAGGCGGCCTTTTCGGAGAGGAAGCCATAACCCGGGTGGATGGCTTCGGCGCCGCAATCGTGCGCAACCTTCACGATGCGATCGAGCTGCAGGTACGAATCGGATGGCGCCGCGCCGCCGATGTGATGCGCCTCGTCTGCATAGCGCACGTGAATTGCATTGCGATCCGCGTCCGAGTAAACAGCGGCCGTCGCGATGCCGAGCTCGCGACAAGCCCGCATCACACGAATCGCGATCTCGCCTCGATTGGCGACGAGGACCTTGGTGAAAAGCTTGCGCTTCATCCGACCGCGAGCAAAGGCTGTGACGGGCTCACGACCTCGCCCTCCTTGACGTAAACCTCGTGCACAGTGCCGGCCACCGTGGTGACGATGTCGTTCTGCATCTTCATCGCCTCCAGGACGGCGACAACATCTCCGAGCTTGACGGCGTCGCCCGGCTTGACCGGGATCTTGACGATCAGACCCTGCATCGGCGCGATCACGGTGCCCTCGCCGGTGCGAGGCGGCGCGGGATTGGCAGTGGCGACCGAGCCGGCAGCGGGAACGACAACCATTCCCGCGCCACTGACGCGCACCTTGAACACCTCGCCCTCGACTTCGACTTCGAACTCCGCGCCGGACGAATTCGGCGCCGGCGCCGGCGCTGGCGCGGGGGCAGGCGCGGGCGCGGACGATGGAGGATCGGCGAGCGTCACGGCTGCCGGCCGCTTGTTCTCCTGCGGAGCTGGTGCCGGCTCGCGCAAGTAGTCGATCGCGAGGTTGGGAAAGAGGAGCTGGATCAGCACCGAGTCGTCGCTCGTGTCCAGGTTCAACTTTCGAAGGTGCTGCCGCGCGGTTTCGACCTGCGGCTCGAGAAGGT
>DATNOD010000125.1:0-10031 GCA_035601515.1 Candidatus Eiseniibacteriota bacterium | reverse complement strand
TCGCCATGCTGGCTTCAGACGATCGATTTGTGGTCAAGCTGCCCCGCGCCCGCGTCGACGCGCTCGTCGCCGCGGGGTTTGGCGAGCGATTCGATCCTCGTCGCAAGGGAAGGGTGATGAAGGAATGGCTCGTGGTCGGGCCAGGACGCGAGGCCCGCTGGCTGCCGCTGGCCAAAGAGGCGATGGATTTCGTGTCGCGCTAACGTAAGTGTCGGTGCAGACGCATCCCCTCAAGCCGCGGCTCCAGGCCACGATCGTGGCTTCGCGCGAACGCGAGCACGAGCTCATGACGATGGCTGACGACTCACCACCGACGGAGCCCGGCTTGTGGACGGTCAAGGACCACCTCGCACATCTCACCTGGTGGCGCATGTACGCGGCGGAGGTGCTGGACGCAGTGCGAACGGGTTCGGAGCTGCCCGACGTCGCCGATGACGACGACGTGCAGAACGCAGAGATCTACGCGGCGAACAAGGACCGAAGCGCGGAAGCGATCAAAACGGATGCGCGAGCTTCATACGACCGGCTGGTGGCGGCCATAGCCGCAATATCGGAAGAAGACCTCATCAAGCCGCATCCGAGGTATCCAGGCGCAGCGTTGCTCTGGCAGCTGGTCCCGGGCAACGGCCACTACCACCTCGGACAGCACCTCATGTTCTGGCACCTGGAGCAGGGAGACGAGGAAGCCGCGGAGGTTTCTCAGCAGTGGGTCTACGACCTGGATCGGGCCGAGTTTCCAGACCCGAAGTCGGTCGCGTCGTCCACGTACAACATGGGTTGCTTCTACGCACGCGTTGGTCGCGACGATGAGGCGCTTCACTGGTTGAAGCATGCATTCGACCTCGATCCGGGACTGAAGAAGATCGCCCGGACCGACACTGACCTGGTCCGAATCCGCAATCACGCGGACTTCGTGGCTTTGATCGGCTCCTAGATTCGTTCGAAGACCACGATCGGTATCTCGCGCTGGGTCAGCTTCTGCTGGCTCTCCAGGTAATCCACCAACTGCGCGTAGTCGTCGCGTTCCTCCGGCCGAGCCGTCCGCGCTCGTACCTCGAACTTTTCCGGACCAAGCTCGACGGTAGCGGTGCGGTTGTTGGCGAGCAGGTTGCGGTACCAGGCCGGGTCGTTCGGCGCACCGTTGTCAGAGGCGATGGCAACGAGCTCGTCGCCGTGCGGTCGATACCCGATCACCACCGTGCGCGGTTCGCCCGACCTGGCTCCGATCGTGGTCAGCAAGATGAGCTGTGATTTCGCCAGCGGGCCGGTCAGCTTGCCGCCATTGGCGCGCCACTCGTCGATGATCTTGCGGTTGAAAGCCTTCATGTCCGGCGGGATCGCCGGTCTCGATTGACTCATCGATCAATTCTCAGGCTTGGCCGGGATTGTCGGCCGTCGCCGTGACGATCGCGGCATTTGGTGCGCCGCTCAAGCCTCCGATCGTGCAAGAGACCTTCGTCGTGGAGTTGAATCCGACGTCGGGCTGGACCGGCGCCTGGCAGCTGCCGATAACGTGCCCCGTAGCCGCATCAGTCATGGTGAAGGTGATGATCGACGTCCCCTTTGCAGGGCGCATCCCGCCCAGGTTCTTGAGCGATGCCGAGACGACGCAGGGCGAGCCGCATCCGGAGGTGTCGACCGACAGCACGGTGTAGATCGGCGTCAGCGTCGACAGGTTGGAGAAATCGATCACATCGGTGGGCACGGCGATCGCAAAGTCCTTGTCGAAGTTGCTGTACCGGAGGTCGGCGGCGCTGATTCCGTCGACTGCGACTCCGTTCTTCAAGCGAACCCGAAGCACTCGGTGTGGTGAGCCGGCGGCGATGTAGACGTCTGCCCTCGGGCCCGACAGCTCGACCGCATCGGCCGCCTCGACCGATACATGATCGGTGCGCTGCGTCACCGCGGTCCCGAGAAACGTCGTCCGAAAGTTGGCGCCATCGGTGAAGTCCGGGAGCTTCGGCACGATGCTGGAATTGCCTTTCCACCAGGAGCTCCCGGCCGCCTTGACCAGGTTTTGAGACAGAGGGTCTGTGCCCATGTGTTGGGCCAGGAAGTCGTGCCCGCGAAAGTAAGCGCCGCCGCTGAGAATGATCGCCTCCAGCTTGACGTTGCCGGCGCTGACCACCAGGTGCTCGGTGTCCGGGCGCGCGATCTGCAGGTCGATCGTCCAGGTCGTGTCGGGCGCAGGGCCACTTGTGCGCGCACCGCTCGCCACCGGTAGGGCGGCTCCGGGCCCGGTGTATGAGCCGATGACCTCGAAGCTTTGCGCCGTCGTCAGGCCATCGGATGCACCCGTTTCAAGGGCGCGCGTGGTCGGCTGGCCGAGGTCGAGAGGAAGGTCGCACGCGGAGAGCGCCGCCAGCGTCATTGCCCCCATCACGGTGGCGATGACGCTCCTACGCGGAGCCCAAAACGAACTTGAATTTGCCAAGGCGATCGGTTCTGTAACGGGTTGCATACTATGACCGTTACCCGACCGTGGCCACCAGCGACGTAGCGCCTCCCCAGGGGATTAGCCTTCCAGGCGAATCCAAGCGCCCGGCCGCAACCGGCGGTCCGAAGCGCAGGACGGCCCACCTCTTCGGCCGCGAGTACAAGGTGGTTCTGCCCAGCATCCGCGACCCCCGCCTGCACGTCGCCGCGGTGCTCATAACACTGCAGGTCCTGGGCCAAACTGTGCTCGGCTTCCGGCTCTCGATAGCCCAGATACTGATCTGCCTCGCGGTCGGCGCGCTGATCGAGTTCGTCGTCGCCTTCTTCAAGGACAAGGCGATCCTGTGGCCGGCCAGTGGCCTGCTCACAGGTAACAGCACGGCCTTCATCCTTCGCGTCCCGGGAACGCTGCACGGCCAGTGGTGGAGCCTCCATGGGATCGAGATCTTCATCGGTGTGGTGGCGCTGGGAATGGCGACGAAGTACCTCATCCGCTGGCGGGGACGGCACATCTTCAACCCATCCAACGTAGCCTTGGTGGTCGCCTTCGTGGCGCTCGGCCCGCAGCACACCGAGCCGCTGGATCTGTGGTGGATACCGATGGGTCCGTGGATGATCCTCACCTACGCGATCCTGATCGTCGGCGGGCTGCTGATCGCGTGGGAGCTGAAGCTGATCGGCCTGGTGCTCGGTTTCATGGTCGGCTTCGCCGTTTTCACAGCGATTGCGATCGCACCCGTGCCAGACCACTGCATGGTCGCGAGCTGGCACGTGACCCCACTGTGCGGACGCGACCTCTGGCAGATCCTGGTCACGTCGCCGGAGATATTGATCTTCGCGCTGTTCATGGTCCCAGACCCAAGAACGGTGCCAGACGGCCCTGTCGCCAGAGTCGTCTTCGGCGTCATCGTGGCGGTGCTCGCGGTGCTGCTGCTCGGCCCGACCGCGCTGGAGTTCTGGACCAAGACCGCGATCCTGGCCAGCCTGGTCATCGCTTGCGCGATGCGCTTCGCGCTGGTGCGCTTCCTGGCTCCATTTGAAACGGGCCTCGCTGCCCCCTCGTTTGGCCGCCGCGGATGGAGGGTGGCCACCATCCTTGCCGTCACCGCCGTGTTCACCGTTTCTCTACCGGTGTCAGCCGCCCTTTCGACCCATGGCCCGGCGCCGGCCGCCGGCCTGGCGGACGGCTCGACACCGACGGTCACCCTCAAGGTGGGCACGTCGGAGCAGCCAGTCGCGAGCTGGGTCACCGGCGCCGCGGCCGGTGCTCTACCTCCGGCCGCCGATTCGGGGCCGGTTTCGGCGACGGGCCGGGTGTGGAACCTTCCGCCGATTCCATCGGCCAGCCTCGCCTCAAACGTGAGCTCGTTCGACCCGCAGATCACCCAATCGGTCGCCGACAGGATGGCTCACGACGTCGTGCTCGACCTGATCATCGAGTCTGAGGCGCGCCGCTCCCACGATTTGAAGCTGGCGGAGCTCGGCGCCCGCGACGACGGCCTCAAAGAATTCACCGATGTCATCAGTGCCGATATTGGTGCCGGACAGATCGTCCAGAAGACCTACAGCTTCGATGGCATCAGCATCCAGCTGTTCCTGCCCAAGTTCGCGACGCAGGCCGCGAGGCTGGTGGGCGTCACGTTGCACGGAACGGCCACCCTCACCACCAGAGATGCATCCGGCAACGTGGTGTCGCAGACGAACTCGACGTATGCGAAGAGCTGGGGGGTGTTTACCGCGTCGGGCGATCCCTACGGTCGGATCTTCATCGACTACACAGGGCTCGCGCCCGCCCCTTAGTCGCGACGGGCTGCGGCGGCGGGTATCCCGTTCGGTTCGTACACGGCCGGGGGCTCGATGTCGAAAGTGTCCGCGAGACGGACGAACATGCTGAAAAGGGCAGCCACGTACGCGCCCTCGGCTATCTGCTCATCGATCCAGCCTGCCTCGCGCAATCCCTGGACCTGCTCGTCCGTCACGCGGTAGGCGCCTTGGGCGATCGTACCGGCGAACTCCAGCAGCAGCCGCTCCGGCCTGGCCAGACCCGCGCCGTCGAGATCACCGTTGCGTAACGCATCCGCCGCTTGTCCGAACTTCTCGCCCTGCAACTGCAGGAACCACGTGTGGGCGCTGAGTCAATACCTGCAGCGGTTGAGCGCGGAGACGTAGGAAGCGATCATCTCGTGCTGCGCTCGGGTGAGGGCCCCATCGGTGAAATGCATGCGCGAGGCGGCCTGGATGGCGGCCAGGAAATCCGGCCGCAAGCTCATCGTTTTGAGGATCTCCGCCACGACGCCGATGGGGCTCTGCTCCTTGGCGGTCGCGTAGAGCTCGGCCAGCTGCCCTTTGGCCTCGGGCGGTTGAACCATCTTGATCCGGGCCACGAGATTATTAACGGCCGCGCGCCCTAAAAGTGTCGGGCTCTACTCCGGACCGTCCCAGGACCAACGCGGCATGGGCTGGTCAGGCGGGACGACAGACTCGGGCGCGAGGTAGGTCACCAGGTCTTTGGTCGCCCACTCGATGTAGGCGCGGATGCTGGCTCGGAAGTCAGGATCGTCGGGTAGTTGCGCGTCGTCGAGTGCCTGGACGAAGCAGGCGACAAAGTTGGGTTCGAGGGACTCTCCGCCCTCACGAGCGTGGATCTCGAGCATCGCTGAGTGGCCGCCATGGAGGCGTGAGTAGGACGGCGGACCCCCCAAGGCCTCGGCCCAATATGCAGCCAGGTGCTCGACGTGATCGGGGCCGGCGTGGTGTGAGAAAACGTGATTCAGGTCAGGGTCTTCCAGGCAGCGCTCGTGGAAGGCCGCGGCCAGAGCCAGGAAGGCCTGGTCGCCGCCGGCGAATTCGTAAATTGACGGCCGGGACACTCGGATAGTTTTAGCATGCCAGCCGATGAGGACCCTCCTGACCACCACCGGAAAAGTCGATGACATCGAAGACGCCTCGATCGGCCGCTGCTTCGTCAATGCCCACCAGGATGGCTTCTGGCTCGACATCGAGCAGCCGGATGCCGACGACTACAAGCTGCTGGAGCAGACATTCAAGTTTCACCCGTTGACGATCGAGGACATCCAGCATCAGAACCAGCGCCCGAAGATCGAGGAATACCCCGACTACAACTTCGCCGTCATCTTCCAGGCCGACTGGGTGCAGGACGAGCCTGCGTACCGTGAGCACCACCTTTTCGTCGGACCGACCTTTCTGGTCAGCGTCCACCAGGATCCGGCTCCCGCCCTGGCCGTCCTGAAGGAACGCATCGCCAAGAGCCCGGATTTGACCAAGCGGCAGCCCTCCTTTCTCACGTACCTGGTCGTCGACGCGATCGTGGACGCCACGTTCCCGGTCCTGGAGCGGGTCGACGACACGGTCGACCAGATGGAAGACGACATCATCGAGAAGGCGGCTCCCGGTTCACTCGACCGCATCTATCACCTCAAGCACTCGGTGATCGACCTACGTCGGTTCCTGGGCGCGCAGCGGGACGTTTTCCAGAAGCTGGTCACGCACGGCATTCACCTCCAGCAGCAGGACATGACGCTCTACTACCGCGACGTATACGACCACATCGTCCGCCAGTACGAGACCGTCGACTCGCTGCGCGACCTGCTGACGAGCGCCATGGACGTCTACCTGTCGACCGTCTCGAACCGCCTCAATCAGACGACCAAGGCCTTGACCGTGATCGCGAGCCTGTTCCTGCCGCTGAGCTTCCTGACCGGCTTCTATGGCATGAACTTCGCATACCTGACTACGGTCCTCGAACCGCCCTATATCGCTTTTGCGATCGGGGTCGGCACGATGCTGATCGCGATCGGAATTCAGCTCTATCTGTTCAGGCGCCGGGGCTGGATCTGAGGTTTAGGTCACCACGATGGTGGTCGTCGTTCTCGACGTCGAACCACCGGCGTCCGTGAGCGTGATTGTGACCGTGTAGGTGTTGTTGTGCTGATAGTTGTGCGAGCCGGTGACCGTGAATCCGCCCGACGTTCGGACCGTGATGCTGCATGAGGTGCTTGGGCACGCTGACGTGGTGCCGTCGCCCCAATTGATCTGTCCCGTGTAGTCGATGGTGATGCCGCCGGGGTCGGCATCGGTCAGCGTGGCCAGGGTGGCTGTGAAGTTGGTCCTGTGGTGCTCGTTGAACCTAGTCGCTCCGGTCAGCGCGATCGCGGCGTCGGTCACGCCGGCCGAAGAAGTCGTGGTCGCGTTTGCGCCGCCGGCGTCGCCCAGCGTCACCGTCACGGCGTAGCTCCCTTCTTCCGCATAGACGTGGCTGCCGCTGACAACGAAGCCCCCGCTTCCGTTCGCGGTGACTATGCCCGCCGAGCTCGTCTGGTCGCCCCAGTTGATCGTGGCGCTGTAGTCGGCCACGGATCCGTTCGGGTCGGCGTCGGTGAAGGAAGCGAGCGTGCCGCGGAAGCCGGCGCCCTCCACCGCGGTCACGGAAGCTCCGATGACTGTGAGTGCCGCGTCGGCCACGCTGGTCGACGTGCCGCCGCTCGCCGTGGCGCCGGTGGAATCGGTGACCGTGACCGATACGGTGTAGGCGCCTTCCTCTGAATATGTGTGGCTGCCGCTTACCGAGTTGGCGTTGGGGATGCTGATGCTCCCCGGGCTCGTCTGCCCATCACCCCAGGCGATGGTTGCCGTGTATGGACCGGCGCCGCCGGTGAAGTGGGCCACGAGGGCAGAAAACGCGGCGCCTTCGACAGCGCCGGACACCGAGCTCATCGTCACGACTAGGGGCTGCTGGAACTCGTAGGCGCCCTGGTCGACCGCGACACCTGAGATGCGAGGCATGCCGTCGAGGTCTGCCGGCGGCAGCGAAGGAGCGCCGGTGTTGCCGGCATCGATCGATGGCGAGCTCGACTGCAGGTGGAAGTCACCAGACGCGACGTACTTGGGATCGGCGGAGATGTTGCCCGCCGTGCCGACCACGGCCGCACAGCTCCCTGACGCAGCCGGCCCGGCCGAGTTGAAAAGGTCGTTGTGGTCGAAGGTCGGAGAGGTCGCCGAGTAGGTCGTGTCGCAGAGAACGCCGGGCACGGTCGAGGCGGCGGCGACGATGTTGTTGAAGAGCTGAACCTGTGCGTCGAAGCCGCTCAGGTAGAAGCCGGATTCGGCGCCAGAGTTGCCCGATACGGTGTTGTTGACGAAGACCGGGCCTCTCGTTCCAGACGGAGTGAGGAGGTACACACCGCCGCCAGTGCTCGCCGAGCTGTTGCCGGTGATCACGTTCTGGACAATGGCGGCGTCGGACTGGTTGACCACGTAGATGCCGCCGCCGTAATAGCCAGCGTTGTTGTTGCTGATCGTGTTGTTGAACAAGGTCGGGGTCCCAGCCGCGAACAGACTGATCCCGCCACCAAAGTCGGTGGTGTTGTTTGTGATCGAGTTGTGGATGATCTGCGCGCTCGCTGCTCCCCTGACATAGATCCCGCCGCCGTTCTGGCCGCTGCAGCCGGCTTGCTTCGAGTTGCCCGTGATGGTGTTGTCGCGGATCGTGGGCGACGCAAACGCAACCGAGATGCCGACTCCATCGGCGCATGAGGTGTTGGCAGTGATGACGTTGCCTGCAACGGTCGGCGAGGCGCCGTTGATGTGGACGCCGGCGCCCTCGTACCCGAAAGCCCCGGTTGCGTTGCCGTGCTGGAGGGTGAATCCTTGAATCGCCGCCGCCGCTGTCTCGTTGGTGGAGAAATTGACCACCGGCGCGAGGTTGGAGCCATCGATCGTGGTGACGGTCGGGCCTTGCGCACTCTGGACGGTGATCAGCTTGCCCTTGAAGTCGATGTTCTCGAAGTAGGTTCCGGGGGCGACCATGACTGTGTCGCCGTTGGTGGAGGCGTCGATGGCCGCCTGGATGGTCGAGTACGTGCCCGGCACGTTGAGCACGTTGGCGGCGGTCGCCGGCATCGCGCCCAGGATGCCCATCGCCAGCACCGCGAAGCCGGCAGCCGAGAGTGTTCGGAGGCGGTTCGTCAAGTCCAGCAAGCCTAATCAGGCCCCGGCATAAAGGCAATACTTTAGGGATCTCTCTCGCCGACTACCCTAACCTTGTGGTCGAATTCAATTCGATCTCACGCAAGGAGGCGTTATGCAGTTCTACAACCTCAAGACGAAGGCAAAGGTCGAGATCCCGGATTCCGACATCAAAAAGCGGCGAAGCGTCCGGACCACTTCTCGAGGCACGCGCCAGGAGCGCTACGCGGTGGTGGCGGACATGGACGTCGACGGCAAGCCGGTGCGCATGTTCAAGTTCGTCAACAAAGCGACGTTCGATTCGCTGAACGTGCCGGAGGTCTCGTAGCCCGAAGCTAACGGGAGCCGGCGCTGGTCGGTCCGGTCGTATACTTGCAATTGCAAGTACCTACGCATATGCAAGTAAAGTCGGAACCAGATGTTGCCGGTCTCCTTGACAGGCTCGTGGCGGATGCGCTGCCAGGGCGCCGCGGTTTGGGCGCTTGGCGGGCGCTGCTAAAGGCGCACGCAACGCTAATGCGCCGGCTCGGAACAGACCTTCAAACGAAGACCGGCCTGTCGTTGGGCGACTTCGACGTTCTCGGTCGGCTGGCGGAGGCTGGTGGCACGCTGCGCATGACTGAACTGGCAGACCGCACGCTCAGCTCGCGTTCGGGCATGACCCGCCGAATCGATCGGATGGTTGACGAAGGATTGGTCAGTCGAGCCAGCGCCGGGGAGGACGCCCGCGGCGTGGTGGTCGCGCTCACCGAAACGGGCGTCGGACGGCTTGCTGAAACTGCGCCAGTGCACCTGCGCAAGGTCTCGGAGTTGTTCGTCGCGCCTCTCGACGATAAGGAGCTCGCGGCTCTGGAGAGCACCCTGGACAAGGTCACCATCGACTGCGAGTTCGGCTAGGAGCTCGTCACCTCGGCGAGCCGCTATAGCCTGGTTGCCTGCGCTTTCGTGACTCTCGCCTTGCGTTCCTTGCCGATCTCTCCGATCCGGTCCCAGGCCGGCGACGACATGCCGACTGATGTCGCGACCAGATGGGCGAGGGTTGGATCCAGGACCGACTCCTCTCGGCCCTTGGGCCTATCGTGCCGTTTGGCGAACCACCGCTCGGTGCGAACGGCAAGTGCGTTGAGGCGACGATCATCAGGGGACCAGTCGAACGCGGCGTCGTACTCGAGGTAGATGGCGCGGAACTCCGGATCGCCGAGCGCGTCACGCTTGTCGGCGAGCCAGATTGCCGCCTGCTTGGGAGAGGCCGACTGCATCAGGATCCAGCCGTTGCGCTCCATCCGAATCGTGCGCCGGCTCACCCCGAGCTCGTGGAGCACCTCAAGGAAGTCGGCGACCTCGGCGGAGACGAACAGCCGGTCGCCGCTGCTGAGGCGAGCAATGCGCTCGCGCGTGCGGTGGAGCTCCTTGACCCGTTCCTGGAGGTTGTGGTCGATTTGGGTAATCGCCGCGGCGAATTGATCGGGGTCGGCGGCGAGCAGCTCCTTGACGCGAGCCAGCGGCACTCCAGCCTCGGCAAGAGTCCGGATCTTGACGAGGTCGATGGCGTGCTGGGCGCTATAGCGACGGTAGCCAGACGAATCACGCGGCGGTTCCTCGAGCAGGGC
>DATNOD010000124.1:0-6287 GCA_035601515.1 Candidatus Eiseniibacteriota bacterium | reverse complement strand
CTGCGAATCCGGGCGGCGCAACGGCGACAGGAGCGTCCAGCCCGATCACGGTAACGGGATTGACGAACGGCACCAGCTACACGTTTACGGCGACAGCGACGAACTCTGCCGGAACCGGCGTGGACTCGAGCGCATCGATTGCTATAACACCCAAGGCGAGCCAGACGATCACGTTCGCGAATCCGGGCGCGCAGAATTTCGGAACCACACCGACGTTGGCGGCAACGGCATCGTCGGGATCGACGCCAACGTTCACATCGTCCACAACGGGGGTTTGCACGATCACCTTGACCGGCGCCCTGGCGTTTGTCACCGCGGGCAGCTGCACGATCAACGCCGACCAGGCGGGAAATGGTAGTTTCCTCGCGGCCCCACGAGTCAGCCAGTCGTTCACCGTTAATCCGGTTGCTCCGGGAGCACCAACGATCGGAACAGCGACGGCGGGCAATCTTCAAGCCAGTGTGACATTCACCGCGCCCTCCTCGAACGGAGGTGCGACGATCACGCAGTACACAGCCACTGCGAATCCGGGCGGCGCAACGGCGACAGGAGCGTCCAGCCCGATCACGGTAACGGGATTGACGAACGGCACCAGCTACACCTTCACGTTGACAGCCGCCAACTCTGCGGGAACCGGCGCGCCGTCGGCGGCATCGAACGCAGTAACGCCGAAAGGCACCCAGACGATCACGTTCGCCAATCCGGGCCCCCAGAACCTCGGCACGACGCCAACGTTGACGGCAACGGCATCATCAGGATTAACGCCGACTTTCACGTCGTCCACAACGGCCGTTTGTACGATCACCTCGAGCGGCGCCCTGACACTTGTCAAGGCGGGCACCTGCACGATCGCCGCCGACCAGGCCGGAAATGGCAGTTTCCTCGCGGCCCCGCAAGTCAGCCGATCGTTCACCGTTGGTGCGGTTGCTCCGGATGCGCCGACGATCGGAACGGCGACGGCGGGCGATACTCAAGCCACCGTGGCATTCACCGCGCCCACCTTCAACGGAGGTACGACGATTACGCTGTACACGGCCACTGCGACTCCGGGCGGCGCCACGGCGACGGGAACATCGAGCCCGATCACGGTGACGAAACTGACGAACGGCACGAGCTACACGTTCACAGTGAGAGCGACCAGCTCTGCCGGAATCGGCGCGCCGTCCGTTGCTTCGAATGCGGTCATGCCGAAAGGACCGCAGACGATCACATTCGACAATCCGGATCCCCAGACCTTCGGTACCACGACGACATTGAAGGCGACTGCTTCATCGGGTTTGGCGCCGTCCTTCACCTCATCGACCACCAGCGTGTGCACGATCACAGCGGGCGGTGCGCTCACGTTTGTCGCGGCGGGCACCTGCACAATCAAAGCCGATCAGGAAGGTAACGATAGTTTCGCGCCCGCGCCGCAGGTGACGCGCAGCTTTACGGTCGACAAAGCGCCGCAGGCGATTGTCTTCGGAGCGCTCGCCAATCGTGTATTGGGGAGCGGCAGCGCGTCATTCGACGTGAGCGCCACCGGAGGCGGTTCCGGCAAGGCGGTGGTCTTCTCTTCGAACACTCCAGACGCCTGCACGGTGTCCGGAAATACAGTGACCGTCAAGGGCGCGGGTATTTGTACGATCGCGGCCAATCAGGATGGAAGCCCGAATTTTGCGCCGGCGGCAACGGTCACGCGCAGTTTCGTCATCGCGTGCTCCGAGAAGTGCCGTGCCAGTTCCGTTCCATATTCGATCGACAAAGGCGGCTCGACGTTCGTCCCACTGGGGACGCAGGACAATACCGACACCGTTGGATTCGGACGGCTGCTGTCCGCCGACGGGACGCCGCTTCCATACGGATTTGCCATCGTGGGATACCGGGAAAACGGAGTGCTTGTCGCGGAAGCGGGTATGCCAGGCGTCCAGCCGGTTCTTTCCGGACGGTTGTTCGCGGAAGTCAATGGGCCGATCACGACAGGTATTGCCTTCGCGAATCCCGGCACTGCGCCGGTCACAGTTTCCTTTTTCTTCACGGACCAGAGCGGTACCTCTGGTAAGCCGAGCAATTTCGTCATCGGTCCGAAATCGAAGATTGCCCGGTTCATCAACGAGGCGCCGTTGAACAGCACTAAAGTCTTCACCGGAACGTTGACGTTCACGGCAACGTCGCCGGTGGGCGTGGTGTCCATTCGCGGGTTGGTCAACGAAAGGAGCAACTTCACGTATACATTGCAGACGATTTGTCCGCTGGACACAGCAGCAACGTCGACCAGTCCTGTGGTGATGGCGCACTTTGCGGACGGAAACAGCTGGACAACGCAGGTGCTGCTGGTGAATCCGACCGACCAGCCAATACGCGGCACAGTTCAATTTATCGGCGAGGGAAGCGGCAGCACGGCGGGAGCGCCATTGAAGGTGACTGTGAACGGCAAAAGCGCCTTGTCTTTCGACTATTCGATTCCGGCCCGGGCATCCGTGAAGCTCGACACCCCGGGTACCGGAACGACGATTCAGATCGGATCGATACGGGTAACACCGGCCAAAGGCTCGATAGCGCCATCCGGATATACGTTGTTCGCATACAGGATGAACGGCGCGACGGTAAGCCAGGCGTCGGTGGCGGCGCAGTCCTCCGCATCGGTGTTCCGCGTGTACGTGGAGTCGGTTGGCGGGTCGGAGACGAGCGGCCCGATCCGGAGCGGAGTCGCGATCGCCAACATGGCGTCCACACCTGCGACCGTAAAGCTGGAGTTGACGGCCCTGAGCGGAACGGGCCAGGTTTACACGCAGTCGATCCAGGTGCCGGCCAACGGTCACATTTCGAAGTTCACCGAAGAACTGATACCAGGCTCCAGTCTGCCGGCCCGCGGCATCCTGCGGGTCAGCTCCGAATCCGGCCAGCTCGCGGTCACCGGGCTTCGCATGCGGACGAATGAGCGCGGCGAGCTGCTGGCCACAACAATGCCCGCGATCAACGAACAGGCGTCTGCTGATATCGGAGAGCTGGTTTTCCCCCACGTCGTCGATCGGGGCGGATATACCACTCAGTTCATCCTGTTCAATTCAACGCCGTCACAGAGCACTGTCGGAACAGTCGAGTTCTACGACGAAAACGGAAAGCTCGTAGACGTCACTTACTAATCGGTCGAGAACCTCGTAACGCCATGTTCGCCGGTGGACAGGAAATCCCATTTGCGAACAGCGGGGGAGTCTTAACAGACTGTGGCGGCGCTCTATGAAGGTGTGAATGAATTGGCAGGTGCGACAAGTCCCCTCCTAAGTTAGGAGGGGTGGCGGCGCCATTAATAAGATGTCGCGAAGCCACCAAAGCAGGCGCAGACGGGGTGGTTCCTCAGTTAAATCTTGAAACACGTTGCTTTGGAACCACCCCGCCTGCTCGGTCTTTTTTGAACTTAATGGCCTCGCAAGCACCCCTCCTAAGTTAGGAGGGGAGTTTCAGAACGCGCATTTGTAATCGGCGGTCATAGACGGCCGCTACAGCTGCCAAAGTCTTGGGGATGGCCTTTCAGGTGCTAGAGTCGAACTGCGGGCCATATGTTGCTTCGTCACACCTGGAGATTGAGACTGCTTGAAGATGTCTGGCGCGACGCTTTCTACAGCATTCGCCAGCTTCGGCGCAGGCCCGCCTTCACGCTGGCTGCTGTGCTGACGCTCGCCCTTGCAATCGGCGCGAATGCTTCGATCTTCGCAGTCGTTGAGCGGGTAGTGCTGAATTCGCTGCCCTATCCGGACTCGGATCGGCTGATCCAACTGGATCACGGCTTTCCCAGTCTGAACCTCCCCTCAGGCGTCGGGATGACCGTGGGACTCTATCATCAGTATCTGGATCGCGCGCGCACCCTTGATGGCGTGGCGATCTTTCGGACCGACGAACTGACGCTTACCGGTGGAGGCGAACCGGAACGGATCCGAGTGACAAGTGCGACGACGTCACTGGCGTCCGTGCTCCGATCGCGGCCCGCACTGGGGCGTTGGTTTACGGACGAGGAGGGCGCAGTGGGTGCTGCGCCGGTGGCTGTTCTGTCACACGGGATGTGGATGCGCCGGTATGGCGGCGACGTTCGTGTGCTCGGTCGACCGATGATGTTGAACGGTATTCCCACAGAGATCGTCGGCGTTATGCCGGCGTCGTTTGTGTTTCCCGATTCGCGAGTCGATGCGTGGATCGCACAGCAGGTTACGCGATCAAGTGGGTTCGGATTGCCTTTCAGGTTCCTTGGTATCGCACGGTTGCGCGATGGGGCGACCCTTGCGAAGGCGCGCACGGAACTCAACGGTCTGATCGCGGACCTCCCAAAGGCATACCCTGGCGATCGCGGTGTGTTGGGAAACGTTGGGGACGGAAAACTGACGTCGGCACCCATGACACTCAAAGAGGCGACCGTCGGGCAGGTCGAGCGCGCGCTTTGGATCTTGTTAGCTTCGGTCGGACTTGTGCTGTTGATCGCATGCGCGAACGTGGCAAACCTGTTCCTGGTCCGCGCCGAAACCCGACAGCGGGAAATTGCCGTCCGCCGGGCTCTAGGTTTAGGCGCCGGCGGCATCGCACGTCTCTTCCTGGCGGAGAGCGCAGTGCTCTCGCTTGCGGCCGGCCTCATCGGCGTGGTACTCGCCTCGATTGCTCTGGACCTGCTCGTGGGTTACGGACCGGCCAACCTGCCGCGTATTGAGGAAATCCGTCTGGACAGTGTGGCCCTCGGGTTCACATTCGTGCTGACGGTACTGACTGCGCTTGCGTTCGGCGCGATTCCGTTGGTGCGCAACACGCCGCTCTCTGCTCACCTGTACGAAGGCGGACGGAGCAGCACGGCGAGCCGGAGCCGCCACCATTTCCGTCAACTGCTCATGGGAGGACAGGTCGCGCTCGCATTGGTGTTGCTCTTGTCGTCAGGTCTGATGGTCCGCAGCTTCCAGAAGTTGCGCACGCTGGATCCCGGCTTCAACGCGACTTCGGCGCTGACGTTCCGCATTGGATTGCCGAATCGCGAATACCCCGATCGCGCGGCGGTTGTGACGGTCCATCAGGCGATCCTCGATCGGCTGGCAGCGCTTCCGGGTGTTACGGCCGTCTCAGCGTCGTCGGGCTTGCCCCTTCAAGATGCATGTTTCGGCAACACGGTGCTGGTTGAAGGTCGAGCCAGGCCAGAAGGCACGATCCCGCCGGGAGCCCGCCTGTGTGCGGTCTCTGGCGGCTACATCCAGGCGATGGGCATGCGTTTGCTTCGCGGGCGTGGCATCGATCGGAGCGACGTCGATCGACGCGAAGCCATCGTCATCGTCAACCAGGCGTTCGCAGATAGCTTTTTTCCGGGGCAGGATCCAATTGGCGAGCGAGTCCGTTCGAACGCGCCCCCCAGATCCACCGCGGACGGCGCCGGCGCCTCGACGCCGGATGGCGGTCCTCCATGGCTGACTATCGTGGGCGTCGTCTCGAATACTCCCGTCTGGACGCTTGGCGAAGCTCATCCCACGTCCATGCTGTACATGCCCATGTCCATCGCAGGTGGGCCGGACATTCCCCCGAACGCCATGCTTGGCCCCAACGTGGCGACGATGAGCTATGTCGTGCGTTCAGCGACGTCGCCGCTCGCATCGCTGCGGGACGTGCGAAACGCCATCGATATCGTCGATCGAAATGTGGCAATCGCCCAGATGGAGACTCTGGAGAACATACTGGATCGTGGCTCAGCCCAGATGACATTTACAATGGTCCTCCTCACAATAGCAGCCAGTGTCGCACTGCTGCTCGGCGTGATCGGCATTTACGGCGTCGTCTCCTATATTGTGAAGCAGCGGACAGCGGAGATTGGAATCCGCCTCGCCCTGGGCGCCGAACCGCGAAGCTTGATGCGCATGATCGTGGTGCAGAGCAGTATCGTGACGCTCGTCGGCATCACTTTCGGCCTCGCGGCTGCGCTCGCCGGCGGCCGATTTATCGAGTCGTTGCTCTATGATGTCAGTCCCCGCGATCCGGCCGTCTTCGCTGCGACCACACTCATTCTGCTTGGGGTCGCGGTTCTCGCCTGCTGGTTACCCGCCCGCCGCGCGGCCCGGCTCAACCCGATCGAAGTGCTGCACATGGACTAACCGGCTACGCAGACCGAACTGTAGCGGCGGTCTATGAAGGTGTGAATGAATTGCCAGGACAGGGTGTTCCCCTCCTGGAACAGGAGGGGTGGCTGCGCCAGTAAGAAAAAGGCGCGAAGCCTCCGAAGCGGCGCAGACGGGGTGGTCATTATGGTGAATGTTGACGTTGAAACGTTATCCGGGACTGACCACCCC
>DATNOD010000123.1:0-13685 GCA_035601515.1 Candidatus Eiseniibacteriota bacterium | reverse complement strand
TTCAGCGCCGGGCCGACCACAGCGAGGTCGAGCTCGTTGTTCAAGACCTGCTCCTGCACGCGTGTGCGTGTACCGATCTCGAGAGAGATAACGACGCCGGGATGAAGCTTTTTGAAGGCGCCGAGCGCGGCGGGCAGGAGGTAGATGCCGACCGTAGTGCTCGCGCCGACGCGAAGGTTGCCGCGCTTGATCCCGCGCAGCTCTTCGAGCTCGAGGGCCGCCTCGTCGAGGGTGTCCAGCGTGCGCCGCGCGTATCCGTAAAGAATCTTCCCCGCTTCGGTGAGCTGCACCCGCTTTCCGAGTCGGTCCAGCAGGGGCACGCCGAGGGCTTCCTCGAGCTCTTTGACCTGGTACGAGACTGACGGCTGACTCAGTCGCAGCTGCTGCGCGGCAAGGCTGAAGCTGTTGAGGTCGGCCACGGCCTTGAACGTGCGCAATTGACGCAGCGTCATCGCGCGGTCGAGAGCCAGCGGAGGGCTGTACTCAGGCACGGCGCCTACGATATGCGGTATGGCCGCCCGCAGACCAAAGAGCCTGTCTCCCGTTCGGCGAACCACTCCGAGCGTCGAAGATGTCGCCGCGCCGGAGCGGGGTCCAGCGTCGGTTTCCGAGCAAAAGATCAACCAGTACCGGAAGCGCCGGTACCAGGCCCTTCACTCGGAAAACGAGGCCGCCAACAAGCGACGCGCAAAGGGCCTCTCTTCGGCCCGCGAGCGCGTCGAGATGCTCGTCGACGAGGGCTCCTTCGTCGAGCTCGATCTGTTCGCCACGCACCGCGCCTATGGGTTCGGCATGGAAGACCGCAGGATCGCGGGCGACGGCGTGGTCGCGGGTTTCGGTGAGATCGACCGGCGTCCGGTCGCGGTCTATGCGTATGACGCAACCGTGTACGGCGGCTCGCTGGGCGAGGTCACCGCCGAGAAGATCGTCAAGGTCCAGGAGCTGGCGCTGCGCAATCGGGTGCCGATCATCGGCATCAACGATTCGGGCGGCGCTCGCATCCAGGAAGGGGTGGTCGCCCTCGCCGGTTACGCCGACATCTTCTATCGCAACGTGCGCTCGTCAGGCGTGATCCCGCAGCTGAGCATCATTGCCGGACCATGCACGGGCGGGGCCGTGTACTCGCCCGCTATCACCGACTTCATCTTCATCGTCGCCGGCCAGGGCTACATGTTCATCACCGGGCCGGAGGTCATACGTGTGGTCACCGGCGAGACTGTCAACTTCGAAGAGCTCGGCGGAGGCGACGTTCACAATGTGACGTCCGGGGTCGCGCACTTCCTGCCCAAGACAGAGGAAGAGTGTGCGGCGGGCGTTCGCCGCCTTCTTTCATACCTGCCTTCGAGCAACGGCGAGCGGCCCCCGTACAAACCCACTGCCGACGACCCCGAGCGCGCGGATCCTGAGCTACAAACGATCGTGCCAGAGGCGCCCAACAAGCCCTACGACATGCGCGAGCTCGTGGCGCGGGTTCTGGACGATCGCGAGTTCTTCGAGGTCCAGCCGTTCTTTGCGCCGAACATAATCGTCGGCTTCGGGCGGCTTGGCGGCCACGTTGTCGGCATCGTCGGCAATCAGCCCAAGGTGCTCGCCGGCGCGATCGACATCAATGCGTCCGTCAAGGCGGCGCGATTCATCCGCTTTTGCGATGCGTTCGGGATCCCGATCGTTTCGTTCGTCGACGTGCCCGGCTACCTGCCCGGTCGCGACCAGGAGCATGGCGGGATCATCCGGCACGGGGCCAAGCTGCTGTATGCGTACGCGGAGGCGACTGTGCCCAAGCTCGCTGTCATCACACGCAAGGACTACGGGGGGGCTTACACGGTCATGTCGCCGAAGCAGATGGGCGCCGACCTCAACCTTGCGTGGCCGACCGCCGAAATCGCGGTCATGGGACCCGATGCGGCGGTGAACATCATCTACAAGCGCGAGCTGGCGGCGGCTCCGGATCCCGCCGCGCGGCGGAAGGAGCTGGTGGCCGAGTACACGGCGCGCTTCGCCAATCCTTACGTTGCCGCCGAGCGCGGCTACATCGACGACGTGATCGAACCTAGCGAAACGCGTCGCGCACTCATCCGCGGCCTCGAGCTAGGGCAGCGCAAAACCATCGAGCGCCCCTCGCGCAAACACGGAAATATCCCGCTTTAGATATAAGAGGGAACCTGCCGGTTCCCTCTCATCGCCGGGCGCTGCGCGCGCGGCTGCTCTCTTTCCCGCGGTTTGGATTTATTGAACATTTCTCCCGGCCACGTATTGCGATAACCAACAACGCCTGGGGACGGCCGGAGTAAATCCGGCCTACCGGCCACGCAGGCTTAGGTGGCCGGTTTCGGAACCACAGTCGAGATTGAGGAGCGGCGCAGCCGCTCTGACTTGCGGCAGAACTCGTCGACCGTCGCGATGAACTCTGCGTGTGACCACGTGAGCGGCGACACCGAAAGCGGGGCGCCGGTGTTCGGATCGAGCTGCTCGGACAGCAATCCGCCCGGTATCTGGTGCGCGACGACCCAGTTGATGATGTCTCGCGCGGCCTTCAAGTCGTGCGTGGTCTTGGCCACCGCGACGTACCACTGGGCCAGCCACATTGTGCAGATGAACCACGGGTTGCCCGGCACCTTCTGAATGTCAGGCTCGACCCTGAAGTAGTAGTCGTCCTTATAGCGAGCCATCCCGCCGGCGGCGGCGTTGTTCGTGAGCTGGTCGCGAATCGCCGCCATCGTCTCGGCAATGCGCGTCTCGTCGGGCGCGTACATGCCGAATCTCCAGAGACCGTAGATAGCGCTGTCGATGACCATGTCGACGGTCATGGTGCCGTCCTCCTCGACGGCGATGCGCCGCGCGAAGCGGCCCAGCTCAGATGTATAGAGATGCGTGTCCGCGGCTTCCTTCAAGCGCTCAGCCGCGTCCCGATAGCGCGAGGCGGCCGGACCGTCGCCGAAGAGCTCGGCGAAGCTGCGGGCCCCGTCGAGGCCGCCCCAAACCGAACCCACGGTGAAGGCGTGCACGCCCCATCGCTCCTCCCAGAGATCCCACGACGGCTGGATCAAGCCGTTCCTCTGGTCAACGTACGAGACCATCCAATCGGCGGCCGGGACCACAAGAGACGAGTAGAGGCTGACGACGAAGTCGAGGTTGCGGTGAATTTTGTAGTGCTGCCAAAGGGCCCAAAGAACCAGCCCCGTTTCATCCTCCTGGATGGGCAGCGTGCGCGCGCCGCGTGCGTCCACCCACGGCAGCCAGGAACTGCCGGGGTTGCCGTATGGGGTGTACTTGTGCAGGAAGAAGCCCTCTTCGACCAGCGATTCCTGGCAGAAAGTGAAGAACTGCCTTGTGATGTCTTCATGTCCCGCGCGGTCAAGGGCGTTCGCAACCAGCGCTCCATCCCGCGGCCATGCGTACGCATATGTGTCACGGGCGAACTTCGTGATGTCGAAGTCGGTGGCGGCGATGATCGCGCCGTGGTTGTCTGCATGCGTGCGGGCGGTGAGGATGCTGCGGCGATAGAGCTGCGTGACGTCGGCGCCCAGCTCTTCGTCGATGTGGCGGTGGTCCTTTTCGGACCAGACCTGCCAATAGGTGCGCGTTCGTCCCACATATACGTTGGGCCCGCGGCCGATGATCAGATCCTGTCCGTACGCCGAGACTTCGCTGAGCCGCGCGCCCATGCAGACCCAGTGGCAAACCGAGTGCGGCTCGCCGGGAGCAGCCGGACCAAAGTCGAATCCGACCGTGCAATCGACCGACCCTTGCTCGATGGGGTTGCGGCCGAGCACGCCGTCCTCGGCGTCGACCCAGGTGCCGGCGAGCCCATTTCCCTTCTTTCCGTTGGCCCAGGTGTCGATCCCGAACTCGGGACCCGAATCGCCGCCGATGAGGAAGTAACGGTTGCCCTTATAGGCGATCACGCCGCGGTGTCGAGGGTCGTACGCGACGGTGTTTCCGATGTCTGACCCCTCGATGTACCAGTCGTAGTGGAAGAAGACGCGGCCGACATTGAAGCCCGCAGCGCTTGTCACCTCCACGTTGCGGATGAACCAATTGCGCGCCAGGTCGACGTAATCGGCGAATTTGACCGAGATGCCGAGCCTCGCGTTCTTGAGCGTGACGTCGGTGACCAGCGAATCCTCGACGTAACCGAGCTTGCGTTCCCAACCGTCGTCATACAGCCAGGCGAACTTGCCGTCGACGAAGAAACCTGTCCGGCAGAGGTTGCCCATGGTTTGATTCGCGTCTCCAACCCGTGGGAAGTAGATGTCGCGAACCGAATAGTTGGCATCGAAACCAACCAGCACATTGCCGTTTCCGATCACCAGGCTTCTAGGCACGCTTTGGCAATGCTAAAGATGTGTGTCGGAAAACGCTCTTAACAATCAGGGTTTCCAGGCGCTCATCGGCGCGCCTAGAATCGCCTTCGAACACCCCGTCCTCGCAACATCGGAGCACAACGACTTGAACAGTCCCGCAAACGCGTTCCCGCCACCCATTCGCATCGTCGCCACCCGAAAGCGACGCCGCACAGTCTCCGCGCGGCTGCGAGCCGGCGTCATCGAGCTACTGGTACCGGACTGGATGTCGCAGGCGGAGCGCCACAAATGGGCCGAAGTCATGAGCCGGCGACTCCAGAAACGCGTCGAGCGATCGAAGCCTTCGGATGAGAGGCTTGCCGGCCGCGCGAGCGCGCTCAACGAGCGGCATTTCGGCGGACGGCTTCGGTGGACCTCGATCGTCTTCGCCGACATGTCGCACCTCTGGGGCAGCTGCACGTTCACTTCAGGCGCAATCCGAATCGCGAAGCGGGCGGCCGCGCTCCCTGACTGGGTCCTCGACTACCTGCTCGTACACGAGCTCGCGCATCTGGAGCAGAGCGACCACGGGCCGGCATTTCGAGAGCTCGAGACTCGCTATCCCCTGAGCGAGCGCGCGCGGGGATACCTGATGGCGCTTGACCATGCTGCCGGCGAAGGCGCGGTTGACTAGTGCCTGCGGTTAAAGCTCCGAGCGGATGAACTCGGCCACGCGTTCGCCGATCATCATCGTCGGCAGGTTGATGTTCGCCCTGGGCACGGTCGGCATGACCGAGGCGTCGGCGACATAGAGATTCTCGATCCCGCGAAGCCTGCAGTGATCGTCGAGCACCGCCATCTCGTCCCCATCCGCCCCCATACGCAACGTGCCGGAGGGGTGGTAATCGGTCGCATGGAAGTCGCGGAAATGGTTTCGGAGCGCCTCTTCATCCCCGAAGGTCTCGACGTCGGGCAAGAGCAGATCGCACTTCACGCTGTCGCCGAGGACTTTCGCCACCTCGAAGGCCGCTTTCGCAGCGCCAACCATACGGTCAAGGTCCTTCGGGTTTGAGAAGTAGCGGTGATCGATGCGAGGCTCTGCCCGCGGGTCGCGCGAAACCGCTCGCACGACACCTTGCGATTCGCAGTGGCTTACTTCGATGTAAAAGCCGTTCAACCCAGGCATTGCGAAAATCTCGCCGAACGTGAAGGTGAACTTCACGTCGTCTACCGCCAGTCCGGATTCGGTGCGCAGCTTCAGGGTCGGCCCGATCGGGATGAAGTCTCCGGGCGCCTTCTGGCCAGCATCGACGATGACCAGCGTGGAAACGTGGTCGAGCAGGTTTTCTCCGACGCCCGGCAGAACGAGGACCGGGTCCACACCGATGTCCCGAAGAAAGTCTCGGGGCCCGACTCCGGTTCTGTGCAGGATCTGCGGCGAGTTGTAGGCGCCCGCTGCCAGGACGACTGTCGCGCCCTCGATCGTCTCCCCGCCCTCAAGACAGACTCCGGTGGCACGACCGTCCCGGATCAAGATCGTGTCGACGAGGGCGTCCGCCCGGATCGTCAGGTTGGACCGGGGGCGGGCCGCCGCGACGTACGTCAGCAACGTGCTTTGCCGCTGGCGCTTTTTCAAGTTCCGCGGCAGCGGTCCGACCCCGACATCGCCCGGCCGGTTCAGGTCGTCAAGGTCCGCGTGACCGACTTCCAGGCAAGCCGACCGGACGTATCGCTGGAACTCGTTCAGCGGTTCACGCTCGACTCGGATCGGGCCCGAGTTCCCGTGGTACGGCAGCTCGCCAAACTCGCGGTCGGTCTCGAGCCGTTTGAAATATGGCAGGCATTGTTCCCAGCTCCACGATGGCGCGCCCATTGCCGCCCATGCGTCGTAGTCCTGTGGTTGCCCTCGGAGGGCAAATGTGGCATTGGTGGCGGAGCTGCCCCCGACGATGCGGCCGCGGGGGACGCCGCCGCGGGTCTGGGGGTCGTGGTAGTTCCAGTCGTACTCCTCGACGCCGCTTCCCTGCCGCATGTAGCGAATCGCGTCGGGAACGTCGTCATGGGGATCGGGCCCGGCCTCCAGCAGCAGCACGCGGAGCGCGGGATCTTCACTCAGGCGGCTGGCAACGACTCCGCCACCGGAGCCGGAGCCGACAACGATGACGTCATACCTGGCCGTCATCACACCGCTCTATGGCGTGAGGACGATCTTGGTCGCCTCGCGCGCATTGAAAATCCGGTAGGCCTCTTCGCCATGGTCGAGCTTCATGCGGTGGCTGATGATGGCCTCGGGTTTCAAACGACCCGCCTCGATCAGGTCGAGCAGCGGCCGCATATAGGCCTGAACGTTGCACCAGCCGGCGCGATATGTGAGCGCCTTGCTCCACATGTCCAGGTACGGAAAGTCTCCCGTGGCGTGGTTGGGAACACCGACCGACGAGATCGTCCCCCCACCCCGTACACAGGCGATGGCGGTACCGATGCTCTCGAGAAGGCCCACCGCCTCGATAGAGCTATCGACGCCGAAGCCGCCGGTGGCTTGCTTGATCGCTTCGACCGGTTCCGTCTGCGTGGCGTTGATTGGAATCGCGCCGAGACCCTGTGCGAGCTCGAGGCGGCTGTCGACCATGTCGACCACGAAAAGACGCGCCGGGCCAAACAGATGGGCGGACATGATCGACATCAATCCGACCGGACCCGCTCCGATCACGGCGACGGTGTCGCCCGCCGATATCTCCGCTCGCTCGGCCGCGAAAAAGCCGGTGGCCAGGATGTCGCCAACGAAGATTGCTTGTTCATCGCCCATGCCGGCAGGGATGGCCTCCAGGGTGTGGTCGGCGAGTGGCACCACGACGTACTCGGATTGGCCACCACCAAGAGCGCCGAAATACTGGCCATAGCCAAACGTCGCCTTCTGGATGCACTGGTTGAACCAGCCACGCCGGCAGTA
The DNA here is from genome assembly GCA_035601515.1 of Candidatus Eiseniibacteriota bacterium. Taxonomy (GTDB): domain Bacteria; phylum Chloroflexota; class Dormibacteria; order Dormibacterales; family Dormibacteraceae; genus UBA10449. Next base: position 6,452 of record DATNOD010000123.1, on the reverse strand, counting down.
GTAACAGTCACCGCACGAGCTGAAGAAAGAGGACACCACCCGATCGCCAGCCTTGAAGCGTCGCACCTCGGATCCCGCGTCCTCGACGACGCCCACGAACTCATGGCCGAGCACGCTGCCCTCGCATCCTGGAATTCGGCCGTGGTAGATGTGAAGGTCGGAGCCGCAGACGGCGCTCAGGGTCACCTTGACCAGCGCTTCCGTCGGCTTGCTGATCGCCGGCTTGGGGACATCGACGACCCGCACGTTGGCTTCGCTCGCGTAAGTCAGAGCCCTCACGGTCGGGATTCTATGCCGCCTCTAAGCTTGAGTCCGCATGCGAATCAAAGGGGCTGTGGTGGCGGTAACCGGCGCTTCGAGCGGCATCGGCGAGGCGACGGCGCTGGCCTTCGCGCGCCGAGGATCACGGCTTGCGCTTGGCGCCAGGCGCCTGGATCGCTTGAATGCGGTTGCGCAGAAATGCCGCGAGAAAGGTTCGCCCGACGTGAGCACCCGGCGGCTCGATGTGGGGCGGCGCTCAGACGCAACTGGGTTCATAACTTCAGCGCTCCGCGACCACGAGCACATCGACATCCTCGTCAACAACGCCGGTCTTGGGTGGATGGGCAGGTTGCACGAGATGCCCGAGGAGAAGGTCGACGAGCTGATCGCCACGAACCTGGCGGGAGTCATCGCGACAACGCAGGCCGTCCTGCCTTCCATGCTCGAGCGCAGTCGAGGCGTGATCATCAACGTCGCCTCGGTGGTCGGGTTCAGGGCCGCACCTTACTCAGCTGTGTACTCGGCGACCAAATATGCGGTGGTCGGCCTTTCGCACGCACTTCGAGGGGAGCTGTCGGGCTCCGGGGTGAAGGTCTGCGTGGTCTATCCGGCATCCACCGGGACCGAGTTCTTCGCCGCCACCGAGGCGCCCATGGGCCCGCAGTACTCGGCCGCATGGGTGGCAAGGCTCATCGTTCGGACAGCTCGATTTCCACGCCGGGATGCGATCGTACTGCCATACAGGTTCGTCCAGCTCGCAGAGCCGATCTTCGGCGGGCTCATCGATCACACCATGGGTGAAGCGCGCCGCCTCAGGTCGCCGCGCCTGAGCGGATCCGGGCTGCCTCCAGGTTCTTAGCTACTTCTGCCAGGCGGCCAGCAGCTTCTCCAGCTGCTTGGCGTTCTTCACCGAATAGTTGGAGTAGTTGTTGTTCATCAGGGCGTGCACCTCTTTCGCCGACTTCTCCATCTCTTTGATGCGCGGCACCCACTCGCTCAGCTCCTGGTCGGAGTAGTCGTAGCGAAAACGAAGGTTCGGCGGAGCTCCCTTCAGCTCCCACGTCTCGTGGTTGCGCCCGTGGAACCGGACCACCGCGAGCTTCGATGAGGTCACGTCGTAGGCGGGCGGCATGCTCGTTTTGTGGCCCTGCGGGACGTCGACCGCGATGTACGGGATGTCACGGGTGCGCAAGAAGGCGCGCGTGCCTTCGAGGTGGCGCGCGTCCAGCCATTCGGGCTTTCGGAACTCGACCGCGATCTGAAACCCATACATGCGCTCCTGGCACTGCTCGACATATGCAAGGGATCGCGATGACGGTAGGAACCAGGGCGGAAACTGGAAGAACACGGCTCCGAGCTTGCCGGCGGCGCGCAGGGGCTCGAGGGCCTCGCGAAACCGCTCCCAGGATTCGTCCACGAGCTCGGGCGGCATCTGCTCGATGTAGATGTTTTTCTCGCGCAGCTTCTCCGGCAGCTGATCGCGGATGTCTTTGGGGAGCGCCATCGGTTTGGTCGGGTGGTTGGTGAATAGCGAGAAAGACTTGACGTCGAACGTGAAGCCGGCTGGAGTGCGCGCCACCCACAGGTCCGAGTTCTCTTTCTTCGGCATTCCGTAGTAGGTGGAATCGACCTCGACCAGCGAGAACTGGCTGGCGTAGAACTGGAGGCGCTCCTCTGACGACTTCGCGTTCATCGGGTAGAACAGACCTGAGTCGATGAGCGACTTGTCGATCCAGCCCGCGATGCCGACCTTCACAGTCACGTTTGGATCGTGTCACAAGCCCGCAACCCGAGCGCTATGATCCGACCGCGCTTGGGCCGCTACATCCGCTACTGGTACACCTATCGCACCGTCGTCGCGGTTCTGATTGCTCTGGTACTCAGCGGATTGACTTTCTGGATGTACACGCAGCAGCTCGCTTGCGACGCCAAGCCAGGCTCCTGTCTGGTCTACCTGGCCGGTCATCCTGAAGATCGGCTTGTCGGCCAAACAAGCCCGGACGACAACGTGGTCATCGTGGGCCTGGACAACCAGAGCGTGAAGACAATCGGCACTTTCCCCGTCCCTCGGACTCGCTACGCGACGGTGCTGCAGAACCTGGAAAACGCCGGCGCTGGTGTCGTGGCCTTCGACATCTCGTTTCCGGACCCTCGCCAGGCTGACGGCGACAAGGCCTTCGCCGACGCCCTCGCGAAAAGCCGGATTCCGGTCGTCCTTGCGTACGGGGCGGACAACATCTTGCCAGCTGACGGCCAATACGAGCAGACGTCTCCAAGCACCAACCCCACAGGCGTCGATCAAATCCCTCTGCGCATGTTCCGATGCGCAAATGCCACCGGTCCTTGCCAGCCCTATCCCAATGTGATTTTGGCTTCCGTGGACATCAAGCCGGACAACGACGGCGTGGTGCGTCGCATCCCGATGTTCATGCAGCCTGCCTGCGCGACGGGTGGTGATTGCGGCAGCACGGCCTTGAATCCCATCGGTTTTGCGGCCTACCGAGCCTGGCTTGCGGGCCTCCAGGGTCCTCAGCTTCAAGAATCCGACGGCCAGGCGACGTTTGGGACAACGTGGCGGAATCCGATGTACGTCGACAGCAATGGCGCGGCCCTTATCAACTATTTCGGACCTCCCGGCAACTTCCACGACAAGAACCACTACATCTCGTTCGCAGACGTCTACAACGGCAACTTCTCGAGTGCGTCGGTCAAGGACAAGATCGTTCTGATCGGCGACTACTACCTCAGCGGCGTCCATGACGAGGTCAATGCGACGACGAGTGCTGGGGCGGGTGGCCAGCTGATGCCCGGCGTCGAGATGCACGCCAACGTGGCCCAGATGCTCATCGAGACCAAATTCTTGGCGCCTGAGCCGCCGCTGGTGGTCTTCCTCGTAATCCTGTTGCTCTCGCTGAGCATGGCCCTGGTGATTGCACGGTTCTCGGTCGTGCTTGGTTTCATAGCCACCGTGGTCGCGCTGCTGATCTTCACTGTTGCAATCAGCTTCGTCGCCGCGGGAGGTGGTCTGATTCCGAACGTTCTCCATCCGTGGCTCGCGGTGGGCCTCACCTATTCAGGGGTCACCGCCTATCGGTTCCTATACGAAGACCGGGAGCGGCGCAAGGTGACCTCGATCTTCGGCCAGTACTTGAAGCCAGAGATCGTCAGGCAGCTGGCCGCGACCCGGCGCGGAGTCGCCGACATCATGCTGGGAGGCGAGCGCCGCGATATCACGTTGCTGTTCGTCGACATCCGCGGTTTCACGTCGATGTCCGAGTCGATGTCTGCGCATGACGTCACTGCCGTGATCCAGTTGTACCTCGACCACCTCAGCGGGATCATCTTCACCTGGGACGGGACGATCGACAAATACGTCGGCGACGAGATAGTCGCGTTCTGGAACGCCCCTCGCACGCAGGAGAATCACGCGCTGCTCGCCGTTCGTTGCGCCTACGACCTCATCAATCGCGCTCCAGAGCTGCAGGAAAAGTTGCTCGCCAACGGGCTTCCCCCGGTGAGGTGGGGCATCGGTGTCAACACCGGCCCGGCTGTCGTCGGCAACCTGGGCTCACGCAGCCGCATCCAGTACACCGCGCTCGGCGACACAGTCAACACCGCCGCGCGCTTCTGCGCCCATGCACCGGCATTCCATCTCCTCATCGGGCAGCCGACTTACGACACGTGCAAGGACTACATCGCGGTCGACCTGGTGCCCGGCGTGCAGCTCAAAGGCAAGTCGGCGGAGACCTTCCGCATCTACCAGGTGGTGGCGATTCGCGAGACGCCTACCTCCCCATGGGTCCAGTTTCCAACGGACCTGGCCGCCCAGGCCCACCAGAGCTTTTCTCAGCAATACACGCAGAAGTCGATACTCGCGGCCGCCAACGCCGAGTCGAAGGACATCCTTGTCGGCGCCGAGGCCGAGGAGGCTTTGGCGGCCCAGGCCGCGGGGCAGACCCCGCCCACCCAGGCGGGGTAGCCCACGGCACTTCCCTCTTTTTCTAGTCTTGCGCGAAGAAAATCCCGTTTCGCTCCCGGCCGATCACCGACTTGACGTTGATCGTGGAGCTGGCGGCGTCTGAGACGAACTCGAAATTCGGTGCTTTTGCCGACCACTCGATTTGGACCGTGCTGAGCTGGAACCTCCCCGAGAAGCGGTGAACTGAGTCGGTCACGTTCATTGGCGCGGCGATTGCCTTCCAACGCATCTCGAACGAAACGCTCGCGGAATCGCTCGGCCCATCGTTGAGCGCGTTCAGGAGGGTGTGGTAATCCTCCACGTCAAGGTCGTCCAATCCAAGCGTTGCAGTGCCGTCTTGGAGATCGACCTCGAGCGCGTCTTCTGAAACAGGCTGGGTCCAGAAAAGGCCGCTCTCTCGGATGCCGGGATTGAAGTCATGAACCTGGCCGGTGCCAACGGCACCGGTGAAAAGGTCCATTCAGACGAAGGCAAACGTCCCATGGTGGTTGGCGCCGTCCTCGCCTACGTAGAGGCCGCTCATGAATCCGTTGTCGACCTGGTAGCTGAGACGGGTCGTGGCCCGAGTCGTGAGGTCGGTGCCCGTGCCGGCACCTGTGACGCGGCACACACCCACCAGGCCATTGAAGTCGGTGATCTCCGATGGTTCGTTGATGGGCCCTGGAGGGATTGACGGCACCGGCGGAAAGTGGTGTATGAAGATCCCGAACGGCGTTACGCCGCCTGGGATCGGGCGCGGCAAAACGGTTGCAACGGTGTCGAAGTCCGCTGTCGCCAGTTGCGGCAGCCAGACGCCCGCAGTGACTGCAGCACCTCCGGCAAGTGCAGCGGAACCAAGAAACTTGCGACGGGTCATGGCCACATCCCAGAAATGGATGTGACCCACATGGCTGTGGTTCAAAGTCATCCCACCTCCTGTCGCACCGTCCCATGCCAGTGCGAATCGACCGATAAGACTGGATTCGCGGCCGGTATAGCACCGGAAACCGACGGCGTCAAGGAACGGTTTTACGGGGTGCGTTTTCCCTTAGTGGGTGACGAGGGCGACCACTAAAGTGGCGAGCGCAACCAACGCGATGACTCCACCGATCATGCCCATGCAGCCCGAGGTCTTCTTGGCGACCGGCTTGACCGGCGGCGTCGGGTTGTACACCGACTGGACGGGTTGAGCGGCCATCGGCGCTCCAGCCGGCATGACCGGCAGGCCGGCCATTGCGGGGACCGCGCCGGGGTAAGGCGTGGCGCCAGGCACCATCTTCGACAGATCCGCGCCGGGCTCCAGGCTCCGCTGCCACCCCGGAGTGATGCGGTCGGCGACCCGACACATGGCGTCGTCGAACTCCTGGCCTGACTGGTAGCGGTCTTCCGGGCGCTTCGACAGGGATTTGAGGATCACCTCCTCGAGCCCCATGTCGAGGCCAGGCCGATGCACCGATGGCGGCTTGGGGGGCGCTTGAACGTGCTTGGCCATCAGCGTGAAGGGCCCGTCCGCGTCGGAGGCCGTGAAGGGCGGCTGTCCAACCACCAGCTCGTAGAACATGATCCCGGTTGAGTAGAGGTCGCTTCGTCCATCAACCTTGCTGGAGGCAACCTGCTCAGGCGACATGTACTGCGGCGTGCCGACCGTGGTGCCGGTCTTGGTCGCGGTCGAGCCCGCACCGGAGTCGTCCATGAGGCGCGCGATGCCGAAGTCGGCGACCTTGACGTTGCCCTCATCGGACATCAGTACGTTCTCCGGCTTCATGTCGCGGTGGACGATGGCGCGCTTGTGCGCGTAGTCGAGCGCCTGCAGCACGCCGTGCATGACGGCGAACGTCTGCGGGAGCGCAAGCGAACCCTGGTTGAGGACGTCTCGGAGCGACTTCCCGCGCACGAACTCGAGGACGATGTAGTTCGCGTCGCCGATCTGTTCGAGGTCGTGGACCTGCACCAGGTTGGGATGACTTGCCCTCGCCATGACCTGGGCTTCTTGAATGAATCGTTTCAGGGCGATCGGATCGGCGACCGCGGACAGGATCAGCTCCTTGATGGCGACCTCACGGCCGAGCCCAGGCTGCTCGGCCAGGTAAACGGTGCCCATCCCGCCTCGTCCCAGCTCGCGTTTGACGATGTATTTCCCGATGCGCCGCTCGGCGGGCTGCGCTTGGGCGGGCGGCTCGGCGGCCGGCGCAGAGGCGGGTGGTGGCGCTGCTGGAGGCGGGGCTGCGGGCGG
>DATNOD010000122.1:0-9331 GCA_035601515.1 Candidatus Eiseniibacteriota bacterium | reverse complement strand
CGGTCGCTCATGCCGGCGGCACCCGACGCCAGCGGACGCCCTCCCGAGAATCCTCCAGCGCGATGCCCCGATGCTTCAGCTCTTCACGGATTTGATCCGCCCGAGCAAAGTCCTTCGCCTGCCTCGCGTCTTCACGCTCAGAGATCAAGCGCTCGACCTCTTCCGCGAGTCCGGGCTCGTCGGCGCCGATCACGTCGAGGTGGCCATCGATCTCTTCGATCAGTCCGAGCAAAGCACGCCGGGCATCCTGCCCCACCTTCTTCTCGTCCAGCAGTGTGTTGGCTTCGCGAACAAGCTCGAAGATGTGACCGACGCCCTGGGGCAGATTGAGGTCGTCGTCGAGCGATTCTCTGTACGCGGTGCGCGCCTGCGCGATGCGACCCAACAACGCCTTGTCATCACCCTGCGGCTCATCCGAGCGGAGCACGCGATCAGCGAAGTCACGCAGCCGCCGGACCTGCTCAGCCGCGGCGTGCAGCGCCTCTGCGCTCAAACGAATGCGCTGACGGTAATGAGCGTTGGCGATCAGGAAGAAGCGGACCGCAACCGGGTCGTGCCCCGCCGCCACCAGGTCGCGCAATGTCGTGAAACCACCCGCGCTTTTGGACATCTTCTCGCCGGTGGCGTCCGATAGAAACTCCGAGTGCAGCCACACACGTGCAAATTGCTTTCCGTTGGCGGCTTCCGACTGGGCGATCTCGTTCTCGTGGTGCGGGAACAACAGGTCGATGCCGCCGCAGTGGATGTCGAACGTGTCGCCCAGGTAGTGCTTGCTCATCGCCGAGCACTCGATATGCCAGCCCGGGCGTCCGCGGCCGAACGGCGCATCCCACGCGGCCCCCAGCTCCCTGTCGCCCGGCTGCGCCCTCTTCCAGAGCGCGAAGTCGCTCGCCGACTCTTTCTCATATTTGTCGTTGGCAACTCGCGCTCCGGCGCGAAGTCCGCTGCGGTCGAGGTGCGATAGCGCGCCGTAACGCGGGAAGCTATCGATTCGGAAATACACGTCGCCATCGACGATGTATGCATTTCCGCGTGCGAGGAGCGTCTCGATCATCTTCACCATCTCGGGGATGTGCTCGGTCGCCTTCGGATAGTGCTCGACAGGCGCGGCTCGCAGGGCGCGCATGTCCTCGAAGAACGCGTCGATGAACGGCTTCGCGTATTCGGTGATCGTGGTTCGCGCATGCATGGCCTGGTCGAGGATGCGGTCATCGATGTCGGTGAGATTCATCACGTGATTGGTCTTGTATCCACTTGCTTTCAGCTGGCGGCGGAGCAGGTCGTAGAAAAGGAATGCGCGCAGGTTGCCGACATGCGCGAAGTTCCACACCGTCGGGCCGCATGTGTACATGCCGGCCTGTCCCGGCTGAAGCGGCTCGAACACCTCCTTCACGCCGGTCAATGTGTTGTGAAGCCGCAGCGTCAGGTCAGTGCGCCCCCATCGATCATCGCCACCGCTTGTGCGGCGATGCCGCTTCTGTGGCCGAGCGCCCCGAGACCTTCCGGTGATGTTGCTTTCACGCTCACGACATCCTGCACGACGCCGAGGCGCTGGGCCAGGTTGGAGCGCATTGCGCGAAGGTGCGGCTGGAGGCGGGGCTCCTCGGCGATGACGGTGCTGTCGACGTTGATGACGCGGTAGCCCGCCTTCTTGACGACGGCGGCCGCAGCCGTGAGCAGGTCGAGGCTGGACGCGTCCTTGTACCTGGGGTCGTCGGCGGGAAAGTGCTCACCGATGTTTCCCAGCGCCGCCGCGCCGAGCAGCGCGTCGATGACCGCATGAGTCAGCACATCGGCATCGGAATGGCCGTCGAGGCCGGATGGATGCTCGATCCTCACGCCACCGATGATCAAATCGCGGCCGGCCTTTAGAGGGTGGATGTCGTAGCCCGAGCCGATCCTCAAGTGGCGGCGGCTTCCTGCTCTTTGATGAGAGCTTCGACGACGCCAAAGTCTTCCGGCGTCGTCAGCTTGATGTTCGCGGGCTCGCCTTCGACGACCGTCACCTCGTGACCGGTCGCGGCCACGAGCTGCGCATCGTCATCGCCTACCAGCCCGGCATCGGCGGCCTCGCGATGAGCTCGCGCGAGCAGCTCGTACGAGAAAGCCTGCGGTGTCTGTGCAAGCACGATGCGCGAGCGGTCGAGGCTCTCCACCAAACGATTGCCCTCGACGCGCTTGACTGCGTCGCGCGGCGCGATGGCGGGGAACGCCGCCCCGGATTCCATCGCCGCCGCCAGCACGCGCCGGACCAGGGTCGCGGTGGCCAGCGGCCGCGCCGCATCGTGGACCAGCACGAAATCGCATTCGCCGAGCGCGGCCAGCCCGGCACGCACCGACTCCTGGCGGCTGTCGCCGCCGGCCCTCACGGTCACCTGCTTGCGAGGTGCAAGCGATGCCACCTCATGCTCCGCGATCTCCAGCCGGCTCGGCGGCCCGACGACCACGATCCGGTCGACCTCATCGAGGGCGAGGAACAGCTCGAGCACGCGCGCCAACGTCGTCCGCCCATTGAGGCGGACGAGTGCCTTGCTGCCGCGGCCGAGGCGAGAGCCCGAGCCCGCGGCGGCGACGATCGCACCGACAGTCGTCGGCATCAATCCTTGTCCTCGTCGCGCTTGGGGCGGTTGTTGCGCCGGCCATCGTGGCCGGCGGGCTCGGCGAAGATCATCCGCCCCGCCGAGGTTTGGATCACGGACGTCACTACTGCGGTGATGGTCTGATTCATCAGGCGCCGCCCGTTCTGGACGACGACCATCGTACCGTCGTCAAGGCTGCCCACTCCCTGACCGGGCTCCTTGCCCTCGCGAGCGATCATCACGACGATCTCCTCGCCTGGAATCGCCACCGGTCTCATCGCCTGGGCCAGCTCGTTGAGGTTCAGCACGAACACGCCCTCCAGCCGCGCGATGCGATTGAGGTTGAAGTCGTTGGTCATGATCGCCCAGGCCCTGCGCTTGGCTGTGCGCACGAGGTGGGCGTCGATCTCGGTGCTCGGTGAGACGTCGTCGTCCACAACCTGCAGGTTGATGGACGGATCCTTCTGCATCTCGGTCAGGACGTCGAGCCCGCGGCGGCCGCGGCGCCGGCGAGTCGCATCCGCCGAATCGGCGACCAGCTGCAGCTCGCGCAGGACCGAGCTGAGAACCGTGAGCGGCATATCGACGAAACCGGTCTTGGCGATGTCGAGAATCCGGCCGTCGATGATGACCGATGTGTCGAGGAGGACAGAAGTCACTCGACGGCTCTTGTCGTCCAGGGCCGCGCCCCCGAAGAAAAGCGCGGTCAGCTCTTCGCGACGCGTGATGCCTACCGACGCCCCAAGGAGCGCAAGCAAAAGGGCAAGCACGAACGACAGCGGGATTCCGTAAGGCAAGTCGCGCACGAAGACGCCGATCAGCACGGCAATGACGAGGCCGACGATCATGCCCAGCAAGCCGCTGAGCAGATCGGGCAACGGAGTCGACACGAGGCGCTGGTTGAACCCTCGCCAGCCTCCAAGCACGTAGGGCGTGCCCAGGTACGCGAAGATCAAACCTTCCATCGTGGTCAGGCTGATGAGCACCCAACCTTGGTGGCTGATCCCCGAGAGGCGGACGAGCGCATAACCAAGAAAGAAGCCGCCGACGACTCCGATCCCCACTCCGATCCCGCGGGCGAGGGTATCGGACCGTTTCACGATTACCTCCTCAGGTGACCGATGCCTCGGCCTCCCTTATGAATGCGCCGGACTTCATGGGTGAAGAAAATGCGGCGGAGATCGCCTCCGCCAACGTCCGGACCTCGACAACGTCGAGGCCGTCAGGCCGCCCGGCTTTTGAGCCGGCCGGAATCAAAGCGCGCGTCAGGCCGTGTCGCGCCGCCTCCTGGAGGCGGCGATCGAGCTGACCCACGCGGCGCACCTCCCCTGCCAATCCCAGCTCTCCGATCGCGACCAGGCCGTCCGGCAGGGGGCTGTCGCGCGTGTTGCTGTAGATGGACAGGGCAAGACCAAGGTCGGCGGCCGGCTCCGTGATTCGGATGCCACCCGCAACGTTGACGAAGATGTCGGATTTTTCGAGTTTTGTCGAAGCACGCTTCTCCAGCACCGCGATGATCATGTGCAGGCGGTTGATGTCCATCCCGCTCGCGATCCGCCGCGGTGGGTAGTTGTTGTCCGTCTTGTTGACCAGGCTCTGAACCTCGATCAGCAACGGCCTGGTTCCTTCCAGAACCACGACGACGGCGGTGCCCGGCGCCTCGAGAGCCGCGTTGGCGAGAAGTGCCGCCGAGGGGTCGGGCACCTCCTCCAAACCCGCTTCACCCATCGCGAAGACGCCGATCTCCTCGGCCGAGCCGAAGCGGTTCTTCATGGCGCGCAGGATGCGCAGCTCCTGACGCCTGTCGCCTTCCAGGTAAAGCACGGTGTCAACGATATGCTCGAGGACCCTCGGTCCGGCGATCGCTCCCTCTTTGGTGACGTGGCCGACCAGGAAGATCGGAACTCCGATCTCCTTCGCCAGTCGCATGAAGCGACCGGCCGACTCGCGAACCTGCGTCACGCTCCCGGCGCCACCTTCGAAGCCGGCGTCGGTGACGGTCTGGATGGAGTCGACAATCGCCATCTCTGGCGCTTCGGCGCGGATGGTTTCGCAGATGGAATCGAGGTCTGTCTCTGCCAGTAGCAGGATTCCGGACGAAAGTGGGCCGAGCCGCGCGGCGCGCATGCGAACCTGCTGGGGCGACTCCTCACCGGAGGCGTACAGGACCCGGCCCCCCTTGGCGGCCACCTGCTGGGCGGCGTGCATGAGCAGGGTCGATTTGCCAACCCCAGGCTCGCCGCCCACGAGGACCACGCTTCCCGGCACCACCCCACCGCCCAGCACGCGGTTGAGCTCGCCCCAGGCCAGGGAGCGCCGGGGGGCTGCCTCCGACTCGATCTCGCTGAGCGGGACCGGGCGGCTGCGAGTCGGCGCCAAGGCGGCCGCAGCCGGCTTTCGCCCGGGCCCAGATTTGCGGACCTGGAACTCCTGGAGCGTGTTCCATGCCTGGCAGTGCGGGCACTGGCCGGCCCAGCGCAGGCTCTCGCCTCCGCACTCGGAGCACATGAACGTCACCGTCGATTTGGGCATCTCAGCCACTCTCCAGGATTGATCGAGTTTTTACAACTGGGCACGTAGCCTTTTACCGAGTCAGACGTTTTACTGAGTAGAGGAACAGGGTACCCACCCCAGCTCCTTGAGCGATGAGGCGCCGCCCTGACTACCCCGGGGCGGCCTGCCTCCCCTGGCCTCCCCTGGCCTCCCCGCTCGCGGGGAGGTGCCGCGGCCGCGGAGCGGCCGCGGCGGTGGGGGCGAACCAATTGCCAATCTACACTCCCCTAGCGATGGACGCGACCATCTCCATTGACCGCATCCAGGACGCGGCGAGCGTCATCGACCCGGTTTTTCGCGACACTCCGCAGTTCGTCTGCGAACCCCTGAGTGACGAGCTCGGGATGACCACCATCCTCAAGGTCGAGACCATCAACCCGATTCGATCGTTCAAGGGTCGCGGCACCGACTACCTGCTGCACCGGCTTGGCCCGCAACCGAATGGGATCGTGTGCGCGTCGGCCGGAAACTTCGGCCAGGGCATGGCGTTTGCGGCGCGCAAGCGCGGCGAGCCGATGACCATTTTCGCGGCCGTGAGCGCCAATCCACTCAAGGTCGAGCGCATGCGTGCGCTCGGAGCGACGGTAGTGCTCGAAGGCAAGGACTTCGACGAAGCCAAGGACGGTGCCCTACAGCACGCCTCACGCACCGGAGCCTTCTACGTCGAGGATGGCCTGCTCGGGCCGATCTCCGAGGGCGCGGGCACCATTGCATACGAGCTGGAACGCATGGACGTGACCCTCGACGCATGTTTCGTCCCCCTCGGCAACGGCGCCCTCGTCAACGGGATGGGCACGTGGCTCAAGCGTTCGGCCCTTTCACCAATCGTTGTCGCGGTGTGCCCGACCGGGGCGCCGGCGATGGAGATGTCATGGCGCGCCGGCGGTCCCATCAGCACTCCGACCATGGACACGATCGCCGACGGAATCGCCGTCCGGGTGCCCGTGCGAGAAGCGCTTGAGATCATGCGCAAGACGGTCGACGACGTGATGCTGGTGACGGACGATGAGATCGTCGACGCGATGCGGGCCGTGCATCGCGACGCAGGCCTTGTCGTCGAGCCTGCCGGCGCCGCCGGAATCGCAGCGATCGCAAAGCGGCGGAAAGACTTCGCCGGCAAGCGGGTGGCGGTCGTCCTGACCGGCGGGAACGTCACCGAAGAGCAGATGCGGACCTGGCTCTACTGACTGTCCAGGTCGGCAAGCCGATCAAGCGCTGCCAGCGGCCCGCCCTGCGCGAAGACATCGGGCAGCGCCGTGCGCAGGCTGGCCTGGACCGTGGCTGCGAGCTGAACCCGAAGGTCGAGGGGCAGCTGCGGCCTGCGGCGTGCATACGACGTCACGAAACGGCGCAGGTCGGGGTCGATGCGCCGCAGGATCAGCTCTGCCTCGGATGCGGGTGCGTAAGGCATTGCGACGGGAGGGCTGCCTGGAGGTGGCGGAGGCGGAGGCGGCGCAGGCCGCGTCGCGCGCGCCAGCTGCCAGAGCCACACGTGGTCCGAATCCTTGACCACGATCGTGCCCGCGGCGAGGTCGCCGAGGCGCTTACCCCGGCCGTTGGCGAACAGGACGACCACGCCCACGCCATAGCCGTAGGGCAGGAAGTCGACGATCCGGATCACGTTGCGGATGCCGGCCTGGACCCAGGTCAGCGGCTCGCCGCGATCGCCCACCACGCGGAGGCGCAATGCCCTCTTGCCTAGCGTCTGTCCGGAGAAGATCGCTTCGCTGATCCAGAAGTACCCGAATATGACGATGAAGGCGCCGAAGAGGTCGATGAGCGTGCCGACGACGTCGGATCGGGTGCCCGCGGCGGCCGCGGCGGCGAAGAAGAAAACGGCCACCAGCAAGCCCGTGACGATGAGTAGGTCGAGGATCTGCGCGATCCCGCGGGTGCCCAACCCGGCCACCTGGTAGTCGAAGGAAACGCGCTCGGGCGTGGAGACAACCAGGTCTGTATCGGGGAGCGGCTGCCCCACTGGGTTATTTTGGCTGCCTGACATGAGATCCGAGGAGTTCATAGCGCGACGGCAGGAGGACTGGAACCGCCTCGAGGACCTCATCGCGCACGCAAGCGCCGGCAAACTCAACGGCCTGGCGCCGGGGCAGGTCTTGACCATGACCGCTCTGTACCGGCGCGCCACGGCCGACCTCGCGCGAGCGCAGAGGGATTGGCCAGGCGAACCAGTGCACCGATATCTCAACGGACTCGTCGCACGCGGGCATGGCGTCGTCTACCGGCGAGGTGGTCGTGTGTGGAGCAGGATCCGCACCTTCTACACGGAGACGCTTCCGCGGACATACCGCGAGGCGTGGCCGTATGTCGTCGCCTCGGCCGCGCTTCTGTTCGTGCCGGCGATCATCAGCTACTTCGTGGTGCTCGCCCATCCCGATGCGGCCTACGGCATAGGGGCCTCGCCGGCGCTGATCGACCGCGTTCATCACCACCAGCTGTGGACCAACATCCCGCCCGAGCTGAGGGTCGAGGCCGCCGGCCTGATCATGGTCAACAACATCTACGTCTCGATGCTGGCGTTTGCGTTCGGGGTCGTCTTCGGCCTCCCTGTGATCTACGTGCTCATCAACAACGGCGTCAGCCTCGGCGGGCTGTTCGGTCTCACTCAGGCCTACGGCGTGAGCGGCGGTTTGTTCGAATTCGTGATCGCGCACGGCGTGCTGGAGCTCTCGATCGTGATCGCGCAAGGCGCCGGCGGTCTGATGATGGGATGGGCGCTGATCTCGCCAGGCAATCGAAGCCGCTCCGATGCGCTGGTCGTCGCGACGCGTCGTGCGTTCACGCTGCTGCTCGGACTCGCCCCGCTGCTGGTGATCGCAGGCACGATCGAAGGCAACATCTCTCCATCCGACACCGCTTTCGCGGCCAAGCTCACGATCGGCCTGACCACCGGCGTCCTTCTCTATACGTACCTACTCTTCGCCGGGCGGCGCCCAGTGCTTACAGAAGGGCGCGCTCTTTCAGCTCCAGGTAGCGCTCGACGAGCGCCGGGCTGAGGTTGCCGGCGACGACATCCAGACCGAGCACGCCGCCGCGCCGGAGCAGCTCGAAGCTTTCGCGCCTGCTCGCAAGGAACTCTTCAGCCGCGGCCCATTCGTAAGCGCGTGATGACGTACCGATCGCGGCTTGACGGGCGCTCAAGACGGCCGGGTCTGACATCGTTACGACCAGGACGAGGTGACGCGCGGCCAGCCGCAAACAATGCGCGACCAGCTCCTTCGAGGCCTCCGGGTCCTGCAGATCCGTAAGGATCACGACCATCGACCGCCGCCCGAGTCGAAGCGAGAGGTGAGTGAGCGCATGACCGAAGTCGGGCTCCACGAAATCGGGCTTGATCGCATACAGCGCTTCGGTGATCCGGCGCAGCTGAGAGCTGCCGCGCTCTGGCTTGATGAAGTTCGTAACTCGGTCGTCGAAGGTCATCAGACCGACCCGGTCGCCGTAGGCCTGGGCGACCCACGCGAGCATGAGCGCCGCGTTGACGGCGTGGTCCAGCTTGTCCAGCTCTCCGGCCGGCGCCGTCATGAGGCGCCCGCAGTCGATCGCGATCATGACCTGCTGCCCGCGCTCCGCCTCGACCTCGACGACCACCGGGGAGTCGCGGCGAGCCGTCGCCGTCCAGCTCACGCGCCTGATGTCGTCGCCTCGCACATAGTCGCGCAGCCCGGCGAACGCCGTGGATGCTCCCGGCGGCCGCGCCCTCCTAAGGCCGGCCATGGCGCGCAGGCCGCGGCGCAGCGTGAGCTGGATCCGCTTGATGGCGACCACGTTCGGGAGCACGGCC
This sequence comes from Candidatus Eiseniibacteriota bacterium, assembly GCA_035601515.1. Classification (GTDB taxonomy): domain Bacteria; phylum Chloroflexota; class Dormibacteria; order Dormibacterales; family Dormibacteraceae; genus UBA10449. Next base: position 400 of record DATNOD010000122.1, on the reverse strand, counting down.
ACCTCCTCCGGGCGCTGGAGGCGCACCTGGCGCCGCCACCATCCGTCTCGTCTCGACACCTGGAGCTCGACGGGGCCGAATCCGTACGCGCCACGCCGAGGTGACGACGTCGTGTAATCGATCTCGATCCGGCCCTTCTTGTCGAAAACCCCGTCGAGCTCGCGAGGCTTCGGGTTGAGGCCGGCCGGTGCGTGGTCGGCAATCGTGGCGCTCAGGCCGGCTGCGGCTGGATTTTCGATCGTCAGCCGCACGTGCTCGAGCTCCCCGAGCGAGAAGGGTTCGGGCAGCACTCTCCGCACGCGATAGCCCTCACGACCCGGCAGCAGCGCGATGTCTCGTGCGAGAACGAGCGCCAGGCCGGCGTGGTAGACGATCGCGACCGCCACCAGCACCGGTGACA
>DATNOD010000121.1:0-11137 GCA_035601515.1 Candidatus Eiseniibacteriota bacterium | reverse complement strand
GGTCCGCTGCTTCTTCTGCTCCCCTGGCTGGCTTTCTACCTGCTGTGGCCCAACTGGGGAGCGACCCTTTACGGCGAGGTCCGTGGAGCCAAAGACATCCGCAAGCCCTTCTGGAGTATGTTCGCGGGCCTGTGGGTCACGGTAGCCATGGTTGCGCTCGTCGTGATCCTGATCAACAAGACGATCGGCTGGAACTTCTACCAGTCCGCCAACGCGGCCTACTGGAACAACTTGTTCGCCGTGCAAGGCGCGGTTGCCCCGCCGGTTCCGATCTGGCCATACCCGGTGATGTTCGCGGGATTCTTGGTGGAAAACCATCTCTTCCAGGCCCTGCTGATCATCGTCATGGGCCTGTGGTTCTTCGGCTGGGCGGGAACCCTGTTCCTGTCCTCGACTCGCGTCATCTTCGCCGCCGCCTTCGATCGCGTGTTGCCGGCATGGGCCGCCAACATATCGGCCAAGCGCCGTGTGCCGTACGGCGCTCTCATTCTGATGATCGCGCCGTCGCTCGTGATCAGCGCGATCTATGCCTACAAGCCGGACTTCACCAGCGTGTTCCTGGACGCTACAGCCGTGCTTGCCTTGACCTTCCTCGCGACGGTGGTGGCAGCGATCATCCTGCCCTGGCGCCGCAAGGACCTCTATGAGGCCTCGCCGATCGCCCGATTCAAGATCGCCGGGGTGCCGTTGATCACGGTGGTTGGAGTGATCACGGGCTTGTTCCTGCTCTTCATGCTCTACCAGTGGTCGTTCAACCCTGACAACCTTTACGGGACTTCGTTGCAGAAGACGCCCAACTCGGTCATCTACTTCGTCGCGACATACGTCGTCGCCATAGTCATCTACGTAGTGGCGCGCGTATACCGGAGCCGGCAAGGGATCGACCTTGCCCGCATCCACCACGAAATTCCGGTTGAATAGCAGTTCACTAGCCGCCGGGCTTCGGCCCGGCGGCGCGTTTCTCTAAACATGCTCGAGTACACCCTTCGCACCTACCAGAGCCCGACGCGGCTCGTGCAGCGCCTGGGCGCCATCCGCGAGCTTGGTACCGAAGCCGGCTTGCTGGGCATCCGCCGGCCGTTGCTGGTCACAGACCCCGGAGTCAAGGCCGCGGGCTTGCTCGACACCGCGCTCGAGGTATTGCGCGGCTCTGACTGCGAACCGGTCGTGTTCGACCGCGTACGCGCCAATCCGGGGGTCGAGCTGGTCGATGCGGGGGCCGCCGAGTACCGCTCGCAGGGCTGCGACGGCCTGGTCGCGATCGGCGGCGGGAGCTCGATGGACACCGCCAAAGGGATCGGCGTCGTGGCGGCGCACGACGGCAGCATCCTCGACTTCGAATGGGGTGGGAACCCGATCGCGAAGCGCATCCCGCCGATGATCGCCGTCCCGACCACTGCCGGGACGGGCAGTGAGGTGACGCTCTGGGCCGTGATCACCGACCCAAAGCGAAAGATCAAATTCAACGTCGGCGGCACGCCCAACATCGCATCGTGGGTCGCGGTCATCGACCCCGAGCTCACGGTAAAGCTCCCGGCTGCGGTCACCGCCGGAACGGGCATGGACGCGCTGGCACACGCGGTCGAGTGCTACACGATGATCTATCACCAGCCCTTCACAGACGCGGTTGCGCTGCTCGCGATGGAGTACGTGGCGCGCTACCTTCGGGTCGCTTTCTCTCAGGGCGCCAACGTCGAAGCTCGGTACCACATGAGCGGCGCGGCGATGCTCGCCGGCCTTGCTTACGGAACCGACTCTGCCGGCGCGGCCCATGCGATGAGCCAGACCGCCGGCGGCGTACACGATGCACCCCATGGCGCGCTGACTGCACGTCTGCTCGGGCCGGTGATGGAGTACAACCACGCCGGCGAGCCGGAGCGCTTTGCGCGTATGGCGGCGGCATTCGGGCTCGACGTGCGCAGCGTGACGGTGTGGCGCGCTGCTGAGATGGCGGTCGAGTACGTGCATCAGCTGACGGTCGACGTGGAGATCCCGAGCCTCGAAGAGCTTGGTTTCACGCGAGACGAGATCCCGATGCTCGCGGACAAGGCGGCTGCGGACCCGCAGAGCATCGGCAACCCGCGAGATGTCGACGCCGCTGCGTACCGGCGCATCTACGCGCGCGCGTTCGACCTAGGCAAGGGACGGTCGGCGTGACGAACGGGCCGCTCGAGGACCCGATCGAAGAAGCCGGGCGAATCGCGGTGGCCGCAAAAGCGGCCGGGGTGAAGGCAAAGCTTTTGGGCGGAGCGGGTATTCACCTCAGCTCGCCGAGCGCGCGCAAGCCCCCGTTGAAACGGAAGTACGGCGACCTCGACTATGCCATTCGCAAGAAAGACCGCCAGGGCGTGCAAACTCTGTTCCCAACGCTCGGATATGAGGCCAATGAACGCTTCAACCTCATGCAGGGTGACCGGCGTCTTTATTTCTACGATGTCGACCACAGCCGCCAGATCGACATCTTCATCGACATCATCCAGATGTCCCATGTCATCGACTTGCGCGGCCGCCTCGACGGCGACGGTCCGTGCGCGAGCCCCGCGGACCTGCTGCTGAGCAAGCTGCAGATCTACGAGGTCAATCGAAAAGACCTGGTCGACCTCACCGCTCTGCTGCTCGACCACCAGGTGGTCAAGCGCCAGGACGACGAGTGCATCGACTGCGCGTACGTCGCCAAGGTGGCGGCCGACGACTGGGGCATGTACCGCACGGTGCAGGTGAACATCGGCAAGCTGCGGGATACGCTCGGCGAGCTCGAAGTCGACCGAGACCTCGTCAGCTCGAGGCTGGACGAGCTGTGGTCGGCCATCGACTCGCAGCCGAAGCCGTTGAAGTGGAAGCTGCGCGCCCAGGTGGGCGACCGGTTGCGTTGGTATGAGCTGCCCGAGGAGGTCCGCTCTCCCTACCAGCCGGACTAAAAGGGGAAACGATTTGATCAACCTGCCAGCCCATGCCCGCGCCGTCGTCATCGGTTGCGGCATCGTCGGCAACAGCGTCGCCTATCACCTTTGCCGGCTGGGCTGGAAAGATGTCGTGCTCATCGACAAGGGTCCGCTGCCCAACCCGGGGGGATCGACCGGGCACGCCTCGAACTTCATCTACCTCGTCGACCACTCCAAGGAGATGACCGCCCTCACGGTCGAGAGCGTCAACCAGTACAGGGAAATGGGCGTCTTCACGCAGTCGGGCGGGATCGAGGTCGCTCGCACCAAGGAGCGGATGCAAGAGCTCAATCGACGCATGTCCTCGGCGGCCTCGTGGGGCATCGAGCCGACATCACTGGTCAGCCCGGCCGAGGTCAAGGAGCTGGTTCCGTTCATCGACGAGTCGATCATCCTCGGCGGCTTTTACACACCTGGCGTGGGTGTGGTCGACTCGCTGCGCGCGGGCACGATCATGCGCGAGCGCGCGCAGGCGACCGGCGCGCTGCATGTGCTGGCGAAGACGGAGGTGGTGGGCATCGATGTCGAGCGCGGCCACGTGAGCTGCGTGCGCACCACCGCTGGGGAGATCGAGGCCGAAACCGTGGTGATCACGTGCGGGGTCTGGAGCCCACGCGTAGCACGCATGGCCGGCGCCCGTATTCCGCTCACGCCGGCCGTGCACCAGATGATCGACGTCGGGCCGGTACCGCGCTTTGCGGGCGCCAAGGGCGACATCGAGGTCCCGATCGTTCGCGACATGGACACCAACATGTACGAGCGCCAGGCGGGCGGCGACCTCGAGATCGGTTCATACGCCCACCGCCCGATCCTCTACGACCCGGAGGACATCCCTCCGATCGAGCGCGCCGCGCTCTCGCCGACCGAGTTCCCATTCACGCAGCCGGACTTCGAGCTGCAGATGCAGCACGCGCTCGAGCTGATGCCCGAGATCGTCGGCGACGAGAAGGTGGGCGTGAAATACGCGATCAACGGCATCCTTTCGCTGACCCCGGACGGAATGCCGGTGCTGGGCGAGTCGCCCGACGTCAAGGGACTGTGGTCGGCGGCGGCGGTCTGGGTCAAGGAGGGCCCTGGCACGGGCAAGGCGCTCGCGGAATGGATGGTGCATGGCGAGTCCGAGATCGACCTCCACTCGTCGGACATCGCCCGTTTCCACGAACATCAAAAGACACGCGCGCACGTGCGCGCGCGAGCCGCCGAGGGTTTCAACAAAACCTACGGCATCGTCCATCCCAGCGAGCAGTGGGCTTCAAACAGGAACGTGCGACTTGCCCCCTTCCACGAGCGGGAGCGTGAGCTCGGAGCGGTGTTCTTCGAGACGGCGGGCTGGGAGCGCCCGATGTGGTACGAGTCGAACACTGCGCTGCTCGAGGAGTTCGGCGATCGCGTCACCAGGCGCACATCTGAATGGGAAGCGCGATGGTGGTCGCCTCTCATAAACGCCGAGCACCTCGCGATGCGGGAGCGCGCCGGCCTCTTCGACCTTTCGGCTTTCACGATCTTCGACATCAAGGGCCCGGGTGCGCTGGTGGCCGTGCAGAAGGTCACCCTCCGGCAGATGGACGTCCCCGCCGGGCGCAACGTATACACGCCCGTGCTCAGCTACAACGGCGGCTTCAAGTCCGACCTCACGATCATGCGGCTCGGCGACGACCAATTCCGGGTCGTGACCGGTGGCGCGTCCGGCATGTCCGACAAGAAATGGTTCGCCGACCACCTGCCTGCTGATGGATCGGCGCAGCTGTTCGACCTCACCTCGGCCATGACCACGGTGGGCCTGTGGGGCCCACGCGCGCGCGACATCATCGCCTCGGCGACGAGCGACGACGTCTCCAACGAAGGCTTCAAGTTCGGCGCCTGCCGGACGATCGACGTCGGCACCGTGCGCGTCCTGGCCTCGCGCATCTCTTATGTCGGCGACCTGGGTTGGGAGCTGTATGTGCCGATCGAGCAGGGCCGGCGGCTGTGGGACACGCTGTGGGAAGCCGGCCGGCCGCTCGGCCTGGCTGCGTGCGGCATCGGTGTGTACGGCACCACCGGCCGGCTGGAGAAGTGCTACCGCGCGCACGGGAACGAGCTCGAGACCGAGTACAACGTGGTCGAGGCGGGCATGCAGGCCCCGCGAGTGAAGGCCGAGGACTTCGTTGGCAAGGAGGCCCACCTGCGCCAGCGCGAGGAAGAACCCGCGGCCGTCCTGTGCACGCTGACCGTCGACGACCACACCTCGAAATCTGGCGAGAAGCGTTACATGCTCGGGCGCGAGCCTGTGATCACGAGGGACGGCGGTGCGATCACAGACCGGCGCGGCCGCCGGTCATATGTGACGAGCGCCGGCGCTGGTCCGTCTGTCGGCAAGCACATCCTCATGTCGTACCTGCCGCCGGAGCATGCAGTGGCGGGCGAGGGGCTCGCGATGCAGTACATGGGCGAGCGCTACCCGGTGACGGTTGCCGTCGTGGGCTCCACTCCGCTCTTCGATCCGGAGAACACGCGCATCCGCTCGTGAGGATCCTGGTCTGCGTCAAACGCGTGCCATTCACCGGCGGCAAGATGGTGCTCGCTGAAGACTCGATGTCACTGGAGACTCGACACCTCGGATTCACCATCAGCCCGCACGAGGAGTGCGGGGTCGAAGAGGCAGTCCGGCTCATCGAAAAGAATGGCGGTGAGTCGGTGGTGCTCACGCTCGGGCCACCAGAAGCCGCGGAGCAGCTACGCGATTCCATGGCGTTGGGAATCGACCGCGCGATCCACCTGCAGACCGATGGCGCCGAGTGGGACGGCGAGGCCACAGCGTCGGCAATCGTCGATGCTGTGCGCGCCGACGAGACGGCCTCGGGACCGTTCGACCTCATGTTCTTCGGCAACGAATCCGCCGACGCCGCCGGCTTTCAGGTCGGGCTGCGGGTGGCGAGGGCGCTGGGCCGGCCATGCGTGACCGGGCTCAAGGGCGTGATGGTAGAGGGCGTGTCGGTGCGCTGCGAGCAGGAGGTCGATGGCGGTCGCGACGTCTACGTGGTGCCGACGCCTGCCGTGCTGACGGTCAAAGAGGGGTTGAACCTGCCGCGATATCCATCGGTGCCCGGCCGCATGCGCGCCGGCCGCAAACCGATCGCGACTTCGACGCCGACGCGGTCGCCCGCGAACCTGGAGCTGGTCCGCCTCGAGGTGCCGCCGGGCCAGGGCAGGCGCGCCGAGGTGTTGGGAAGCGGTGCGGCGGCCGCACCGGGGGTCGTGGCGATGATGCGCAAGATCGGGGTCGTCTGATGGCGCCGGTCCTGGTTTTGATGGATCAGAGCAAGGCGTCGATGGAGACGCTGACTCTGGCCCGTACGTTCGGAAGTCCGCTGCACTCGGTGCGCATGGACGCCATTCAGCCGTTTGCGCCGGACGCGGTGGCGGCGATCCTGGCTCTCGCCGCGAACGACCTGAACGCGTCGGCTGTTTTCGCCCCCGGAACTGATCGCGGCAATGACGTGATGGCCAGGCTCGCGGCGCGCATGGGTCTCCCGCTGGCCGCGAACTGCGTCGACGCGGCGCCGGGGAACCCCGTTTCCGTGACCCGGCAGCGATGGGGAGGCAGCCTGCTGGAATCGGCTCTGCTGCGCAGCCCCCTCCCGCTGATCACGGTCGCGCCGAACTCACTCCCTGTTGAGGACGAGCCGGCGCCGATCGATGTCGACGTGAAACCGCAGCTCACTCAGATAGAGGATGGCGATCTCACGGTATGTGTCAGCGACCACGTGGCAACGGCCGGGGGCAAGGTCTCGTTGGCGGAGGCGAAGGTCGTCGTCAGCGGTGGGCGCGGGGTCGGCTCGAAGGATGGCTTCGCGATCATCGAGGAGCTGGCCGGTCTTCTTGGCGGCGCTGTGGGCTGCTCGCGTGTGGTCACGAGCGCAGGCTGGCGGCCGCACTCCGACCAGGTCGGCCAGACCGGAACCAAGATCGCTCCCGACCTCTACATCGCCTGCGGGATCTCCGGCGCCACCCAGCACATGGCCGGATGCAAGGGCGCGAAGCGCATCCTCGCCATCAACGCCGATGCCGAGGCGCCGATCATGCAGAACGCCGACTACGCCGTCGTCGGCGACCTGAGGGAGATCGTGCCGGCAATCTCGGCCGAGATCCGCTCCCAACGAGCAGCCCACGCCCCTCTCCCTAGCCCTCTCCCCAGAGGGGAGAGGGAATCGTGAACCCGATCGCCGCGGCGGTCCTGGCCGTGGTCCTGGTCGTCGCGATCGGGCTGTTCGCCCGTCGCGCCGCGCTTGTATACCGACTCATCCGCATGGGCAAGCCCGCGGCCCGATTCGACGACATCCCGGGTCGGGCGCGGGCCGAAGCAGTCGTCGTCATCGGCCAGAGCAAGCTGCTGCAGCGACTGCTGCCCGGTCTGATGCATGCCGCGATCTTTTGGGGCTTCATCGTGCTCCTGCCGACCATCGCCATCGCGATGATCGGCGTGATCGACCAACATTCGACGCTGCCCTGGCTCGGGCACCAGGGCTGGTACGCGTTCCTCGTGGACGTATTCGCGTTCGTCGTGCTCGCCGGCGTGATCACGGCGTTCGTGATCCGCAAAGTGCAGCGGCCGAAGCGTTTTGCGGGCAGTCACCTGCGCGAGGCGGACCTGATCCTGCTGCTGATCGCCGGAATCGTGGTCTCGCTCTTCCTGTGGCACGCAAGCCAGATCGCTCTTGGCGTCAACGAGTACCCAGCCGCATGGGCTCCGATCTCGAGCTTTATCGCTGAAGGGCTCCATCACTCATGGACGCCTTACCTCGAGCGCTCCGCGGTGTGGGCACACGTGCTGCTCATCCTTGGCTTCCTCGTCTACCTGCCGCACTCCAAGCACCTGCATATCTTCCTGGCCGCGGTCAACGTGTTCTTCGGCCGCACGCGCGCGCGCGGGCGGCTGGAACCGATCAACTTCGAAGCCGCCGCTGATGCGGATATCCGATTCGGCGCCGCCACATCAGCCGACCTCACGTGGAAGCAGATGCTCGACACCGTGTCCTGCACCGAGTGCGGCCGCTGCCAGGACGTGTGCCCCGCTTACAACACCGGCAAAGAGCTGTCGCCGAAGCTTTTGATCATGGCCCTGCGCGATGAGCTCTTGAGCGGCGCGTCAAGGCCACTCGTCCCGAACGCAGTCACTGACAACGTCGTCTGGGACTGCGTGACGTGCGGCGCGTGCGTGCGGGAATGCCCGGTAGGCATCGAGCATATCGACCATATCGTCGACCTCCGCCGCAACCTAGTCATGGTCGAGTCGCGTTTTCCCGATGAGGCGGCGACGATGCTGCGCGACGTCGATCGGGCGGGCAACCCGTGGGGCAAGCCGCAGTCGGACCGCGCTCATTGGGCTGACGGCCTCGGCGTCCGCGTGCTCAACGCCGGCGAACCCGCGCCCGACGTCCTCTTCTGGGTCGGCTGCGCGCCTTCGTTCGACGAGCGTGCGAAGCAGGCCGCGATCTCCACCGCGCGGCTGCTCAAGGAGGCCGGCGTCGACTTCGCCATCCTCGGACCACGCGAGTCGTGCACCGGCGATCCGGCGCGACGCATGGGAGATGAGTACACGTTCCAGAAGCAGGCAAAGCAAAACGTCAGCACGTTGAACGAGGTGAAGGTCAAGAAGATCGTCACCACATGCCCGCACTGCTTCAACACCATCGGCAACGAATACGCCGACTTCGGAGGCCGATACGAGGTCGTGCACCACACAGAGTTCCTGGCGGCCCTCTTGCGCGAAGGCAAGCTGAAGACGCTCGCCGGTGACCGGAAGATCACTTACCACGACTCGTGCTACCTCGCGCGCCACAACGACGTGCGCGAGGCGCCGCGTGAGCTGGCGGCCGCCGCCGGGCACGCGGTGGAAATGCCTCGCAACCGCGAGCGCACCTTCTGCTGCGGCGCCGGCGGCGCGCGCATGTGGATGGAGGAGCGGCGGGGCAAGCCCATCAACGAAGAGCGCGTACGCGAAGCCGCCGGCACTGGCGCGGAGACCCTGGCGGTGGCATGCCCGTTCTGCACGGTGATGCTCGACGACGGGGTGCGCACCACCGGCACGAAGCTGCAGGTCATCGACCTTGCGACCCTTCTTTCGGAGGCGGTCGAGCGGCGACGAGCGCGGGACTCCGCGGTATCGACAGGCGATGGATAAGGTGGAACACGCCGGAGCGGTCGTCATCGGCGGCGGAATCACCGGCGCGAGCGTCGCCTACCACCTCGCCAAGGCCGGGGTGCGCGACGTCCAGCTGATCGAGAAGGGCGAGCTGACGAGCGGCTCCACATGCCACGCGGCCGGTTTGGTCACCCAGTTCAACCCGTCGCCGACGATGATGCGATTCCGCCGCTACAGCATCGAGCTCTACCGCGACCTGGGGGTGTTCGAGACCGTAGGCAGCCTCCGGTTCGCTTCGAGCAAAGAGCAGCTCATGGAGCTGCAGCGCACCGTCAGCCGCGCGCGCGGGATCGGGCTGGACGTCGAGCTGATCTCGGCGGCCGAGACCGAGAAGCTGATGCCGGCGATCAGCATCCGATCGCTGTATGGCGCGGTGTGGGTGCCGGACGATGGGCATCTCGACCCGCACACGGCCACGCATGCGCTGGCGCGTGCCACCCGAGCGATGGGTGCGCAGATCACCACCGGCGTCCGCGTCACCGGTATCGAGCTGTCGGACCGGGGCGCCATCCAGACCGTCGTCACGGAGACGGGCCGGATCGAGACTGAGGTCGTGGTGGTGGCGGCCGGGATCTGGGCGCCGCAGATCGCAGCCATGGCCGGCGCGCAGGTGGTCTCGACGCCCGTCGACCATCAACACGCCGCGCTCCGCGCCGTTCCCGGGCATGAGCTTCCGGCCGGCATGCCGTGCTTTCGGGATCCCGACAACCTGGTGTACGGAAAGTCGGAGGCTGAAGGCGTGATCCTGGGCGGATACGAAGCCGACCCGGTCGCCCGCTGGATCGACGGCGTGCCCTGGGACCATTCCGGAACGTCGCTCCCGCCCGACCAGGCCCGTTTTGAGCCGCTGCTCCGCGGCGCAACACGCCGCTTTCCCTTCCTTGGCGAAGCCGGGATCGTGAAGCTCGTCTGCCACCCGGATGCCATGACGCCCGATGCCAATCCGCTGCTTGGTCCGGTGCCCGGCGTCCGCGGGTTGTACCTCGCTGCTGGGCTATCACTCAACGGATTCGGCGGTGCGGGCGGGATCGGGCGCGCCCTCGCGCAATGGATCACCGGTGGCGAGACAGAGCTCGACCTCCACCCGTATCGATGCTGGCGTTTCGGTCCCGTCCACCGCGACCATCGCTACGCAGCGGACCTCGCGCGCGAGGCGTATCGCTACTACTACTACCTTCGGTATCCGTTCGACGCGGATGAATGGGGCCGGCCTCGCCGCACCAGCGCCCTGCACGAGCGGATGCAAGACCTTGGGGCCGTTTTCGGCACCAAGCAAGGCTGGGAGCGCGTCGACTTTTACCAACCGAGCCAGCCGTGGCGCCGGGCCGGCGCCGACCAGCGCGCATTCGGCTACACGAGACCTCCGTACTTCGACCTGTTGGCCCAGGAGCACGCTGCGTTCCGCGAGCGAGTGGGCGTCATCGACATGAGCTCATTCGGAAAAATCGAGGTGAGAGGACCAGGGGCGCTGCCGCTGCTGGAGCGCGTGGCCGGCAACCTGATCGATCGGCCCGCAGGCAGCGTCGTCTACACCCAGCTTCTGGAAAAGGATGGCGGCATCGCCGCAGACGTCACCATCACGCGGCTCGGCGAAGATCACTTCCGGGTCGTGACCGGCGCCGGGTACGTGAACTCAGACCTCGGCTGGCTGCGCCTACAGATAAACGAAGGAGATCCCGCCGTCGCGCTCCGCGAGTCGACGGAGGATTTCGCGGTCATAGGCATATGGGGACCGTCCGCGCGGGACGTCCTCGAGCGCGTGACCCCCGACGACGTGACAGATGACGGGTTCCCGTTCATGCAGGCGCGGGCCATACGGATCGGCGGCGCAACCGTGCTTGCCCAGCGGGTGACGTACGTGGGCGAGCTGGGTTGGGAGCTGTACCTCGAGCCGGCGTGGGCCGGGCAGGTCTGGGACCGGTTGATGACGGCGGGGCGCCCGTCGGGCATCAGGCCCGGCGGGTACCGCGTCCTGGAGGGGCTCCGGATGGAAAAGGGCTACCGCTACTAC
>DATNOD010000120.1:0-24549 GCA_035601515.1 Candidatus Eiseniibacteriota bacterium | reverse complement strand
GGCCGGCATCAACCTGCCCGTGGTTCGGACCATCGCTTTCGCGCTCTGCTCGATGACTGCCGGTATCGGCCTCATCCTCTATGCCTCGTACATCGGAGGCATGTCCAACAACGTCCAGGGCGGCCAGTTCGTCCTGTTTGCGGTCGCTGCCGCGGTCATCGGCGGCACGAGCCTGTTCGGTGGCCGAGGCAAGGTCATCCACGGCGTCCTTGGCGGCCTGCTCATAGGCGCCATCGACAACGGCATGTACCTGCAGAACTACGACGTGCAGAGGATCTTCATCGTGACTGGGCTGGTCCTGCTCGCCGCCGTGTCGATCGACGCCCTGTCACGACGTAGCGCCGCCTCCGGGAGTGCCGCCCGGGTTTAGCGGGAGCCGGTTCGGGGCAGTTTAGGGAACCTTCCCCAGATTGGGAATGGGCCAATAGGGGAAAAACGTTCACTAGTTATGAACCGAGGAGACCCTGAAAATGCCAACGCCTAAGTCCGAACTGCTTCCCGTCATGCCCATGGACGACGTCGTCGTCCTCCCGCACATGACCGTCACCCTCGCCGTCGAAGGCGACACCGCCAAGGCCGCCCTCGAGGCTGCCCGCCAGGGCAACCGCATGATCCTGCTCGTGCCACGGATCGACGGCCAGTACGGCAGCATTGGCACGGTCGCCCGCCTGGGCGAGGGGACCGAGCTCCCGACCGGCGCCGAAGCTTTCATGCTCCGCGGCGAGTACCGCGCCCGCCTGGGCAGCGGTCAGGCAGACATCGGCGGGGCTCTCTTCGTCAAGGCCGACCCCATCTCCGACCCCGAACCCCCGACCGAGCGGGCGACCGAGCTCGCGCGCGAGTACCGCGCACTGCTCGAGAACCTGGTCGAGTCGCGCGGCGTTCCGCAGGTCGTTCAGTTCCTGCGCGCCGCCCGGACGCCAGGACACCTGGCCGACCTGGCCGGCTACTCGCCCGACCTCACCACTGAGCAGAAGCTCGAGGTGCTCGAGACGATCGACCTGGAGGAGCGGCTGGCGAAGCTGATCGGCTGGACCAAGCAGATCCTCGCCGATGCGTCGCTGAAGGAGAAGATCCGCAGTGACGTGGCCGAGGGCATGGAGAAGACTCAGCGCGAGTTCCTGCTCCGGCAGCAGCTCGAGGCGATCAAGAAGCAGCTCAACGAGGGTGGCGGCGACGTGGTTTCCACCTACCGCGAGCGGGTCGCCAAGGCCGAGATGCCGGACGGAGTGCGCGTCGAGGTCGACCGCGAGCTCGACCGACTGGAGCGCACCAGCGAGCAGAACCCGGAGTACGGCTGGATCCGCACCTACCTGGACTGGATGCTCGACATCCCCTGGAACGTGCGGTCCGAAGACAACTACGACCTCGTGGAAGCGCGGCGGATCCTCGACGAGGACCACACCGGGCTGGATGACGTGAAGGACCGGATCATCGAGTTCCTCGCGGTGCGCAAGCTGCGCAAGGAGCGCGGGCTCGAGGTGCTCGGCGGGCGTGGCTCGGGCGCGATCATCACCCTGGTCGGCCCTCCCGGAACCGGCAAGACCTCGCTGGGCGAATCGGTCGCCCGCGCGCTGGGCCGCAAGTTCACGCGCGTGTCCCTGGGCGGAATCCGCGACGAGGCGGACATCCGCGGCCACAGGCGCACCTACGTCGGGGCGCTTCCGGGCCGGATCGTGCGCGCCCTGAAAGAAGCCGGGACCAAGAACCCGGTGATCATGCTCGACGAGATCGACAAGGTCGGCAGCGACTGGCGGGGCGACCCGTCGGCGGCGCTGCTCGAGGTGCTCGACCCAGCGCAGAACAACACGTTCCGCGACCACTACCTGGAGGTCGACCTCGACCTGTCCGAGGTGTTGTTCATCCCCACCGCCAACGTGTCGGAGACGATCCCAGCGCCTCTGTTGGACCGCATGGAGCTCATCAGGCTCGACGGGTACACGGAGCAGGAGAAGGTCGCGATCGCGAAGGACCACCTGATGAAGCGCCAGGTCAAGCAGGCGGGACTGAAGGACGACGAGGTCACCGTAACCGATGAAGCAGTCATGACAGTAATCACCGACCACACGCGCGAGGCCGGCGTGAGGAACCTCGAGCGCGAGCTCGGGAAGATCACTCGCAAGATCGCAACCAAGGTCGCGACGGGGGCGCTGACGCCACCGGTCGAGATCACGCAGCAGCGGGTGCGCGAGTTCCTGGGCAAGCCCAAGTTCGACAACGAGGTTGCCGCTCGCACGTCAGTGCCAGGTGTGGCCACAGGCCTCGCCGTGACCGGAGTTGGCGGAGACGTGCTGTTCGTCGAAGCGACGGCCACCACTGCCTCGAAGGGCCAGGGCAGCCTCCTCCTCACCGGCCAGCTGGGCGACGTCATGAAGGAGTCGGCGCAGATCGCGCTCTCGTATGTGCGGTCGCACGCGGCTGAGCTGGGGATCGAGCCCGACTCGATCGAGAAGGCGTTTCACATCCACGTGCCCGCGGGCGCTGTGCCCAAGGACGGTCCGTCGGCCGGCGTGACGATGACGACCGCGATCGTGAGCCTGCTCACGGGTCGCGCGGTTCGGAGCACGGTCGGCATGACCGGCGAGGTCACGCTGCAAGGTCTGGTGCTGCCCATCGGCGGCGTCAAGCAGAAGGTGCTGGCCGCTCACCGAATGGGCTTGAAGGAGGTCATTCTCCCGCAGCGCAATGAGAAGGACCTGGACGACGTCCCCGAGAGCGTCCGCAAGGAGATGACGTTCCACCTCGCCGGGCGAGTCGAAGAAGTTTTGAAGTTCGCGCTCGAAGAGAGCGCCGCCGCCAAGAGAGCCGCATAACAAACCGGTATTGAAAGTTCTCGTCCCGGACGGGCCGCTGAGGCACGAGCTGGAGCCGCTACCTGACGGCGTCCAGCTCGTCGCCGAGCCGGGACCGGAGGTCGAGTTCGTCATCATCAACTTCGATATAGCAAACCGGCTGCCTGGCCTCTTCGACGAGCTGCCCGGGCTTCGTGTCGTGCAGTCGCTCAGCGCAGGCGTCGACTGGCTGTTGCCCAAGGTGCCGGCCGGGGTCGTCGTATGCAGGGCGGTCGGCGTGCATGACATTCCCGTCGCGGAGTGGGTGGTCGCTTCCATCCTTGCGATGCAACGACGCTTTCCGAAGTTCATCGAATACCAGCGGCTCGCGGAATGGAATCGAGGTCCGGGCGAGGACGGAAAGATCGACGACATCGACGGCCACACCGTGCTTGTCGTCGGATATGGATCGATCGGCCGTGCCCTCGCGGCTCGGCTCGCGCCGTTCGGCGCACACGTCATCGGTGTTGCCCGGAACGCACGTGACGGTGTGCAGCCTGCATCGGAGCTTCCGAAGCTGCTGCCTCTTGCGGATGAGGTGGTGGACCTGCTGCCGCTGACGCCCGAGACTGAGAAATTCGTCGACGCGGCCTTCCTCGCCCGGATGAAGCCGGGCGCGCTCTTTGTCAATGCGGGTCGGGGCAAGACGGTCGACACCGATGCGCTTCTGGACGCTTTGCGTATGGGCCGCATTCGGGCCGCGCTCGACGTCGTTGACCCC
Source organism: Candidatus Eiseniibacteriota bacterium (assembly GCA_035601515.1). Classification (GTDB taxonomy): domain Bacteria; phylum Chloroflexota; class Dormibacteria; order Dormibacterales; family Dormibacteraceae; genus UBA10449. Next base: position 20,997 of record DATNOD010000120.1, on the reverse strand, counting down.
GAGCCCCTGCCCGATGGTCACCCACTCTGGAACGCGCCGAACATCCTCATCACGCCACACATCGCGGGATCGGTGGCACGCTGGAACGCGCGAGGTTATCGGTTCGCGGCTCAGCAGATCCGCCGCTACGCCGCCGGGCAGCCGCTACTTGGAATCGAAGCCGGTGCTGTGGACTTGAAGTTGTCATGAGCAAGACCGGCAAGGAGATCCTCGAGGCATCGACGGTGATTGCCGTCGTCGGCGCATCGCGAGATCCCTACAAGGCCGGCGGATCCGTGCCTGCGGGCCTTCAGCAGCGCGGATTTCGGATCATCCCGATCAACCCTCACGCGGACACCCTGTTCGGCGAGCGCGTCTACCGCTCACTGGCAGAAGTGCCGGAGAAGATCGACCTGGTCGATGTGTTCAGGCCGGCGGCCGATGCACCAGAAATCGCCAAGCAGGCGGTGGCGGTCGGGGCCAAGGCGTTGTGGCTTCAGCTCGACATCCGCTCGGATGAGGCGCGGCGGATCGCGGAGGCGGGCGGACTCGATTACGTCGAGGACGAGTGCACCGCGGTCACGACAGCCCTCTACCGAATCACAAAGAAGGCCGCCGCTTAACTTAATCTCCACGGGTGGCAAAGGGCCGCGTCCATCACCGCCCCCGTGATCGCAGCGTCGAATGCGAGCTGAAGTTCCGCGTCACCGGCCCGCGCGATCATGCCCGGCTCCGCACGCTGCTGCGCAAGCGCGGGGCGAAGCTCGAGGGAAAGTACGACGAGGAGAACTACCGCTTCGACGGGCCGGGCAAATCGACACGCCACACCACGCTGAGGCTTCGCGTCCTCGACGGGGGTCCTCGTGGCGTGCTCACGGCGAAGGGGCCGGCCAAGTTCGTGGGCGGCGTAAAGGTTAGAGAGGAAACCGAGGTCGAGGTCAAGGACGCGCATGCAACCCTCGACCTCCTCGCCGAGCTGGGGTTCCGAGTCGAGTTCACCTACAACAAACGACGTGCCGCCTGGATACTCGACGGCGTGGTGACCGTCACCCTGGACACGCTCGACTTCGGATCGTTCGTCGAGCTCGAAGGACCGCTCGAGGTTCTGCCGGAGAAGGCCAGAAGCCTTGATTTCGATCCGAAAACCGCGCTCAAGGACAGCTACTCGGTGCTGGCGCGCAAGCACCTGCAAACGGCAAAGAGGGCGCCGGCCAAATCGGCCTAGCTCAAGTGACACCCGCCATCGAAGTCCGCGACCTCGTCAAGCGGTACCGAAAAGGCAAGGTCAATGCCGTCGATGGTGTGAGCTTCGACGTCGAGCCAGGAGAATTCTTCGCGCTGCTGGGTCCTAACGGCGCCGGCAAGACGACGACGATCTCGATCCTCACCACCACGCTGGCGCCGACCTCGGGGAGCGTACGAATCGCCGGCCATGACATCGTTCGCGAGGCGAGCGCGGTCCGTCATCAGGTCGGCATCATCTTCCAGAACTCTTCACTGGACGTGAACCTCACCGGCGAGGAGAACGTGCGCTTCCACGCCATCCTCTACGGCCTGTACCCGTACCGCGCTCTCTACCGCCTGATGCCGTCCGCGTACCGCCGCCAGATTGGCGAGCTGGCCGAGATGATCGGGCTTGGAGCCGACGTCTTCAAGCCGGTGCGCCGGCTCTCGGGCGGTATGCAGCGAAAGCTGGAGATCATCCGCGGGCTCATGCATCACCCGCGCGTCCTGTTCCTGGACGAGCCTACGAGCGGCCTCGACGTGGCGAGCCGGCGGACGCTGTGGCAGTACATCGAGGACTTGCGACGGCACCGTGAGATCACGATCTGCCTGACCACTCACCAGCTGATCGAAGCCGAAGATGCCAATCGAATCTGCATCCTCGATCACGGCCGCGTGGCCGCCCTGGGCTCACCTCGAGAGGTGAAGGCGCAGCTCGCGCACGAGCGGCTCCACATCGACGCAGCCGACCGCGCGGCTCTTCGCCGGCGACTCGAGCAGATGAAGCTGACGTTCACCGAGGACGGCCACTTCGTCGTCAGCCTCGACGGGCACACCGCGTACGAGGTGATCCACGCCATCAAAGAGCCGCTGACCATGCTCCGGACCGAATCACCCACACTCGAGGACGCGTACCTGAGGATTCTCGCGAGTGGCGCCGATGCGTGAGCTCAACGTCGTCATGGCGCTCGCGGGGCGGGACCTGCTGAAGTTCTTCCGCGATCCTGGGCGCATGGTCGCCGCGGTCATCTTTCCTTTCGCGATGATCTTCCTGCTCGGCGGAACCCTTCAGCTCAACCTGGGCAAGGCCGCCGGATTCAACTTCATCGGCTTCACGTTCACCGGCTTCCTGGGGATGACGCTCTTCCAGTCCACCGCCCAGGGTTTGACGTCGCTGATGGACGACCGCCAAAACGACTTCGCACAAGAGATGTTCGTGTCGCCGGTTTCGCGTTACTCGATCGTCGTCGGAAAAATCCTCGGCGAGACGACGGTCGCGATCATGCAGGTGCTGCCGATGGTCATCTTCGCCGCCGTGCTCCGCGTCCCGCTCACCGCCACCGCCCTGTTGCTGCTGGTTCCGGTGGCGCTGCTTTCGTGCTTCATGGGCGGCGCTTTCGGACTGCTGCTGCTCAACACGATGAGCGACTCGCGAGCCTCCAACCAGATCTTCAACTTCGTCTTCTTGCCCCAGTACTTCCTCGCGGGATTGATCAGCCCGATCAACAACCTCCCCTGGTACCTCGAGTTGGCATCCCTTGCGTCGCCGATGCGTTACGTCATCGACCTGGCGCGGGGAGTCGTCTTCGCCGGATCGGCGGATTACAAACGGGTTGTGCTGTTGAGCCCGGTTACCAATGTGGCGGTGCTCGCGCTGCTGTTCGCAGTGTTCATGATCGTAGGCACCGCGTTATTCGTTCGGCGAGAAACCAACCGCTAGTTCTTCGCCGGCCCGATCCAGATGGTCTGGATGTTGGTGAACTCCTTGATCCCATACTCGGAGAGTTCGCGCCCGTAACCGGACTTCTTGACCCCGCCGAAAGGAAGGCGCACGTCCGAGGCGACCATGCCGTTGATGAACACCAGACCCGCCTCGACGCGCTCGGCCAGCTGCGTACCTCGCTCGACGTCTTTGGTCCAGATGCTCGAGCCAAGACCGAAATCGGAATCGTTGGCCACACGGAGCGCCTCTTCCTCATCGCTGACGCGGATCACCGCCGCGACGGGGCCGAAGGTCTCCTCGTGGTACACAGGCATGCCCGGCCGCACGCCCACGAGCACGGTCGGCTCGAAGTAGTACCCGTCGCCGCTGACGCGCTTCCCGCCGACGAGCGGACGCGCGCCGAGCTGTACAGACTCCGACACCTGACGCTCCAGATCGGCGATGAGGTCCTCGCGCGCGAGTGGGCCGACCTGCACGCCCCGATCCTTGGGGTCGCCGACCTTGAGCGCGCGAACGGCGTCGGCGAAGTGCGCCTCGAACTCGTCGGCGACAGAGTCCACAACGATGAAACGCTTCGCCGCGATGCAGCTCTGGCCATTGTTCTGATTGCGGGCGCGGCACGCGACCGTCGCGGCGGTCTTGATGTCGGCGTCGCCCAGGATGATGAAAGGATCCGAACCGCCAAGCTCGAGCACCGACTTCTTGATCGTCTTCCCGGCAGTCGACGCAACTCGCGCGCCCGCGGCTTCCGAGCCTGTGAGCGTCACACCTGACACGCGACGGTCTTCGATGATCTTCTCCACAGCGGCGGAGCCGATGAGCAGCGTCTGGAAAACCCCATCCGGCACGCCGGCTTCGCGAAAGACCTCCTCGATGGCCAGCGCGCATTGGGGCACGTTGGAAGCGTGCTTGAGCAGCATCACGTTTCCGGCCGCGAGCGCAGGGAGCCCGGCCCGGAACGCCTGCCAGAAGGGGAAGTTCCAGGGCATCACGGCGAGGATCACCCCCAGCGGCTGGAACCTGACGTAGCTCCTGGTCGCGGTGCTCTCCACCGGCTGGTCAGCGAGCAGGCGGGCCGCGTTGTCCGCCAGCCATGCCGCGGTCCAGGCGCATTTCTCAACCTCGCCCTCGGCTTCGATGATGGGCTTGCCCATCTCGGCGGTCGCCAGTGCCGCGTAGCGGGCCTTGTCTGCCCTCAGAACGCCGGCCACGGAGCGCAGCAGGGTCGCGCGCATGTCGACGCCGATGTCACGCCAGGAGTGGCGCGAGCCCCAAGCCCGGGCGATGGCGGCCTCGACGCCGGCCCCATCAAGCTCAGGGAACTGGGCCAGCTCCCGCCCGTTGGCGGGATCGATCGATCTCAGCATCCCCACCTACATATTCGAACACATGTCCTGAATGACATGGGATGGAGCAGGCGTGGCACGATTTAGGCGTGGCTCGCGCACCGGTCAAGCGAAGGCCCACGACCCCCATTCCATCCGCCGGTCCCGACGGGCTTCAAGAGGGTCGAATGCGGGTCGCCATCGAGGCGGTGGCGCCCGAGATCGACGCTGGGCGCTTTCCCGCCAAACGAACCCTGGGTGAGAAGGTGGCGGTCGAGGCCGACATTTTCGCCGACGGCCATGACGCGCTCGCCTGCGTCATCCGGTACCGCCACCAAAGCAGCTCGACCTCGACCGAGGTGCCGATGCTGCCCCTCCCAAACGATCGCTGGCGGGCCGAGGTCGTAGTCACCGAGCTCGGCACCTACCTTTTCACCATAGAAGCCTGGATCGACCGATTCGAGACCTGGAGCCGTCAGTTCGCCAAGCGGGTCGAAGCGGGGCAGGATGTGACGCAGGAGCTCGAGGTGGCGGCTCGGCTCGTGGACGCGGCCGCGGCTCGAGCCGGCTCGCCCGACGGCCAAAAGCTCATCACTTACGCGACGCAGCTCAGAAAGGGCAAGACTGAAGCCACCGCGGCCCTCGGGTCAGACCTCCCCGTGCTCATGGAACGGCACGCCGACCGCAGCCTGTCCACCGCCTACGGGCGCGAGGTCGAAGTCATCGTCGAGGTGGAGCGGGCGCGTTACGGGGCTTGGTACGAGATGTTTCCCAGGTCCGCGGGTAAGCAGGGCAAGCACGGGACGTTTCGGGACGTCGAGGGCTGGCTGCCTTACATCTCGGGCATGGGATTCGACGTGCTCTACCTCCCGCCCATCCATCCCATCGGCCGCACCCATCGCAAAGGCGCCAACAACACCGTGAAGGCAAAACCCGACGAGCCGGGAAGCCCGTGGGCGATCGGATCCGAGGAGGGCGGCCACAAGTCTGTGCATCCGCAGCTTGGGACCCTGGACGATTTCCGACACCTCGTTCGAGTCGCCGGTGAGCACGGCCTGTCGATCGCACTGGACACCGCATTCCAATGTTCGCCCGATCATCCCTATGCTAAAGAGCATCCGGAATGGTTCCGGCATCGTCCTGACGGCTCGATCCAGTACGCGGAAAACCCGCCCAAGAAGTACGAGGACATCTATCCGTTCGACTTCGAATGCGAGGCGTGGCGCGAGCTCTGGGCAGAGCTGCTGTCGATCGTCGTCTTCTGGATCGACCAGGGCGTAAAGATCTTTCGCGTCGACAACCCTCACACGAAGCCGTTCCCGTTCTGGGAATGGCTGATCGGCGAGCTCAAGCGGGACCATCCGGACGTGATCCTTCTCTCGGAAGCCTTCACGCGGCCGAAGGTGATGTACCGGCTGGCGAAGTCGGGCTTCAGCCAGTCGTACACATACTTCGCCTGGCGCAACACGAGCTGGGAGCTGAGTCAGTACTTCACAGAGCTGCGGTCATCGCCGGTGCGTGAGTTCCTGCGCCCCAACCTCTGGCCGAATACGCCGGACATTCTCACCGAGTACCTGCAGAACGGTGGCCGGCCGGCCTTCGCAGCACGGCTCGTCCTGGCCGCAACATTGGGCGCGAGCTACGGAATCTACGGACCCGCGTTCGAGCTGGGCGAGAGTCGCGCCAAGGAGCCCGGTTCCGAGGAGTACCTCGACTCCGAGAAGTACCAGATTCGCAGCTGGGAGCGCGACAACCCGAGCAGCCTTCGCGAGCTGATCGCGGTGGTCAACAAGGTTCGGCGTGAGAACCCGGCGCTGCACAGCGACAACGGCTTGATGTTCCACCCCACCGAGAACGACCAGATCGTCGCCTACACCAAGAGTACCGACGACCTTGCAGACGTGGTCCTGACCGTCGTCAACGTCGATCCACACCACAAGCAAATCGGCATGGTCACGCTGCCGCTCGAGGCGCTGGGCATCGACCGAGATCGCAGCTACCAGGCGCATGAGCTCCTCAGCGGGGCGCGGTACATCTGGAACGGACCTCGCAACTACATCGAGCTCGATCCGAATTCGACGCCGGCGCAGATCTTCCGTTTCCGCCGGCGCGTCCGCAGCGAACATGACTTCGAGTATTTCCTGTGATCACCGAGAAACCGGAGGAAGCGCCGATCAACGAGCCCTCACCCAGCCCGCCTCCCGACCTCAAGGCCGCGCCCCGCCGGCGCAAGAAAGAGACGTTCACCCTCGATGACGACCCGCTGTGGTACAAGGACGCGCTCATCTACGAGGTGCACGTGCGTGCCTTCTACGACAGCGATGGCGACGGCAGCGGCGACTTTCGAGGCCTGATCGACAAGCTGCCGTACCTGCAGGACCTCGGCGTGAGCGCAATCTGGCTGCTGCCGTTCTACCCCTCGCCGATGCGCGATGACGGCTACGACATCTCCGACTACACCGATGTCAACCCAATGTACGGAAACCTGACCGATGCCCATCAATTCATCAAGGAAGCTCATCGGCGGGGGATCCGGGTCATCAACGAAATGGTCTGCAATCACACGTCCGACCAGCACCCGTGGTTCCAGCGCGCTCGCCGTTCGCGCCCCGGCAGCGCGGCGCGTGACTTCTACGTCTGGAGCGACACCAACCAGCGCTACCAGGACGCGCGGATCATCTTCAAAGACTTCGAGGTCTCGAACTGGACATGGGACCACCTCGCCGGCGCGTACTACTGGCACCGTTTCTACTCGCACCAGCCGGACCTGAACTTCGACAACCCCAAGGTCAAAGAGTCGATTCTGAAAGCGATGGACTTCTGGCTCGACGGCGGCATCGACGGCATGCGGCTCGACGCGATTCCCTACCTATTCGAGCGCGAAGGGACGAACGGCGAAAATTTGCCCGAGACGCATGCGTTCTTGAAGGAGATGCGCCGCCACGTCGACGAGCATTACCCCAACCGCATGCTCCTGTCCGAGGCCAATCAGTGGCCCGAGGACGCCGTCGCGTACTTCGGCGAGGGCGACGAGACGCATATGGCGTTCCATTTCCCGCTCATGCCCCGCCTCTTCATGTCCATCCGCATGGAGGACCGCTTCCCGATCGTCGACATCCTGGCGCAGACGCCTGCCATCCCGGACACCGCGCAGTGGGCGCTGTTCCTACGGAACCACGACGAGCTGACCCTGGAGATGGTCACGGACGAAGAGCGCGACTACATGTACCGCGCGTACACGCAGGACCGCGCCGCTCGGATCAATCTCGGCATCCGCCGGCGCCTGGCGCCCCTGCTCGGCAACGATCGCAAGCGGATCGAGCTCATGAACGGCCTGCTCTTCTCGCTACCGGGAACCCCGGTCCTCTATTACGGCGACGAGATTGGCATGGGCGACAACATCTTCCTGGGCGATCGCAATGGGGTGCGGACCCCGATGCAGTGGAGCGCCGACCGCAACGCAGGCTTCTCGCGTGCCAACCGGCAGCGGCTGTACCTGCCGATCGTGACCGACCCCGAGTATCACTACGAGAGCGTCAACGTCGAAGCCCAGACCCAGAACCCCCATTCGCTCCTGTCCTGGATGCGGCGCCTGATCGCGCTCCGCAAGCGGCACCGGGCGTTCGGCCGCGGAACGCTCGAGCTGTTACGCCCCGACAACCGAAAGGTGCTGGCGTTCGTGCGCGCCTACGAATCCGAGCAGATCCTGTGTGTGGCCAACCTATCGCGCTTTCTGCAGGTCGTCGAGCTCGACCTCTCGAAGTGGAAAGGTATGGTGCCGATTGAGCTGTTCGGCGCCACCGAGTTGCCGGCGGTGGGCGACACCCCGTACTTCCTGACCCTGGGCCCGCACTCCTTCTACTGGTTCTCCATGCAGCCACGAGCCGCTTCGACGGTGCCTGCCGACTGGGGATTGGCAGCGGCTGTCCTGCCCGAGATCAGAGTCGCCGGCAGCTGGGATTCCGTGCTGTTCGGCGTCGCGAAAGAGCGGCTGGAGGCGATCCTCCTTCCGTACATCAGGCAGCGCCGGTGGTTTGCGGGCAAGGCGCGCCGCCTCAAGACGGTTTCGATCATGGATGCCATCGAGGTCAACGGCATGGACAGAAGCGCCTACCTGCTGACGCTTCTCGTCGCTTATGCCGAAGGCGACCCCGAGACTTACCTGCTGCCGGTGACCTACGCCAATTCCGCGGAGGCTCCGCAAGTTATCGAGCGGTGGCCGTTCGCGGCCGTGTCCTGGCTGCGGACGGCGAGCGAAGAGCAAAGGGGTCTCCTGTACGACGCCCTCGGACCGCCGGGGTTCGCGGAAGGCCTCCTCAACATCATCGCCAAGCGAAAGCGTGCCGTCAGCTCCACTGGTCAGCTGGTCGGATCGACGACTCGCGCCTTCGCTCGCCTGCGGGGTCCGGAGACGATCAGGCTCGAAGCGGCTCTTTCCGTGGCTGAGCAAAGCAACAACTCGGTCGTCTTCGGCGAACGACTCATCCTCAAGGTCTTCCGCCGCCTCGAGGAGGGCACGAACCCCGAGCTCGAGGTCGGCCGCTTCCTCACCGAGCAGACGGACTTCGCTCAGATCGCGCCGCTCGCAGGAAGCCTCGAGTACCGTCGTGACCGAGGCGAGCCGGTGGCGCTCGCGGTCGTGCAGGGGTACGTGCCCAATCAAGGTGACGCGTGGCAGTACACGCTCACGACCCTCGCCCACTACCTGAAAGCAATGGAACTGCCGGTCAGTGGCGAACCGCCGGCCCTGCCCCGCAACTTGCTGCAGGCCAGCTCGATGGATCTGCCCGAGATCGCCGCCAAGACGATCGGTGCATACCTCGACTCGGCGCGCCTGCTCGGCCGGCGTACCGCCGAGCTGCACACAGCGCTGGCCTCCGACCTCGAAGACCCTGCTTTCGCGCCGGAGCGCATCTCAGGCCAGGACCAGCGCTCGATGTACCAATCGCTCACCGGGCTCGCGGCTCGCTCGCTCGAGCTGCTGCGCAGCCAGCTCAACCGCCTGCCGGAGGACGCCAAGGACGAGGCGAAGCGAGTGCTCGAGCTGGAGCCGCGCATCACACAGACGCTGCGGGCGTTTCTCGCGAAGCGATTGACGACCACGCGAATCCGGGTGCATGGCGACTACCACCTGGGCCAGGTGCTCTATACAGGTCATGACTTCGTGATCATCGACTTCGAGGGCGAGCCGTCGCGCACCCTGTACGAGCGTCGCCAGAAGCGCCTGGCCCTACGCGATGTCGCCGGCATGCTGCGCTCGTTCTCTTACGCCAGCCAGGCCGCATTGCGATCGGATCAGCTTCTGCCCGATGCACGGACTCGGCTGGAAGCATGGGCGCGGTTCTGGGTAGACTCAGTCTCGGCGGCTTTCCTGCGCAGCTACCTCACCACCGCAGGCGCCGCCTCGTTCGTGCCACAGACGACCGACGACCTCGACCTCCAGCTATCGACGATGCTGCTCGAGAAAGCGCTATACGAGCTCCGCTACGAGCTCAACAGCCGGCCGGACTGGGTGCGGATCCCACTCCGAGGAATTCTGGAGGTGGTGCACCCCGCATGATCGCGCAGTCGCTGCTGACGCCATTCGACCTGCACCTTTTCAACGAGGGCAGTCACAGCCATCTCTACGAGAAGCTCGGGGCCCACATCTCGAAAGACCCCGAGGGCACGTCATTCGCAGTCTGGGCTCCCAACGCCGATTGGGTGAGCGTCATCGGCGATTTCAACGGCTGGAACCGGGACTCGAACAAGCTTGTACCGCGCGAGCAGTCGGGCATCTGGGAGGGCTTCATTCCGGGCGTCGCGCATGGAGCGCTGTACAAGTACCACGTCCACTCACGCGTCACGCGCACCGGAGCCGACAAGGCGGATCCCTTCGCGGTGTTCGCGGAGCAGCCGCCACGCCAGGCCTCGGTCGTGTGGGACTTGAGCTATGGCTGGGGCGATGCCGAGTGGCTGTCCAGCCGCCAGCGCGCCAACAGCCGGCAGGCGCCATGGTCGGTCTACGAAGTCCACCTCGGCTCGTGGATGCGCGTGCCCGAGGAGGACAACCGCTGGCTCACATATCGCGAGCTCGCGCCGCACCTGGCCGACTACGCGCACCGATTGGGCTTCACGCACGTCGAGTTCATGCCCGTCATGGAGCACCCCTTTTACGGCTCGTGGGGCTACCAGGTGACCGGATATTTCGCGCCGACCAGCCGCTACGGCACGCCGCAGGACTTCATGTTCCTGGTCGATCACCTGCACCAGCACGGCATCGGCGTGATCCTCGACTGGGTGCCGTCGCACTTCCCGTCCGACGAGTTCGGGCTGCAGTATTTCGACGGCACACACCTCTACGAGCACGCCGACCCGCGGCTTGGCGTGCATCCCGACTGGGGCAGCTCGATCTTCAACTACGGGCGCAACGAGGTCCGGGGGTTCCTGCTCAGCAGCGCCTTGAGCTGGCTGAACCGCTACCACGCCGACGGGCTGCGCGTCGATGCGGTGGCGTCGATGCTGTACCTCGACTACTCGCGCAAACAGGGTGAGTGGCTGCCCAACAAGTTCGGCGGCAACGAAAACCTCGAGGCGATCGACTTTCTTCGCCGATTCAACATCGAGGTCTACAAAGAGCACCCGGATGTGCAAACGATCGCCGAGGAGTCGACGTCGTGGCCGCTGGTTTCACGACCGACCTACCTGGGTGGCCTCGGATTCGGCATGAAGTGGGACATGGGATGGATGCACGACACGCTGTCGTATATATCCAAGGACCCGGTCCATCGCAGGTTCGAGCATCACCAGCTCACGTTCCGCGCGCTCTATGCCTTCACCGAGAACTACATGCTTCCGCTCTCTCATGACGAGGTCGTACATGGCAAGGGCTCCCTGCTCTCGAAGATGCCCGGTGACGACTGGCAGAAATTCGCCAACCTGCGCTTGCTGCTGGCCTACATGTACGCGGTGCCGGGCAAGAAGCTGCTGTTCATGGGCGCCGAGTTTGGGCAGTGGAGTGAATGGAACCACGAAGCGAGCCTCGATTGGCACTTGCTCGATGAGCCGATGCACGACGGGCTGAGCCGGTGGACCGGCGACCTGAATCGGGTCATGCGCGAGGAGAAGCCCCTCCACGAGCTTGATTTCGATCCCGCCGGTTTCGCCTGGATAGACATCACCGACGCCGAGCAGAGCGTGATCAGCTTCATGCGCCGAAGCTCACGCGATGAGCTGATCGTCGCGGTATTCAACTTCACCCCCGTGCCGCGCCACAACTACCAGGTCGGCGTGCCGTTGCCAGGTCGATGGCTCGAGCTTCTCAACAGCGATGCGCCGATTTACGGTGGCAGCGGGCAGGGCAACCTGGGCGGGGTCGAGGCGGCGCCGATCGGAAAGCACGGCCACCTGCACAGCCTCAACCTGACGCTCCCGCCCTTGGGGGCGCTCTTCCTGAAACCCGATCCGAACAACACGGTGACCTGATGCCGGTTTTCGCCCTGCTCGGCTGGGCAATCCTGATCGGATTGGTCGCCGGGGTGTTGCTGGATGTCGCGACCTTCCTGGTGGCTCGTTACGGACCGCAAGCCGACAGCTGGTCGTTTCGAGGCAATGGCGCTCTCGTGGTGCCGTTCGGCGTGGGACCGGCGATCCTCGCCGGTGGCTGGACCGCTCTGGCGTCGCGCTACCGCGGGTCCGCGCACTGGCTCGCCCTCGCGTTTGCATCGGGCCTGGTTGGAATCGGCTTCGTGCTCGCGAGCTTCCTGCTACTCGTCTTGCTGGGCTCGGAAACAGCGGGGAGCCTGTCGAACGTCATATCGCTGCTGACCCTCGGCTGGATGGTGGTCGCCCCCTGGCTGGCTCGGTTCGTACGGGCGCCGGGGCAGCAAGTCCGCCGTGGGGAGCTCGGTGGTCATGTCATCGCCGGCGTCTTCTTCGCGGTGGCGGTATTCGCGTCATTCGCCGCATCCGGGCTGGTCCTGTCGCCCGGCTCGTAGCATCAATTAATAAGTGCGGCTTATGAGTTACGACGGCGTTAAATCCTGGAGTTAACAGGCCGATAATCGAACCCGACTGAAGTGGTGTCAGGGTCCGACAATCCGCCGATGAAGCCATTTCAAACGAAGGGCCTCGTGCGCCGGGTCACGCCCTTCATGGGCGCCGGCCTCATCGCCCTGGTGGTGTTCTCTGATCCCACGTTCAGTCGCCTGGCCTGGGCTGACGCGCTGGCTGTGGTCGTTGCGGCAGGAGTGATTGCGACGTCTCTGGCCCCGATCGAGTGGGATCGACTACCCCGCCTGGCGATCGCGGCACCGATCGTGGTCGCGCTGCTCCTCGCCTTGGGAGCCACCTTCACCCAGGGCTCACTCGTGGCGCTCGCCGCCGGCGCGGCCGGGGTGGTGGTGATCGTCGCGATCTACGCCCTGCCCTGGGACCGCCTTCCTCGCTGGATCCATGAACTTCCAGTGTTTGGGGGCATCGTCGCGGTTTTCGTCATCCAGGCGACCGTCCACCCGACGGATTACGCAGCGGCGGCGGTACTCCTTGTTTTCCCGCTGTATCTGACCACGGTTTTGTTCGCGGCGCTTTACGACACAAGCAAAGTGGTCGGGGCAACGACCGCACTCGCATCGATCGGAATCCTTGTCCTTTCCATCAGCGGCGGCCGTCAACCCGGCCAGCCGGCGATCTCAATCCTGGTCGTGGCGGTGCTCTGGGTCGTCGTTCTCACAGTGCACGCCGCCGTCGCGCAGCGGAAGCACTCCGAAGATTCCGTCCGAGCGCTCAACGACCAGCTGGTGAGCTCGCGCGCACGCCTGCAGGCGATCGTGGACACATCGCTGAACGCCATCGTGGGCATGGATGAATTGGGCCGGGTCACCGATTGGAACCCGCACGCTGAAGCCACGTTTGGCTGGAGCCGAGACGAAATTCTGGGCAAGCCCCTGGCCGACACAATCGTTCCCGAGCAGCACCGCGCGGCGCATCGCGCCGGCCTCGCGCACTACCTGACGACGGGCGATGGCCCCGTGCTGGGGAAGGTTCTGGAGCTCACCGCCATCGACCATACAGGTCGCGAGTTCCCGGTCGAGCTGGCGATCTCGCGGGCATCGGCCCTGGGCGACAAAGCGCTGTTCGTCGGCCTCGTACGCGACATCACCACACGCAAGGAAGGCGAGCGTGCGATCAACAACCTCAACGCTGAGCTGCGCGTCGCGAATCAACACAAGAGCGAATTCCTGGCCACCATGAGCCACGAGCTGCGAACGCCATTGAATGCGATTCTCGGTTTCTCCGAGCTGTTGCTCGACGACAGTACCGGCAAGTACAACGCCGCCACAAGACAGAAGTTCCTGGCCCAGATCAGCACGGGCGGCAAGCACCTGTTGGACCTGATCAACGACATCCTCGACCTGTCCAAAGTCGAAGCCGGACAGATGTTTCTGGAGCTGGAGACCGTCTCAATAGCCGAGACAGTCGATCAGGTGATGAACACCATCGAACCGATCGCGGCGAAGAAGGGGGTCAGGGTCGAGGCGAACGTTGGCGCCGCCGGCCGGCTGCAGGCGGATCCGCACAAGATGGTCCAGATGCTGCTCAACCTCGTTACCAATGCGGTCAAGTTCACGCCTGAAGGCGGAAGCGTGACCATCGCCGCGCAGCGCCAGGCCGAAACCGTCGAGATCTCAGTGACGGACACCGGCATCGGGATCGCGAGGTCCGACCTCGATCGCCTTTTCAGGGAATTCCAGCAGCTTGACTCCGGGCCCGGGCGCCATCAGGAGGGAACTGGTCTGGGCCTGGCGTTGACCAAACGCCTGGCGGCCCTGCATGGGGGCGATGTCCGTGTCGTCAGCGAACTTGGCAAAGGCAGCGTCTTCACCCTCGAACTGCCGCTCCAACAGCAATCTCGTATTGCGGCGGCGCGACCTTAGAACGCCGCCTATCCCCAGCCTACGGTTCGACGGTCAGCGGGCCTCCAAACCGGTTGGTCAGGCCGCTCTCGGCTCGGATCACATGCATGACCGCGTTGATCAGAGCCAGGTGTGAGAAGGCCTGCGGGAAGTTGCCGAGGTGACGGCCGCTGCGCGGGTCGATCTCCTCGGCGTAAAGCTGCAGAGGGCTCGCATACGAAAGCAGCTTCTCGCACAGCTCCCTGGCTCGCGTGATCTCACCGATCTCGCAAAGCGCCGAAACCATCCAGAACGAGCAGATGGTGAACGTGCCTTCTTCGCCCGACAAACCGTCATCGGTCTCCTCGGCGCGATAGCGCAGAACCATGCCGTCCTCCGTCAGCTCGTCGGCGATGGCGAGGACCGTCGCCTTCACTCGAGGGTCGTCGGGTGGCAGAAAACGGACGAGCGGGATCAGCAGAACCGAGGCATCCAGCGAAGTCGCGCCGTAGTGCTGCACGAACACCCCGCGCGAATCGACACCGTTCGCGCAGATGTCGGCCTTGATCTCATCCGCCTCGACCTGCCAGCGCTTGGCCAGGTCGAGGTCGCCGTGCAGCTCGGCGAGCCGAGCGCCGCGATCGCATGCGACCCAGCACATCAGCTTCGACGACGTGAAATGCTGCGGCTCGCCGCGCACCTCCCAGATGCCGCGGTCCGGCGTTCGCCAGTTCTCGATCGCGGCTTCGACGCTTCGCTTGAGAATCGGCCACACGACCTCGGGCAGGTAGTCCCTCGACTTGGTGTGCAGGTACACGGAATCGAGAACCGCGCCCCACACGTCGTGCTGCTTTTGCGCGTAGGCGGCATTGCCGACACGAACCGGTTTCGACGCATCGTACCCGCTGAGGTTGTCGATGGTTCGCTCGGCCAGCTCGCGCTCGCCGCCGATGCCGTACATGATCTGCAGGTCCTGCTGGCCCGCCGCGACGTCAGCTATGAAGTAGAAGAAGTCGTTGGCCTCGCGCGCGAACCCGAGCGTGTAGAGACCCCAGAGCATGAAGGTGCCGTCGCGAATCCATGTGTACCGGTAGTCCCAGTTGCGCTCGCCGCCGATCGTCTCCGGCAACGATGTCGTCGGCGCCGCCAGCAGCGCCCCGGTCGGGCTGTACGTCAGGCCCTTCAGCGTCAGCGCGCTGCGCTGCAGGTAGCTCTGCCAGGGGTGCTCCGGGAATTCGCCGCGGTTGATCCATTCGCGCCAGAAGTCGGCCGTGCGCTCGGTGCGCGCGAAGGCTTCGTCGGCATTTGCCGGGGGCGGGTGCTCGGCCCAGAACTCGCTCGTCGCCGAGTACTGGGATCGAGGCCAGGCGAGTGCTACGTACGCCTTCTCGCCCTGGCGCAACGTCTTGGTGGCGTGCGCCCCGGGCCCTTCGAACCCCATGCGCAAGTCGGTCACGAGACGAAGCGGTACATCGCCGTCGCCACCTCTCGCAACGGCCTCCCCGTAGCCAGGCCCTGAATACTCCCAGTGAGCGGCGGTCTTCCCGTAATCGAACACGGGATGGCAATCGAGGCTCAGCTCGACGCTCCCGACCACGCACTTCGCGGTGCGGAGGAGGATGTGCTCGGCCTCCTGGTCGGTGGGCGGGCGCCGGTGCGTCCCGGAGCGCCGCTGGCTGTGGTACCAGGGTCCGATGCACAGGCAATCGCGGACGATCAGCCAGCCTGTCCGGGTCCGCCAGGTCGTCTCCAGCACGAGCGTGCCCGGGAGGTAGCGCCGCCCTGCCGGGACCATCACTCCGCTGGGGGCAAACCGGAAGGCGCCGGACGCGCGATCGAGGATGGCCGCAAAAACGCTCGGGCTGTCGGGGCGCGGGAGGCACATCCACTCGACGCGCCCGCTCGGAGCGATGAGGGCGTTGACCTCGCAGTCCGAGAGAAATGCGTACTCGGCGATCGGCGGGAAAGCGCTGGCAAGGCCCGACGAGAATGGCGCCGGCATGGCTTCGACAGTCGCCTGGCTTTCGCCGTTGACCATCGGCTTGACGATCTGTCCGAGGCCCTCGACGCCGATTTTTCTTGCCATTTCTAGTTTCTGAGAACGCTGATCATATGCCGCGGGCACGCTGTTTGCCGCCCAGCACCCGCTTGATCTCATCGCGCACCCGATCGAAGACCTCGTCGACCGCCCCCACGCCATTCACCTCGGCCACGGGCACGCCGCTCCTGCGGTAATGGTCGAGCACATCCGCCGTGCGCAGGCGGTATTCGTGCATGCGCTCCATGATGGCTGCGCGGGTGTCGTCCGCCCGGCCTTCCACCGCGGCTCTGTGCAGCAACCGATCCACGAGCAGCGGCTCGGGCACGTCGAGTGCGACGACGAAGTCGACATTGCGGTTGAGGTCCGCCAGCATGCGATCGAGCGCCTTCGCCTGCTCCACGGTCCGGGGGAAGCCGTCCAGGAGCACGCTCGCGGTGGGGTCCATGCGCCGGAGCAGGCTCTCGACGATGCGGTCGATGAGGTCGTCGGGGACGAGGTCGCCGGCGGCCATGATTCGTGCCGCCTCTTTGCCGACGGCGCTTCCGTGGGCGACCTCCGAGCGGAGGATCTCGCCGGTCGACAGGTGCGACATCCCGAACTCTTTCTCGATGCGACCGGCCTGCGTCCCCTTTCCGCTCCCAGGCGGCCCGAAGATGAGGCCTATCACCTGTTTACCTGGCGGCGCTCGGGCAGCATCATGGACCAGCGCCGCTGCCACCAGCGTTTCGCTTCATCCTCGAGCAGCGCGTGCACGGCGGGATGCGGTCCCGAGGGCTTGCCCTGCTCGCTCAACGCGAGCCAGCGCCTCGTGATCTCGACGTAGAGGTCGGCCTCCGTCCAGCCCGGCATCTGCTCGAGCACGTTGTGACGGCGGATCACCTTCGCGATCGGAAGGTAGACCGTGTCGTACCAGCTCGCGGCGGCCTCAGGCAGCGACACCCCGGGCCCGCGCTCGAGGCCCATGAAGTACTCGTGGCCGAGGATGTGCTTGAAGATCTCGTCGTAGCGGCCGAGCCGGCTGCATTCCAGTCGCGCGTCCGGCCGCAGGCGGTGCAGCTGCGTTGCCTCGAGGAACTGTGCGTACTCCGCCGCTCTCAGCAGCTCTTCGGCATCCACGGTGCTGCCCAGCGGCGCGCGGGTCTGGACATCGATGACGCGGGCGTTGATCGTGTCCCGACCAAGGCTTCGCGCCACCGAAACACGATGATGGCCGTCGATGACGTAATAGCCGTCGCCGACCCTGTAGACATCGATCGGTGGCAGCTCCCCGCCTTCGACCATCGCGGTGTACACCCGCGTCCACCGATCGCGCAGCCGCCGCGTGGCCGGGAGGAAACCCGGAAGGAAATCGCTTGCCTTCGCGGGCGACGCGGCTGAGCCGACGATCTGGTCGATCGGAATCTCGCGGACCCCGCCGAACGACCGGCCCTCGGCGCCGGCTGCGTCCAGCACAGAATCGAGCGATACGAGCCGGCTCGCGCGCCCGGTCAGGGCGTTCCGGATCGACCTCCGGAAGGCGCGGAAGCGCGCGGTATCGAAGTCTTCACCGGCGCGTATCTGTTCCACACGAGGCGCTTAGAGAAGTGCGGCTTCGGACTCGGCGTCGAACAGGTGGAGCGTGCGGGTGTCGAGGCCGAGGTGCACCATGTCGCCCGGCTCGACCTTCAACTTCGGATCGACACGCGCCGTCACGGAGTCGCCGCCGACCTGCCCGTAGAGGAACTGGTCCGAGCCGAGCCGCTCGACCACGTCCACCTTCATGTCGAGGGTGCTGGCGGGGTCGACGATGCGGTCGGTCACGGTCTCGGGCCGGAACCCCAGCGTGCCCTTGCCGGCGGGAACCGACTTGGGCAGCTTGACCTCGAAGCCTGATGCCTTGGCCGTGCTGTCGGAGGTCGTTACGGGGACGAAGTTCATCGTCGGGCTGCCGATGAAGCCGGCGACGAAGAGGTTCGCCGGGTGGTCGTAGATGTCGCCAGGCGTTCCGACCTGCTGCAGGATGCCGGCGTTCATGATCGCGATGCGGTCGCCCATCGTCATCGCCTCGACCTGGTCGTGCGTGACATAGATGAACGTCGTCTGCAGGTCGCGGTGCAGCTTCTGCAGCTCGATGCGGGTCTGGCCGCGCAGCTTGGCGTCGAGGTTGGACAGGGGCTCGTCGAGGAGGAAGACCTTCGGGCTGCGCACGATCGCACGGCCAAGAGCGACGCGCTGGCGCTGGCCGCCGGACAGAGCGCGCGGCTTGCGCTTGAGGAAGTTGTCGAGGCCGAGGATGCGAGAGGCGTTCTTCACCCTCTTGTCGATCTCCGACTTCGGCATGTGCTGCATCTGCAGCGGGAACGCCATGTTGTCGTAAACGCTCATGTGCGGGTAGAGGGCGTAGGACTGGAACACCATGGCGATGTCGCGATCCTTGGCGGCGACGTTGTTGACGACCCGGTCGCCGATGCGGATCTGGCCTTCGGTGATCGCTTCGAGGCCCGCAAGCATGCGCAGCGCTGTCGACTTGCCGCAGCCCGATGGACCAACGAGGACCATGAACTCCTTATCTTTGATCTCAACGTTGAAATCCTTGACGACTGTGACGTCTGCCGTGTAGCGCTTGACAACGTGGTCGTAAGTGACTGATGCCATTCCTAATTACCCCTTCACAGATCCTGCAAGAATGCCGCGCACGAAATAGCGCTGGAGGCTGAGGAACACGACGAGCGGCACGATCATCGAGAAGAATGCCGCGGCGGTGAGTAGCTGGTAGCCCTGGCCGAGCGAGTTGGTCAGGCCGGCGAGGTTCACCGTCAGGGGCGCCACCTCAGGGGAGCCTCCGACGTAGATCAATGCCACCAGAAGGTCGTTCCACACCCACAGGAACTGGAAGATCACCAGCGATGCTAGGGCTGGTACTGACAGCGGCAGGATGATTCGAAAGAACACCGTCAGAGTTCCCGCGCCATCGATCTCGGCCGACTCGAACAGGTCGCTCGGCAGGGCACGGAAGAAGTTGGCGAGGAGGTAAGTGGAGAACGGCAGCCCGTAGCCGGCGTGGGCCAGCCACAAGCCGACCCAGGGAGGCAGGTTCAGCGCCGTCAGATTTTCAATCGTGATGCCGTGGTCGACGTAGAACTTCAGCACCGGGATGAAAGTGAGCTGCAGAGGGACTGCGAGCAGGCCGACGAAGGCCAGGAAGATCCAGTCGCGCGCCGGGAACTTCATCCACGCGAATGCGTATGCGGCAAAGGCGGCGATGGTGACGGGGATGACGGTCGACGGCACCGACACCATGAAGCTGTTGAAGATCGCGGTGCCCAGGTTGCTCTGCGCGAAGAGCTGATTGTAGTTGTCGAGCGTGAATGCATAAGGCGGTGAGATTGCCGCCCACCAGCCGCTGGTGGCGATGGCCGAGAAAGGCCGGAAGCTGCTGAGCACGAGCCCGAGCGTCGGCACGACCCAGGCGAGGGTCAAGCCGATGACGACCACGTGGAGCACGATCCTTCCGAGTCGCTGCGAAATCCACTGCATCGATCCGAAAGCTGCTGTCGACTCGGTCCTTGCCGCTGCTGCGACGCTCATCGCCTTGCCTCCACAGCCCGGAACTGCCTGAGATTGAAGATCAGCACGGGAACCACCGCGATGAGCAGGATGATCGCGACCGCGCTCGCCCCGGCCGGGTTGTGCGAAAGATAGAGCAGGTTGTACATGCGGAATGCGAGCACGTCGGTGTTGTAGTTGCCGTTCGTCATCACATACACGACGTCAAAGGCCTTCAAGGCGAAGATGACGAGGGTGGTGCCCACCACGACGATGGTCGGCATCATCAGCGGAAAGATGACACGCCTGAAAACAGTGATTTCCCCAGCTCCGTCCACTCGGGCGGCCTCGAGCAGCTCGCCGGGGATGCCTTTCAGCGCTGCAGAGAGAATCACCATGGCAAAACCGGTGATGCCCCACGTCGCGGCGCCGATGAGGGCGAGGTTGTTGAGAAGGGCGAGTCCGTTCGGCCACTGATCCTGCAGCCAGGCCACGGGATCGTGATGGAAGAACGTGACGATCGCGTTCAAAGTCCCAGTCTGGGCGCTTCCAGGCGGCTGGTACCAGAACATGAATTTCCAGATGACTCCGAGCGCCACCGACGAGATGGCCATGGGCATGAAGATCAACGACTTGACCACCGTCTCGTATGCAACCCGGTCGAAGAGAACGGCCAGCGCCAGCCCGAAGGCCAGCACGAACAGCGTGTAGAAGATCAACCAGATGATGATGTTGTTTCGGATTGCGGTCCAGGCCCCGCCGGATGGAAAGTCGGCCAGCTGATTCGCGTAGTTCTGCAAGCCGACGAAGTTGCCGTGGTTGTCCTGGAAGCTCTGGATGACGGTGAAGATGGCCGGAATGAACAGGATGGCCGCCACCAGGAAGATGGCAGGTCCGACCCATATCCAGGGCCGGACCTGCGGGCGATTACCGTCAGGCAGCCGGCGCACCAGGTACTCGCCGCCCACGATGTAGGCGGCGAGCACGAGGGGCACGCCGACGATGACTACTACGAGCGTTGGGAGGTCTGACAGCAGAATGCTGAAATCCACGCTCTTTCGTCTCCTAACTCGTCACTTATAGGCCGTGGCTTGGACCCCATCGAGGGTCTTCAAGATGGAATCCAGCTTCGACTGGTCGCTGACGAAGTCGAGCACCGCCTTCCACGCCGCGGCCCTCATGTCCGCGGGCATCTGGTCGGTAGCGTCGTACTTGGCGATCTTGGTCGCCACGAGGATCTGGGCGCTTTCCTTGGTGAGCGCGTCGGGGTAGGCGTCCAAGGAGGTCTGCTTGTTGGGCGAGATCTTG
>DATNOD010000119.1:0-1752 GCA_035601515.1 Candidatus Eiseniibacteriota bacterium | reverse complement strand
AGCCATTTCCGCGAGTACCTGGCGGCAGGCGCCGCCGGCATCCTGCAGCCCGACGCCGCCCGTCTCGGCGGCATCACGCCGTGGCTGAAGGTCGCGCACCTCGCGGAGGCCTTCAACGTCAAGGTGGCGCCGCACTTTTTGATGGAGCTTCATGTCAGCCTTGCCGCAGCCGTGCCAAACGCCATCTACCTGGAGCACATACCGCAGCTCAGGCAAATCACGCGCTCTGAGATCGAGATCGTGAACGGCCAGGCTGTGGCCCCGGAGTCACCTGGAGTCGGCATCGACTGGGACCGTGAGGCGATCGCTAACCTTCGGATCGGTTAGCGCGGGCCGCTTGACCGGCGGCGCGCTCCTCCGGCAGGTCGCCCTGCTCGCACTGCTCATCGTCACCGCCGGCTTGTGGATCTATTTCTCGGTGGCGGCGTCCGGCTTCACGTCCGACTTCAACCTCTTCTCGCTACTGCGCTTCGCTGCCATCCAGATCACCATCGGCTTCGCCCAGATGGTGGCCCTTTCGATCGGCGACCTCAACCTCGCCGTGGGCGCCATCGGCGGCGCGACAGGGATGATCGCCGGGTGGGCCATGCAGGTCCTGGGCCTGCCGCCCGAGGTCGCGGTGCTGTTCGCGCTGGCCGCCGGCACGCTGCTTGGGTTCGGCAACGCGCTGCTGATCACCTGGACGCGGATCAACAGTTTCATCGTCACCCTTGCCACGGCGAGCCTCATCACCGGGGCGATGTTGATCCTCACCCATTCCGATCCCTTCAGCCGGCTGCCCGACTCTTTTACGAGCTTCTCCGAGACCGAGGTTGCCGGCCTTCCGATCTCGAACCTGGTCCTGGTGATGCTCGCGGTTGGCGTGGCCCTCTTCTTCCTTTACCGCAACCTCAGCCTGGGCAGGGAGATGCTTGCGGTCGGGGCCAACCGCCGGGCGGCTCGCATGTCGGGATTGTCCGTCGACCGGGTAGTGCTCCTCACCCACGGACTTTCCGGAGCACTGGCCGCCACCGCTGGGCTGATGGCGATCGCCGCCGACCACACCGCCTCCCCTAGCCTGGGCAGCGACTGGCTCCTGGCATCTTTCGTAGCGCCCGCGATCGGCGGGACGCTCCTTTCGGGCGGCCTCGTGTCGGTGGCGGGAACAATCGTCGGCGGCGTCCTGCTAGCGACCATCTCCAACGGCCTGCTGCTCGTGGGCATCGACAACTTCTGGATCACGGTCTTTCTCGGCGTGGTCCTGCTGCTGGCTGTGGTGCTGGACAGGGTGACCCGGGCAGCAGGGGGTGCGGTCCCGTGATGACGCGCCTGCGCAGTCTCGCTCCAGGCGTGGCCCTCGGCCTACTTCTCATCGACGTCGTCGGCATGCTCGTGCTCTCGGTCGTCAGGCCACAGTTCCTCTCGACGTACAACCTCTTCGTCACCGGCCGCGACCTTTCGATCCTGCTCCTGGTCGCGCTGGCTCAGATGGTCGTGCTGTCGCTGGGGCAGATGAACCTTTCGATCGGCTCGATCGGAGGCCTGGTCGCCATCATCGAGTCCGGTCTGATGGTTCGCTACGGCGTCCCGGTGCCGGTAGCGCTGGCGACCGGCCTCGTGCTCGGCATCGTCTGCGGCGTCATCAACGGACTGCTCGTCTACTGGACGAAGATCAACAGCTTCGTGCTGACCCTCGGCACGTCCTACGTATTCGCGGGCATCAACCTCGGCATCACCCACGCCACGCCCTTCTATCACATCCCCAACGAGATC
>DATNOD010000118.1:0-15014 GCA_035601515.1 Candidatus Eiseniibacteriota bacterium | reverse complement strand
ATCGCCCTTCTTTTCATTCGCGTGCGAACGAGGAAGCCGGAAGCGGAGGCTCTGCCCGAGGCGGCGTGACCCATTCGACGGGCGCGCCCGCCCATACATGGAAGGACGCGCGAACCCCCCTTTATGCCGCATTTGCGCGACCGAGGCTTCCCACACTTCTACAGTGACGCCGGCCACCCGAAAAACGCTTTCGGAAACCCTGCGCAAGATGCTCGACAAGCGGAACGCCCCGATCGCAGGCAAGGTTAACGAGAACTTACATCCCTTAACCGCCTAGGCTCAGGGATCGAGCGGATTCCACGTTACCCCTTAGGAGTTGCGCTCAATGGTGGAGTTCGTAGGGGTAACCCGGGCGTACGGCCCGCGGCTGGCGCTCGACGACGTCAACCTGGCGCTGGAGCCGGGTGAGCTCGCGTTCCTGGTCGGGCCGAGCGGCGCGGGCAAGACCACGCTCCTCAAGCTCATCAACCGCGAGATCCGCCCGACCAAAGGCGAGGTCTGGGTCGACGGCATCCCGGCCCACTTGCTCAAGGCGTCCCGCGTGGCCGGCGTGCGCCGCCGCGTGGGCGTCGTCTTCCAGGACTACAAGCTGCTGCCGCGGCTCACGGCCATGGAAAACGTCGCCCTCGCCCTCCAGGTGACCGATCTGCGCGTTTCCGACGAAGAGGCCTCGGACCGAGCGCTGGATGCGCTGGAGGCGGTTGGCCTCGGGGATCGCGGGGGCGCGTTTCCGCATCAGCTTTCGGGCGGCCAGCAGCAGCGTGTCGCGGTGGCTCGCGCGGTGGTCGCACAGCCGCCGCTTTTGATCGCGGACGAGCCCACTGGCAACCTCGACCTCGAGACGTCGTGGGAGATGATGGATCTCTTCGCGGACATCGCCGCATTCGGTACGGCGGTGCTGATCGCGACCCACAACGTCGAGATCGTGAGGCGCCTTCAGCGCCGTGTCATCACCCTGGTCCAGGGGCGACTTGTTCGCGACCAGCCCGCAGGGCGTACCGGGAGGCTGACGTGGCTGGCATCGTCGTAAGGGGACGCTTCCCGCGCCGGCGGATGGTGCAGATCGTCGGCACCAACATCTTCCGCTACATATTCCGGGGCGCGGCTCGGAACTGGGCGCGGAACATGGGCAGCACCGCTCCGGCATTGGGCTCGATGACCCTCCTCTTGTTTCTCTCGGGGGTGATCGGCCTCAGCGGTCTCGCCCTGTACAACCTGGAGCAGGTCGAAGCCGGACAGGCGTCAGTGCTTCACGTGTACATCCGCGACAGCGCCGCCTCGGCGGACGTCGACGCGCTGTGGGACCGGCTCGCGCAGGACCGGCGTGTCGCCAGCGTCGCGCTTACCACCAAAGCCGAAGCGCTCAAGCGGGCGCAGCGCATCCCGGGCCTACCGCAGCTCGCCGACGCCAGCGAAAGCAATCCGTTTCCCGCCAGCCTCGACGTGCAGATGAAGAACATCAACGACGTCGCGGCGATCGACGCCTCCGTCCGCAACGACATCGCCGTCGATCCCGCGTATCCGACCTCGTACGACCAGGGCGCCTACCAGCGCATACAGGCGGTGCTCTTCGGCCTTGCGGTGGTGGGCCTCGCGTTCCTCGCTTTGCTTGGTTTCGTGGCCGTCACGGTGACCGTCAACAGCATCCGTGCGGCGATTCACTCGCGGCGAGACGAAGTTTCGATCATGCAGCTGGTCGGCGCGCCACGCTGGATGGTCCGCGGGCCGTTCGTCGTGGAAGGCGCGATCACGGGTGGCATCGCGGGTGCCGTGGCGGGCACTGTCACCTTCGGGCTGGCCATTACCGGGATCGCGGCGGGATCGTCCTCGTTCACTCAGTTCGCGCCCGGGATCACGGCTACGGTCGCCGCCCTCGCGGCGGCGACTGTATTCGCCGCGGGGCTGGGACTCGGCTCCGGGTCGTCGCTGGTTAGCTTGCGGAGGCACCTGGAGTCGTGAAAGGCCTGGTTCTCGCGCTGGTGCTCGCATTCGTTCTCCTTTGCGCCGGCCCATTTGGAGCTACCGCCGACACGTCGCCGTCTGATGCTCAGCAGCAGCAAGCGCTCATAGATCAGATCCGCGCGCAGCTCGGCAGCAACCTCGCCGACGCGCTGGCGGCCCAGCAGCAGCTGCGCAACTCACTCCAGGACAACGCAGCCCAGCAGCAGGCGGTGCAGGCGAAGATCGCCGAGGTGCAGAAGAAGATCGCCGACCTTGATGTCCAGATCGCTGACGCCCAGCGCCGCGAAGCGATCCTCGCCCAGCGGATCGCAGCGGAACGGAAACAGCTCCGGGAGCTGGCTCACGCGATCTATGTCGCACCGACCTCCGTGCTGGTCGTCCTCGGCGAGGCGCAGAGCCTGAGCGACCTGATCACCCGGATCGCCGACCTGAACGTCGCCGGCGCGCGGGCTACCGAGCTCAAGGGCTCGCTGGCGCTCGACCTCAACCAGATTCAGGCCGAACGCGAAAAGGAGCAGGCCGCACGCGATGAGCAGATCAAGCTGCGCGAACAGCTCGATGGCGAGCTGTCACAGCTGAAGGCACTGCAGGCACAGCAGGAGCAGTCGATGGCGGACCTCCAGGTGAAGATCAATCAGACACAGACGGAGCTGTATTTGCTGAGCAGGCAATCGGCCCAGCTGGCGCAGCAGGTCACGGACATGCTGCAGCAGCAGCAGGACGCCATCATCGCCGCGGCCATGCAGGCGGTCTGGACTCAGGTCCAGCTGTGGTCGCAATCGAACAACGTCGGCCAGATCCCGACCAGCGCCGGCCATTCGACCCGGTACCGATTCATATGGCCGGAGCCGCAGGCGCACATCTCGCAGCCCTTCGGACCGAGCTCATTCTGGTTCGAGCCGCCATACGGCGGCTACCCCCACTTCCATACCGGCATCGACCTGGTCGAACCTTTCGGCTCGCCGGTTTACGCGGCGGATGACGGCGTCGTAGCGCTGGTCGGCAGCTCCAGCAGCGGCTACGGCAACTTTGTCGTCATCGCCCACTCGGGCGGGCTGGACACGCTGTACGGCCACCTGTCGGTCGCAGTCGTCAAGCTCGGAGATCGGGTGATCCAGGGCCAGCCGGTCGGGCTCGAAGGCTCGAGCGGAAACTCGACCGGTGCCCACCTGCACTTCGAGCTGCGGATCAACCAGCGGCCGGTGGACCCGGCACCCTACCTACCGCCGGGCCCACCGTCTGGCTTCAGAGGTTAGTCGCCTCCGTCGCCACTGTCCTCGAGGTTGCGCGCATCGAACGGCCGCAAGAAGACTGATGGATGGAACTGGACGAACGACGGGCCGACGGTGATTCCGCCGCCGAACGTGTTGAAGCCTGGGCCCAACGCGGCGGCTGCACTGTTCATCGGCGAGGGCTGCGTGGTCACGCCCCAGCTCCCGGTGTTCAGCCTGTGGATCAAGGTGTTGAACGCAGTCACGGTTTCGGCGGGCGTGAAGGCGCAGTGCCCGGCTCGGTGGACGAAAGTGGTTCGAAGCAGGTCGGAGTTGTCCTGCGAGCGCACCACGCTGCTGTATGCCTGCTCATCCTGCGGGAGCACTAGGCCGTCCCCGATGGTATGCATCGTCAGCACGGGCGACTCGAGCTGGCCGTTGAAAACAATGTATTTCGTGAGGTACGAAACCGCGCTTGCGCTCGCGGAGATCCGCGGTGCGTCGGCGAGCTTGTCAAGGTCTGCGTTGAGATCCAGGCCGGCCTGCGCGTACAGCGCTGCCACTTCATCCTTGTTGATCGATCGGTTGAGCTCATTGCGGTAGTCCACGCCTGTGTTCCACGAGGGGTTGCCCCCGGCGCGCGCTTCGAGCTCGGCCCGCAGGGCGAAGGAGAACGGGAAAGTAACCTGCGAGTCCCACTTGTACTGGTTCAATTCCCGACCGGCGAAGTCCCCAGCTGCGGGTTCGGCCGACGCGGTGTCGAACCACCCCGGTGTGTCGGCCACAGCTGCGACGAGCGCGAGCCTGGCACGCCCCTGCGGCGTCCCTTGCTCCTGGGCGGCGACGAATTCCGCGAGTTGAAAGTTGCTGCCCGTCCCAAAGCCGGTATTGGTGATGTTCACAAGCTGCAGGGCGGAAGCGGCCGCCTCTGGCGCCAGGGTCTTGAACACGAACTCCGCGTCCAGGCCCTCGTTCCATACGCCGACTCCGCCGGCGACGACACCACACATCGGGATGGCACCGGCGAACCGCTCGGGATTGAGCTGGATGAGGCCGGCGGTGATGATGCCCCCGAGCGAATGACCCCAGGCGATGGTGCGCTTTGGCGTGCCGTTCTTCGCCTGGAAGTGATCGAGAAGGGCGATCTGGTCGTGGAAGGCCTCCTTCAACGCCCAGCCGTTCGTGCTGTACGACGACCCCGCGAGCGCGTAGCCGTTGGCGAGGAGCCAGTTGTGCGTGACTGGATCGCCGGCGTCGACTGCGGTGAAAGCGCTACCCGGCGTTCGATAGCCATGGCTGTACAGGACCAGGGTTCCATTCCACGTCGCCGGCATCTCGATGATGAAGTTGGCGCCGTCGATGGTCCCGGTTTCGGGTGCCGGATTCGCGGCGCCTGCCGTGACCGAGCTGGCCATGACCGCAACCGCGGTGGCCACCAGCACGAGAAATGCCTTGTGAGACCTTCTCATCTCAATCCCCCCAGTTGCGGCCGGCGAACGCTGGCGCTTCTCCCGCATGCTAACTCAGCAAGAAATGAATGCAAGTGCCGATCTGAGCGCCATCAAGGCCCTCACATTCGATGTGTTCGGCACCGCCGTCGATTGGCGATCGGGCGTCGCGGCCGAGGCGGGTCGTATCGGCACTGCGCGAGGTGTGAACGGCGACTGGCAGCGCATGGCAGATGCATGGCGAGGGTTGTATGGGCCATCGATGGATCGGGTGCGCCGCGGCGAGCTCCCATGGACGAACTTCGATCGGCTACATCGAATTTCGCTCGATCAAGTCCTGAACGACCTCGGCATCGAAGGATTCGATGGGACGGACCGCGACGAGCTCACCCTGGCCTGGGAGCGGCTGCCGGCCTGGCCCGACGCCGCGCCGGGCCTGACGCGGTTGGTCAAGCGCTTCACGCTGTCGACGCTCTCGAACGGAAATCGATCGCAGCAGACGGCGCTCGTCCGCTTCGCCGGACTACCCTTCCAGCGGCTCTTGTCGGCGGAGGACTTTCGCCACTACAAGCCGGACCCCGAGGTATACCTCGGCGCGGTTTCGGCACTGGGACTCGAGGCGAGCCAGGTGATGATGGTGGCGGCTCATAAGGGCGACCTGCGTGCCGCCCAGGCGGCCGGTTTGCGAGCAGCCTTCGTGGAGCGGCCGCTGGAGAAAGGGCCTGGCGGAGGTGCTGATCGGCTTCCGGATGCGGCTGCCGATGTGCAGGCGACCGACTTCCTCGACCTGGCGGCAAAGCTGGGCTGCTGAGCGTGCGCAAGATCGCGCTTCTGACTCGCGAGTACCCTCCTGACGTCTACGGCGGCGCGGGAATTCACGTCGAGTACCTCGCACGCGAGCTGCGCCGCCTCACCGACGTCTCCGTCCACTGCTGGGGATCGCCCCGCGATGAGCCCGGCGTTACGGCTCATCAGCCGTGGGGCGAGCTGTCGGAGCCCAAGCCGGAGTCGACCGCCTTGCAAGCGATGTCGATCAACCTCGCGATGGCCGGCGCCGTCAAAGGGGTCGATCTCGTCCACAGCCATACCTGGTACGCAAACTTCGGCGGTCACCTGTCGAAGCTCGCCTGGTCGGTGCCGCACGTCGTGACCACGCACAGCCTCGAGCCGCTCCGGCCATGGAAAGCCGAGCAGCTTGGGGGCGGCTACGCGATCTCGCGGTTCTGCGAGCAGACGGCGATCGAATCGGCGGACGCTGTGATAGCCGTATCGAAGGGAATGCGCGACGACGTGCTCACCACCTATCCCAACGTGAGTCCCGACCACGTCCACGTGATCCACAACGGGATCGACTCGGAGGTCTATAAGCCGGCACGATCCGATGCCGCCTTGACCAAGCTTGGCGTCGACCCCAGCGCGCCGTTCGCGCTGTTCGCGGGAAGGGTGACTCGGCAGAAAGGTCTGCATCTTCTTCTCGCTGCCGCCAACGAGATCGATCCCCGCTACCAGCTCGTGATCGTCGCGAGCTCACCCGACACGCCCGAGATCGGCACTGAGGTGGCTGCCCTGGCGGATCGCGTACGCGTCGAGCGCGGCAACCTGGTGTGGATCGGCCGCTTCATCCCGCTCGAAGACTTGATCCATCTCTACACCGGTGCCGCGGTATTCGTGTGTCCGTCCGTCTACGAGCCGTTCGGCCTCGTCAACCTCGAGGCGATGGCTTGCGAGACGGCGGTCGTCGCTTCGCGTGTAGGTGGCATCCCGGAGATCGTGGTGGAGGGCGAGACCGGCTTCCTCGTCGACTACGACGCCGGCCAGGTCGACGCCTTCATCAGCTCGCTGGCGGCGCGGGTCGACGAGCTCCTCAAAGACACAGACCTCGCGAACAGGATGGGGAAGGCCGGCCGCGAACGGGTCTTGCGACATTTCGGCTGGCCGGCGATCGCCGCTCGGACCGTCGAGCTGTACGACTCTCTCCTGTAAGAGAGACCGCGATGCGAGAGGTTGGGTTCAACGTCCGGCTGCTGTCGGCCGGTCCGTTCGTGACGATGATCGACCGCTTCGCGGTGGCGCCCGTCCTGATCCCGATCGCGCTCGAATTCCACGCCCCGCTCGGAACGGTCGCCATCGCAGCCACCGCGTACTACCTTGCGTACGGGTTGGCGCAGCCTTTCTGGGGCTTTGCCTCCGACCGCGCCGGCCGCATCCGCATCATCCGGATCAGCCTCGCGGCCACGGCTGCGGCCTGCGCCCTTTCAGCTCTCGCGCCTAACCTGGATCTGCTGATCGCTGCGCGGATCATCGCGGGCGCCTCGGTGTGCGCCATCCTCCCGACCGCGCTCGTGTATGTGGGCGACATGATCCCGTTCAAAGCCCGCCACGCCGTCATCGCCGATCTTCTCGCCGCCGTCGCCGTCGGCACCGCGGTTGGCAGCCTGAGCGCCGGGTTTTTCGCCCACTACCTCAGCTGGAGAGTGACGTTCGGGGTCACAGCGGTCATCGCCGCCGGACTCGTCGTGGCCATGGGCAACCTGCCGGAGTCCAGCGCCCCGCCATCGACCGGAGGCCCGATCGCTCAGCTTCGCCAGGCGCTGCGCCGTCCATGGGCGCGCTTCCTGATCCTGTTCGCCGTCCCCGAGGGAGCCATGGTGCTTGGCTTCCTCGTCTACTTCGCCCCCGCGCTCGAGTCGACCGGCGCGAACCCGGCCATAGCCGGGCTGGTGGTCGCGATCTACGGAGTGGCGGTCCTCGCCGGCACGCGCATCGTCAAGCGAATGGCGGCTCGCGTTCCAGCCTGGGTGCCGCTCGCGATCGGCGGCGCCATGGCGGTCGCGGGATACCTGGCCGCTGCCCTTGACCAGCACGTCGTCGCGATCCTGCTCGCCAGCGTGCTGATCGGCGGCTGCTACGCCGTCTTCCACTCGACCATTCAGGCGTGGGCGACCGAGATCGCGCCTGAGGTCCGCGGCACCGCGGCCGCTCTTTTCGTCACAAGCGCTTTCACGGGCGGTGCGATCGGGACCGGTGTGGGCGCGGCATTCGCCCAGGCCCACCAATACGGCGTCCTCTTCCTGGTGGCGGCGGCGCTCAGCGTTCCGGTGGTGATGACGGCAACGCTGGCCCGATCACGCTACCCAGGCTCGATGCTCGGGGCGCCGATCCAGGAAGTGGCCGGTTCTTAACCGTCGGATTAAGATTCGATTGACGTCGGCTGAACTGGATCGCGAGGTGAGGACAGTGCGCAAGTTGGTGTTGCTCGCTGTGGCGGTAGCGCTGGTTGCCTGCGGAGGCGGGGGGACCCCGACCGGGCCGACGACAGGCTCGACCATCATCCTTGGAGCTCCTCTTGGGCTCACGGGGTCTCTAACCAAAGAGTCGAACCTCACCCAGGAGGGTTACGCGCTGTGGCTCGACTGGATCAACACACGGGGCGGCATCCTCGTCAACGGGGTCAAGCACCCTGTGGTCATCAAGTACTACGACGACACCAGCAGCGCCAACCAGTCGGCGGTGCTGATGCAAAAGCTGATCACCGAAGACAAAGCGAACTTCCTCCTGGGTCCATACGGCAGCGCGGCCACCGCAACCGACGCCGCCATCGCTGAGCAGAACCAGATCCCGATGGTCGAAGCGAACGGGGCCGCTCAGTCGATCTTCAACCAGGGCTACAAGTACACGTTCGGCGTGCTCAGCCCGGCGAACAAGTACCTCGAGGGCGTGATCGACATGGCGGCCACGCTCAACCCCAAGCCGACGACCGTCGCCATGCTCAGCGCCGATGACAACTTCAGCCTGGAGGTGGCGAACGCGATCAATGACTACGCGCCCACCAAAGGCATGAGCATCGTCCTGTTCAAGAAGTACAAGAACGGCGCCACCAACCTGACGGCCGAGGTGCAGGCGGCGAAAGCGGCCAACCCCGACATTGTGCTCAACTCAGGCCACCTGACCGAGGCCATAGCCATCAACAAAGCCGCAAAAGAGCAGAAGCTGAACGCGAAGATCTTCGCCTACTCTGTGGGCCCTTCGACGCCCGACTTCATCACCGCCCTCGGCAAGGACGCCAACTTTGTCTACGACGGCTCCCAGTGGACGCCGCAGGTCAAGTACACGCCCGCGTTTTACCTGTCCGAGTCCGACTACGTCGCCGCTTACAAGGCGAAGTTCCCCGGAGTCGGCGATCCCGACTACCACGTCGCCGAGTCGACCGCTGCGTGCCTGGCCTTGCAGCGGGCAATCGAGAATGCGGGCTCGCTGGACCCCAAGAAGGTACGCGACGCGCTCGCGGCGTTGGACGTGACGGTCTTCTTCGGCGAGATCAAGTTCGACCCTCGCGGCATCAACATCTACAAGCCGATGGTCGTCGAGCAGATACAGAACGGCGCGCACCACACCGTCTTCCCGGCCGACGTGGCCGACGCCCAGCCTATGTACCCGACGCCATCCTGGGACCAGCGCTGATCGAGGCCCCCTAGCCACGGCCGACTTCGTCCAGCTGGTCATTCTCGGCCTGCTGGCCGGAGGCGTTTACGTCGCGGTCGGCGTGGGTTTCGGCCTGGTGTGGGGCGTCCTCAACATAGTCAACCTCGCGCATGGCGCCCTGGTGATCGTCGGCGGCTACATCACATGGCAGCTCTTCTCCGCGCTGCACATCGATCCGTTCCTGACTTTGCCGGTGGACGCGGTGGCGCTCTTCCTGCTCGGTTACGCGATGCAGCGCGGAGTGATCAACCGGATCATCAGGGCTCCGCTGCTGTTCACGTTTCTGCTTACGTTCGGGTTGAACCTGATCCTGGTCAACGTCCTGCTCCTGATCTTCGGGTCTGATTTTCGGTCGGTGACACCGTCCTATTCAGGCCAGGGGTTGGAGCTCGGCAAGATCGTCATCCCCTACGTCCCGCTGATCTCGCTCGGTATCGCGATCCTGCTGTCGGCGGCCCTAGCGTTCATCCTGAACCGGACCCGGATTGGCCTGGCGATCAACGCGATTTCGGCCGACCGTGACGCCGCGCAGCTGGTGGGGATCGACCTGCGCCACGCGTATGCAGTTACATATGGGCTTGGCGCGGCCTGTGCCGGCGTCGCCGGCGGTCTGATCGCGTTGATCCAGGCGATCACGCCGAGCGCGGGTGAGCCGTACACGTTGCAAGCGTTCGTGGTCGTGATCCTCGGCGGGTTGGGGAGAGTCAGTGCGACCGTGGTCGGCGGGCTGGCTTTTGGGCTGGTCGAGGCATTTGGCCAGTCGATCCCAGGCTCAGGTTCCGTGTTCGCCAACGCGATTGCGTTTGGGCTCATGGTCCTGGTGCTCGTGACCCGGCCGCAAGGTCTGATGGGCCGGTTGCGGTGATGGTCAAGGGCGATTCGAATCGGCGCTGGCGGCGCATCTTCCTGATCCTCGCGGCCATCGTCGGCGCTTACGCGCTGCTTGCGCCGTTGACGTCACTCGATGCGGTGCAGTCGGCCAACGTGCCGCTGCTCGCGGACCGGCTCTGGTTCCGGCTGGCGACGATCACCGCGATGTTCATCGTGATGGCGACCGCCTGGAACATCATCGGCGGCATCACCGGCTATGCCGCGTTCGGCAACGTCGCGTTCTTCGGGATCGGCGCTTACACGACGGGCATGCTCATCGCCAAGGCCAGGTGGCCCTTCCTGCTGTCGCTTCCGTTTGCGCCGCTCGTCTCCGCAGCGTTCGCCGCGCTCGTGGGCCTTCCGTTGCTGCGGCTGCGCGGCCATTACTTCGCCGTCGCCAGCCTTGGGGTGGGCGTGGCCGTTGGTGAGCTGGTGCAGAACATCGACTACCGCGGCCAGCCTCTCTTCGGCGGCGCGAGCGGGCTGTTCCTGCCCATCTATTCGATCGACAACCGCGGCCTCTTTTTCTTCTATCTGATGCTGGCGGCCGCCGCGTCCTCGATCGCGGTGACGTGGTGGGTGCTGAGGAGCCGGTTCGGCTATGGCCTGATCGCGATCCGCGAGAACGAGGAGGCTGCCGCGGTCCTGGGCGTCAACACCACGGCATACAAAGTGGCGGCTTTCTCGCTCGCCGCGGCATTGACCGGGCTCGCGGGCGGGATCTTCTCGCAGTGGAACGTATTCATCAATCAAGACAACGCTTTCCCGATCGAATACAACGTCCAGATGATCCTGATGGCGCTGCTGGGCGGCACCGGCACCGTGTTCGGCCCCGCCGCCGGCGCCGTGCTGCTGCAGCTGCTGATCCAGTTTCTCGGCGGCACGCTGCCGATCTCGATCGACATCCCATTCGTGTCGACGACGGCCCGACCGATCGTCGCGCAAATAATCCTCGGCCTTCTCCTGGTCGGGGTCGTGATCTTCGTGCCGCGCGGGATCATCGACTTCTTCGGCGGCCGCGCCCGGCTCAGCCTCGGCTACCTTCGCCGCTCCCTCCGCGAAACGTCCCTGTGAGCCCACAGCTCGAGCTGCGAGGCGTCACCAAGCGTTTCGGAGGCGTCGCCGCGGTCGACGGCGTGTCCTTCGAGGTTGGCAAGGGCGAGATCATCGGCATCATCGGCCCCAACGGCGCCGGCAAGACAACTCTCCTCAACTGCATCAGCGGCGTCCACCGGCTCGACGCCGGCGACATCCGGTGGGAGGGTGCGTCGATCGCCGGCATGGCGCCTTACCGGATCGCAAGGCTCGGAATCGGGCGCACTTTTCAAATCGTCCGCCCGTTCGGCTCGATGACAGTGAGGGAGAACGCGGCCATCGGTGCGCTGTTCGGCCGCGATGCCGCAAGCCGCGGACCGAAGGAGGCGTTCAAACAGGCAGACGGGGTGCTGGAGCTGGTGGGCCTGGCAGCGAAGGCTTCGCTGCCGGTATCGGCGCTCACGATCCCGGATCGCAAGCGACTCGAGGTGGCGCGGGCGGTCGCGACCAGGCCGCACCTGCTGCTCCTCGATGAGGTCATGGCGGGACTCAACAATGTCGAGATCGACGAAGCGCTCGACATGGTGCGGGCAGTCCACGCTACCGGAGTCACCGTGCTCTTGATCGAGCACGTGATGCGCGTGATCATCGGGGTCTGCCGCCGGGCCATCGTGCTCGAGTCCGGTCGCGTCCTGGCCGAGGGCGAGCCGGAGGTCGTGCTGCGAGACGAGCGTGTGATCCAGGCCTATCTCGGCGAACGCTATGCGAAACGCCTCAAGTCCTGAACCCCTGCTCGAGGTCCGCGGCCTGACGGCCGGCTTCGATGCCGGGCCCGTGCTCTTTGGAATCGACCTCGACGTCGGGCATGCGGAGCTCATCGCGCTCGTCGGCGCCAACGGCGCCGGAAAGTCCACTTTGCTCGGTGCCCTGAGCGGACTGATCCGCGCCACCTCGGGGACGGTGACGCTCGCGGGCGAAGAGGTCACCCACGCCCGCCCCGAATCCCTCGTCCGAAAAGGCATCGCCCACGTGCCCCAGGGCCGCCGTTTGTTTGGAACGATGTCGGTCGAGAAGAACCTGCTCCTGGGAGCATATCTCCGGCGAGATCGCGAGGTGCGCGATGACCTGAAGCGGGTGCTCGGTCATTTCCCCGCGCTTGCGGACAAGCTCTCGCGCGATGCGGGCACGCTGTCGGGCGGTGAGCAGCAGATGGTTGCGATCGGGCGCGGCTTGATGGCCCGGCCGAAGCTCCTGATGGTCGACGAGCTGTCGCTCGGCCTCGCTCCCAAAGTCGTCGACCACCTGATCGAGGTCGTGCAGCAGATCAATCGCGACGGCACCGCGCTCATCCTGGTCGAGCAGGACGTGCTCGTCGCGCTGGATGCGGCGAGCCGCGCATATGTGCTCGAGAACGGAAGGATCGTGTTGACCGGCGCCGCCGCCGAGGTGAAGGAGGATCCCGGAGTTCGCCGGGCGTACCTCGGCCTTTAACCGAGAGCACAAAGTTCGTCGCTTGACAATCGACCCAGATCCGAGACACGCTTGGGGCACTCGCAAAGGAGGTTGTTGGGATGAGAACAATTTCGAGGTCCCTGGCTATCACGGTGGGCGCGCTGTTGAGCCTGCTCGCTGCCGGTGGTCCGGCCGAAGCCGCCGTCGTCAACTTCGACGTGCAAGCCAATCTGGTGCAGCCGTCTCCATTTCCGCAGAACAAGCAGAACGAGCCTGCCATCGCGCAGAACCCGGCTCACCCGACGAACCTCATCGCTGGCGCCAATGACGAGATCGACCTGCCGGCGTGCACTGCCACGGGCTGCCCGTTCGTCGGCAACGTCGGTCTCTCGGGCATTTATGTGAGCAACAACAGCGGCGCCAGCTGGAGCCAGTTCTCAGCCGCCGCCGGCGGCGACAACACAGCCAGCTTCAACGGCGGCAAGATCCATACCCTTCCCGGCTTCCGCAAGCTCGCCCGCGACCTGGGCATCACGAACCTCGCCTCTGACGGCGACCCGACGATCGCGTTCAGCCGCGCCGGTGTCGCCTACTATGGAAGCCTGGCCGGCGTACGGGGGATCGTGACCAACTCCGAGCTGCTCACCGTCTCGCGCTCCACAGACGGGGGCGCGACCTGGTCCGGTCCAGTGCTGGCCACCGACAAGACGAACCCGGTCGACTTCAACGACAAGATCAACCTGTGGGTTGACGCGGGCGCGGGCTCGCCCTTCGCCGGCAACGTCTACGTGAGCTGGACCCTGTTCCAGGGCGGTCCCGGCCGAGCCGAGCCAATCGTGTTCTCGCGCTCGACCGACGGCGGCCAGACGTTCTCGCCAGCGCGGCAGCTCACTCCCGCCCACAACAACAACTCCATCGGCGGCCGCCAAGGCTCAGCCATCCGCACCGCGGCGAATGGTGATGTCTACGTCTTCTTCGAGAGCGGAACCGAGATCAACGGGACCAAGACGAGCGCGCAGATGTTCGTCAAGTCGACCGACGGCGGACAAAGCTTCAGCAAGCAGCAAGTGGCCAGCACGGTGGTCGACATACCAAGCCCGCTGCCTGGCTCCAGCTTCCGCAACGACAGCTTCCCAAGCGTCGACATCGATCAGACCAGCGGCAAGGTTTACGTCGCATGGGCCGACTTCCGCAACGGGCGCGGCCAGGTCATGCTGACGACTTCGTCCGATGGTGGCGGCTCCTGGACGGCGGCCGCGACAGTCCTTGACGTGGCGGGTCGCAGCGCGTTCTTCCCGGGTGTGGCGGTTTCGCCGGATGGATCGAAGGTGACCGTTGCCACCCAGGCGCTCGACGCCAAGCCGGCGGGCACGGCTCCTGGAGCCGGCGTCGTTCATTACGACAGCTACCTCGTTGAGTCGGTTGGGGGCGGGACTTTCTCCGCACCGCTCAAGCTCTCATCCGCTTCGTCTGACCCCGACGGATCGTCGACCAACGGGCTCACGGCCCAGTTCCAGGGCGACTACAACACGCTGATCAGCGACAACACACACGCATGGTTCATCTGGACCGACGCGCGTGGAGCCACACCCTGCACGGCAGTCGACGCGTTCCGGGCCGGTACGGGTCCCAGGCCCAGCGTCCCGGCTTCGTGCGCCGGAACATTCGGTAACACCGACATCTTCGTCGGACGAGTCAGCCTATAAGGCGGACTACAGTGGGCTGATGCCCAGGATCGGGGTCAGGCTTCCGGCCATCACGGAGGTGGGGGAGTACCTCGCCGACGTGACGGCGCTCGAGGCCGCGGGCGCTCACGCGGTCTGGGTGGAAGACACCGGCCCCGATCCCTGGGTGACGCTTGGCGCGTTGGCCGCCATCACCCACCGCATGGTCCTGGGCTGCGTGATCAATTCGCCGGAGAAATGGTCAGCCGCGCAGCTGGGCAGCGCTGTCGGTGCGCTGCAAGCTTTGAGCCGCGGCCGCATCCTGGTCGGCCTGCCGCCGGGAGGCATGCAAGAAGATCAGCTCGATGCCCTGCGGGCGGCCGGGGTGAGAATTTTTGGCAGTGATTTTGGCGCTGGTGAAGAGGCGTGGCTTTCTATTCCCGCACCCGTCGATCGCGTTGCATGGAACGAGGCCCTGGCCGCCTGCGATGAGGCTGGTGCGACCGGTCTGATCGTGCCGTGGACCGACCGCCTCATCGATCTTCTCCGCAATCCTGAGCCCGACGATCGAAGTGATCTCTTGGTCTCGACCGGCTGAAACTGTTGGAGTAGAGCGATTCCGTCGCGGTAATCGAAAAGCGATTCCGACACGTCGGACACGGTCGACCAATGATGAGGCTGACCGAGTGTTAGGAATCGAGTCGACATCGAATCAGCCGTCCTGAGGCTTCCTAGGGCCTCGTTTTTTGGTGCGCTCATGTGGCTTCCGCTTTGACCGCAGGTCTGGCGACCGTCGGACGTCGCCAGGGATGATTCAGCGCTGGATGCCACGGTCCTTTAGGCGCGGCCTGGGGTGGCTTGGGCTTGGGGATAGGCGGCTCGTCAGAGAG
>DATNOD010000117.1:0-8831 GCA_035601515.1 Candidatus Eiseniibacteriota bacterium | reverse complement strand
CCGCGCAGCGTGATCTCACCCGTCATCGCCACGTCGTCGCGCACCGGCCGGCCGGTCAGGATCGAAGCCATCGCGGTCAGCACGGTGACGCCGGCTGACGGCCCCTCTTTCGGTTGCGCCCCGGCGGGCACGTGCACGTGGATGTCGTTCTTCTCGAAGAGCGAAGGATCGATGCCCAAAACCGACGCGCGGTCCTTCAAATAAGACAAAGCAGCCGACGCCGACTCCTTCATCACATCGCCCAGCTGCCCGGTCAAGCGCAACTCACCCTTGCCCGGCGTCAACGCAGCTTCGACGAACACGATCTCGCCGCCCGTAGGAGTCCACACCAGACCAGTCGCGACACCCGGCCGGTCGATCCGCTCCGCAACGTCGTCGTGGAACCGGCGCTTGCCCAGCGCAGCCCGCACCTGCTTCACATCGACCGACTTCCGCAGCCGCTTGCCGACCGCCATCTCCGCAACCGCGCGACGCATCACCGAAGCGATCTCCCGCTCCAGGTTGCGCACGCCCGCTTCGCGCGTGTACTGGCGGATGATCAGCCGCACCGCTTCCTCAGTCACACCGATCTCACCAACACGCAACCCGTGCGCGGCGAGCTGCTTGGGAACCAGGAAGCGCTCCGCGATCTGGACCTTCTCTTCCTCCGTGTAGCCGGAGAGATTCAAAACCTCCATCCGGTCGCGCAAAGCGGCCGGGATCGTCTCCAGCGAGTTGGCCGTCGTGATGAACATGACCTTCGACAGGTCGAACGGCACATCGAGGTAGTTGTCGCGAAAGTCCTTGTTCTGCTCGGGGTCGAGCACCTCGAGCAAAGCCGACGACGGGTCGCCCCGCCAGTCGGAGCCGATCTTGTCGACCTCGTCGAGCATGAACACGGGGTCGTTCGACTCCGCGCGGCGGATCGCTTGCAGAATGCGTCCAGGCATCGCGCCGATGTAAGTGCGCCGGTGGCCGCGAATCTCGGCCTCGTCATGCACGCCACCCAGGGAAGCCCGCGCGAACTTCCGTCCCATCGCCCGCGCGATCGAGTGACCCAGAGAGGTCTTGCCCACGCCTGGCGGCCCGACGAAGCACAGGATTGGCTCGCGACCGCGATCGGTCAGACCACGCTCCTGCTTCAATCGCCGCACCGCCAGATGCTCGACGATGCGCTGCTTCACCTTGTCGAGGTCGTAGTGATCGTCGTCGAGGATCTTGCGCGCAGAAGCGACATCTACCTCGCCGCCCGTCGACGCATTCCAGGGCAGCGACACGATGAGCTCCAGGTAAGTCCGGATCACCGACGACTCCGGTGACGCCGACGGAATCCGCTCCAGCCGCGCGAGCTCGCGGTCGGCCTCACGCCGAGCCTCGGCCGGCAAACCCGCCTTGTCGATCCGCTCCCGCAGCTCGGCCAGCTCGCCATGCTCGCTGTCCAGCTCGCCCAGCTCGCGCTGAATCGCCTTCAGCTGCTCGCGCAGGAAATACTCGCGCTGCGCCTTGCCCATCTGCTCTTCCGCCTGCGACTGGATCTTCCGGCCCAGCTCCAGCACCTCGAGCTCGTGCGCAAGGTTTCCCAGCAGGCGCTCGAGCTTTTGCTTCGCCGAGCCCATCTCGAGAATCTCCTGGCGCTGCTCGGTCGTCAGGCGGATGTGGTTGGCGATGTAGTAAGCGAGGTGCAGCGGGTCGTCGATCGCTCCCGCGGCGCTGGCGAGCTCGGCGGGCAGGTGCGGCGCCAGAGTCACGAGCTGCTGAAACGACGAGATCGCCCGGCGTAACAAGGCTTCGCGCTCGATAGGAGTCAGCGAATCCGGCGTCTCCGGCAGCATCTCGACGCGGCAGCTGAGGTACGGATCCTCGGCCATCGGGGAAAGCAGCTTGATGCGCCGCAGCCCGAGCACCGCGAGCTGGACAGTGCCGTCGGGCAGCTTCAGCATGTGCTGCACACGCACCATCGCGCCCACGTGGTGGATGTCGTCGAATCCAACCTCCTCGGCGTTCTCGTCAAGCTGCGTGGCCACCGCGATGTGCCGCTCCGCGCCCGGCAGGTCGTCGAGAAGCCGCAGTGACCGCTGCCGCCCCACCGACAGTGGAATGAAGATCCGCGGGAAGACCACGGTGGACTTCAATGGCAGCACCGGCAGGTGCGAAGGCACGATCCCCTCCAGGTTCACCGCCGGCATCTCGCTCACAGCAAAAGAGTATTCCCCGGGCGCAGGCCTGCTACTCCGATTGCGCTCCGTCAATGATCCGCCGGCGCCGGCGCTACGTATGTCTGCTAGAAGGCGCCACTCGCAGAACCGTCAACCAACAACCAGAAAGGGGGTTGAACCATGGCCGACCATTTGGATTCGCCTGGCCCGATCGCCGTCAACGTCGGTGACGACACGGCCAACGTCGGGTCCCCGAACGGCGACCCGCGCACCGACATCACCGATGTCTTCGCGTTTCTCAAGCCCGGCGATCCGAACAAGTCCATCCTCATCCTCAACGTCAACCCACTCGCGCCCCTGCTCGCCGGAGCATTCAACAGCCAGGCCATCTATGAGATCAACGTCGACACGAACGGCGACGCGGTGGCCGACCTGTCGTTCCGGATTCGCTTCTCAGACGTCGAGTCGGGCTCGCAGACCGCGACAGTCCACCTCGCCTCCGGCGCCCTCGCCGCCGGCCTCAACGACGGCGGCCGCGCTGTCATCGGCGGCGCGCCTGTTTCTTTCGGGCGCGAGCCGGTCATCACCGCCCGTGGCGACTACAGGTTCTTCGCTGGGCTGCGCAGCGACCCGTTCTTCTTCGACCTTCTCGGCTTCATCGACGACTTCAACTTCGCGCACGGCGACTTTTTCGCCGACAAGAATGTCTTCGGAATCGTGCTCGAGGTTCCGAACAGCGCGTTGGGCACCACCGCCCAGACCACCAGCCTCTGGGGTCGAACGCTCCTGGAGCAGAACGGCGGCTGGGTGCGAGATGACCGTATGGCACGCGCGGCCATCAACACCGTCTTCAACCACGGCCAGGACAAGAACGTCTTCAACAACATCGATCCCAGCGACGACTTGACCGCGTCCACGACCGAAGGCATCACATTCGTCGAGAGCTTCGCCAACACCCTCACCGCGCTTGGCGGCAATCCCGGACTGGCGACTGTGCTGTTGCCTGACGTCCTCAACTACAACTTTTCCAAGCCCACCAACTACGCCGCACTCAATGGCCGCCGGCTTCAGGACGATGTCATCGACATCTCGCTCAGCCTGATCACAAGCGGCGGCTTGAAGACCGACAACGTCGGACCGCACAGCGACTACCTGTCCGACTTCCCGTATCTCGGAACCCCGCACTAGGAGGAGGAGCCATGAAAACACTTGCTCGGCGCGACTTCTTGAAGATGGCCGGCGCGGGCGCGGCAACGGTGATCGCCGGCGCCGCGGTGCCGGTCAGCGGCTACTTCGCCTGGATGGGCAAGAACGCAATGCGCTTTCGGGCGGTTGCCGGGATGCCACGCGCTCCATGGCCTGCGTACGCGTCGTACGTAATCGAAGGCAAGGTCGACATGAACAAGCGCAGCGGCAGCCTGGTCAAAAGCATCTATGCCGGAGCACCGGATGCGATGAGCGGGATCGCCTTCCCCGGGACGGTTCGCTCCGTCCGGATCACTTCGGTCCAGGAGTCGGGAAACACGATGACCATCGGCGGCGAGATCGCCGACAGCACGTCGCTCCTCAAGGGCGAGAGTCCCGCATTCAGCATCGTGGTCGATCGCTCGCATGGTCTGGCCCACGCCGACTTCCTCGGCCACAACGTCGTCATGAAACTCGACTGATCCCCTCATTACGCGAGCCCCCGCTCACCGGAGCGGGGGCTCGGCCGTCGCTCCGTATAATTCGCTGAGCCCCGCAAGGGCGAAAATTTGAGCTCATCGCTAACGGCCGTCATCCTGGCCGCCGGTCACGGCACTCGCATGCGGTCGCGGACTCCCAAGGTCCTGCACATGGTCTGCGGTCGCCCCATGATCGACTGGGTCATCGCCGCGGTCTCCGAGGCCGGTGCGGACACCATCACCGTCGTCGTCAACCCGCACCACGCCGAGCTCGCAGCGCACCTCTCGGAGAAGGATCCGACGATCGAGGTCGTCTACCAGCGTGAGCCGAAAGGCACCGCCCACGCGCTGCAGCAGGTCGAGAACCTCAAGGGTGACGTGCTGGTCGTCAACGGCGATTCGCCTCTTCTCACATCGAGCACAGTCATGCGCGTCGTCGCCGCGCACCGGGGAGCAAAGCGCCCGGCCACGCTCGCGAGCATCGTCGACCCCACCCGCGACGATGGCCGCATCGTTCGCGGTGCCGACGGAGAGTTCGAGAAGATCGTCGAACGCAAGGACGCCTACGACGAGCTGCGCAAAACCAATCACGAGTTCAACGTCGGCATCTACTGCTTCGCCGGCGCGCGGTTGAAAGACGCCCTGGCGCAGATCTCGAACACAAACAACGCGGGCGAGTACTACCTGACCGACGTCTTCCTCGACCTCAAACCGGTCAACATCGTCACGCTCGCCGATCCGAACGAGGCGATGGGCGTCAAGGATCGAATCCGTCTCGCGGCAGCCGTGAAAATCATGCAGAGGCGAATCCTCGAGCGACTCATGGAAGACGGCGTCACCATCGTCGACCCCGACTCCACGTTCATCGACGCCGGAGTCACCGTCGGCCAGGACACGAGCATCGAGCCGTTCTCGGTCATCAAGGGCAACACGGAAATCGGCAGCGAGTGCCGCATCGGCCCGCACGTCCATATAGAGGACGCGAGGATCGGCGACCGCTCCGACTGCGGTCCGTTCGCGAAGATCCGGCCCGGCACCGAGATCGCCGAAGACGTTCATATCGGCAGCTTCGCCGAGCTCGTGAGGACCAAGGTGGGGAAGAACAGCAAGGTGCCGCATGTCTCGTACCTCGGCGACACCGAGCTCGGCGAGGACGCCAACATCGGCGCGGGCACGATCACGGCCAACTTCGACGGCGCGAACAAGAACCGCACCGAGATCGGAGACGGCGCCTTCGTCGGGGTGGATACGATGCTGGTCGCTCCCGTCAAACTTGGCAAGGGCGCGCGAACCGGGGCGGGCTCGGTGGTCACGAAAGACGTCCCAGACGGCGCGACAGCGGTCGGAGTTCCAGCTAGGGTGGTACGCAGAAAAGTTCCCTCTCCCCCTGGGGCAGAGGGTTAGAGAGAGGGGCGTAGAGCACCAAGGTGATCGGTAGATTGACGACCGCGGTCGAGTTCACAGGAGAGGAAGCCTCACCGTGGGGCGCCCTCAAGCTCATCGCGGGCAGCGCGAACCCCGACCTCGCGCAGCGCATATCGGACAAGCTCGGCGTCCCGCTCACGGACCCGCGCCTGCGACATTTCCCCGACGGTGAGATCAACGTCAAGATCGAGGACTCGATGCGCGGTCATGACGTATTCGTCATCCAGCCGACATCGCCGCCGGTGAACGAGCACCTGATGGAGCTGTTCATCATCCTCGACGCTTTGCGCCGTGCCTCGGCCGGCCGCGTCACCGCGGTCATCCCTTACTACGGTTACGCCCGCAAGGAGCGCAAGACCCAGCCGCGCGAACCCATCTCAGCGAAGTTGGTGGCCAACTTCATCACCCTCGCGGGCGCCGACCGGCTGCTGCTGCTCGACCTGCACGCAGAGGCCATCGAAGGCTTCTTTGACGTGCCGACCGATCACCTGTCGCCGCATCACATCATCGCCGACTACCTGAACTCGCTCAACCTGCAGCACATGACGATCGTCGCTCCCGACGCGGGTGGCGGCCGCCGCGCAGAGGCCGTGGCCAACCAGCTGTCGGCGCCGATCGCGTTCGGTTACAAGCGCCGGACGGGCGACGATGAGGTCGAGGTGATCGCGGTGTCAGGCGATGTCAAAGGCCGCGATTGCGTGGTCGTCGAGGACATCATCACCACAGGTGGCACGATCTCGAAGCTGGCGATGGCGCTGCACAACCAGGGCGCAAGGCGGGTTCTGATCGCGGCCACGCACCCGGTGCTCACAGGTGATGCCGTGGAGCGCCTGAAGAGGGCCAATGTCGAGCAGGTGATCGTCACCGATTCGGTGCCCATCACCGCTGACAAGCTTGGGCCAGATTCGCCGATCACAGTCCTGTCGGTCGCGCCTTTGCTCGCCGAGGCGATTATCCGGGTGCACGAGAACCGGAGCGTCAGCGAGCTCTTCCGATAGTCCTGCCGGCATGAACGCTCAGGAATGGATCGAAGTCATCGTCTTAGTGGTCTGCTTCCTGGCGGCCGCGCTCGCCGCCGGCACCGAGACGGCGCTCACGTCGGTCGGACGTTTGCGCGTCCGCTTCCTCGCCGAGCAGGGGAGCAAGGGCGCGGCAATCCTGCAGAAGCTGCGATCGGATCCGAACCGCTACCTCTCCACCGTCCTTTTCACGAACACTCTGGCGCTGATCGTCGCGTCGACCTCGACCACACTCCTGACCGATGCCCTGTTCACGAGCTGGAACGTGCCGAGCGCGTGGCGACTCTGGCTCGCATTGCTGGTGTCGTTCGTGCTTTCGGTGGTGCTGCTCATTGCGGCCGAGGTCACGCCGAAGACGCTGGCGATCCGGTACGCGGAGCGGGTTGCGCTGGCGACGGCGGG
Source organism: Candidatus Eiseniibacteriota bacterium (assembly GCA_035601515.1). Classification (GTDB taxonomy): domain Bacteria; phylum Chloroflexota; class Dormibacteria; order Dormibacterales; family Dormibacteraceae; genus UBA10449. Next base: position 2,186 of record DATNOD010000117.1, on the reverse strand, counting down.
TCCGGTCGACCGTCTCGCTACGTTTCTCAGCCCGATCCTGTGGGCGGTCACGATCATCTCGCGAGCCCTGACCGGCGGCCGCGCGGCGCGCGCACCGTTCCTCACCGAGGAAGAGCTGCTCACGCTGCTGCACGTCTCCGAGGAGGCGGGCGTGATCGAGGAGCAGGAGCACCAGATGATCCACGGGATCATCGAGATCGGCGACAAAACTGTGCGCGAGATCATGATCCCGCGTACTGACATCGTGGCCATCGAGCGAACCGCAACGCTGCGCGAGATCGTCAAGGTTTTCAAAGAGGATCGGCACACGCGGACGCCGGTTTACGAGGAGGACCTCGACCACATCGTCGGCCTGGTTCATGCCAAGGACCTGCTGCTCTACTACACGCTCACCAGCGCGCAGAAGTTCGACATCGACAAGGTCCTTCGCCCGATCAAGTTCACTCCCGAGCAGAAGAAGGTCGATGAGCTGCTCCTGGAGATGCGCACCGAGAAGGTCCACATGATGATCGTGGTCGACGAGTACGGCGGCACCGCCGGCCTGGTGACGATGGAAGACCTGCTGGAGGAGATCGTCGGCGAGATCCGCGACGAGTACGACAGCGCAGAGGAGGAGCTGCTGGTCATCCTCAACGAGCGCGAGGCGCGGGTCGACGCCGGCTTCCCGCTCGAGGAGCTCAATTCACGACTCGGGTTGGCGATCGAGGAGTCCGGCGACTATGACTCGGTCGGCGGATATGTCCACGCGATGCTTGGAAAGATCGCTGTCGCGGGAGATTCGTTCCGAAGCGGGAAGGCGTTGTGGACCGTCGAGAAGGTGAAGGGCCGCCGCATCGAGACGGTTGGGTTGAAGTCCGATCAAGTCTGGCCGGAAGAAGCGCTCGTCGCGGCAGGCCTGGCGCACCCTTCCCAGGACGGGCGGGCGCCGGGCACTCACGATTCGAGCGACATGGAGGAACCTACTGGCCACGTATCGTGACCGGGCGGTCGTGCTGCGCAAGCTCGACTACGGCGAAGCTGACCGCATCTTCACGCTGCTGACGCGCACCCACGGGAAGGTTGGCGCGATCGCGAAAGGCGTGCGTCGCCCCGAGAGCAAGTTGGGCCCGTCGCTCGAGCTCTACGGACACGTTGACGTGCTGCTCGCGAAAGGCCGCGGTGAGCTCGACGTGGTCGCGCAGGTGCAGCGCATGCCCGGAGAGCGGATCACGGGAGACGTGGAGCGGATGTCGCACGCGGCGTTGATCGCAGAGCTGGCCGAGCGGGTTTGTGAGGACCGGCACCCGGTTGACGGCGTGTATGAGCTGACTGTGATGGCGCTGGACGAGCTGGCGCGGGAGACCGATCCGCGCCGGGCCTCCGCTTACTTCTTGATGTCGGCGCTCGACCTGCTCGGATACGCGCCTCAGCTGATGGAGTGCGCGTCGTGTGCGAAGCCGTTGAAGCCGAAACCGGCCGTGTTCAGCCCGGCTGCGGGCGGATTCCTTTGCGACGACTGCGCGCTTGCCAACATGCCGCTTGTCCCGCTCGCTGCAATAAAAGTTCTTCGACTGATGGCAAGCGGAGATATTCAAACGTATCGCCGTTTGAAACTCGATGGGGAATTGATCGAAGCGATCGAAGGTGTGCTTACAGCGCAGCTGGAGCATCACCTGGACCGCCGCCTGAAGTCGCTAGCATTCCTGCACCAAATGAGATCAATGACGAATTTCACCTCCCCACCCCGTGGGGAGGTCGGCCCCGCGCGAAGCGCGCGGCCGGGTGGGGAGTAGCACGCCAGTTTGAGCGTCCCCCGCGAACAACTGATGGAAAAAGTCGTGGCGCTCACGAAGCGGCGCGGCTTCATCTTCCCCTCCAGCGAGATCTACGGCGGGGTGTCGGGCTTCTACGACTACGGCCCTTACGGGGTCGCGATGAAGCGGGCGATCCGCGACCTCTGGTGGCGGCACATGGTGGAGCTGCGCGACGACGTTGTGGGCCTGGAGTCGACGCTGATCATGCCGTCGGCGGTGTGGGCGGCCTCGGGCCACTTGACCAACTTCGTCGACCCACTGCGCCAGTGCCTCGGCGCGTGCAAGAAACGCTGGCGCGCGGACCATGTGAAAGGCGACCGGTGCCCGGAGTGCGGAGGCGCCCTGGACGAGCCGCGGATGTTCAACCTCATGTTCAAGACGTACGTGGGCCCG
>DATNOD010000116.1:0-4109 GCA_035601515.1 Candidatus Eiseniibacteriota bacterium | reverse complement strand
TGACCGCCTACTTCGCGCAAACCGCGAGTGTCTCGCTCGCGGCGCTCGCAATCGCCGCCGCCGCCTTCGCGCTGTCGTACGGTCAGCGGGCGCTTAGCACCCCGGCGCGGTCACTGCGCCGGCGCACGCGTGCCGTCTCGGGGACGGTGACGATGACCGATGGCTCGGAGGTTGCTCTCGATGAGGCCGCGTTGCTTCAGCCGCTGGAAAAGGCGCTGCGCGCATTCTCGTGGGGAGTCGTCGCCCTGGCCGCGGGGTTGCTGGCCTCGCGGCTCCTATGATGCAACGTGTCATGAACCTGCCGATGGTGTCGCTGCCCAGGCCGCTGCTCAGGGGTTGGTCGCACGGAATTGCAGCCCTGGTTTCGGTCGCCGGGCTTGTCGCGCTCATCGTCATCACCCGGCACGATCCCGCGAAGCTCGCCTCGATGGCGATCTACGGAACCGGCCTGGTGCTGCTCTTTTCCGTGAGCGCCACCTACCACATCTTCAACTGGCCTCCTCGCGTCAAGGATTGGCTGCGGCGCGCGGACCACGCCACGATATTCGTCTTCATCGCGGCGACCTACACGCCGCTGGTTTTCAACATCCTCGGCGGCTGGTGGCGAATCGGGGTGCTCATCGCTATCTGGGTCTGCGCCCTGGCCGGCGTGGTGGGTGCGGCGCCATTCCTGCGCATCCCGCGGGTCGCGCTGGCGAGCATCTATCTGGCGATGGGCTGGCTTTCGGTGGTTGCGCTGGTCCCGCTCACCGCTGCCTTGGGCTGGGCGGCGGCGCTGCTGATGGCCCTAGGCGGGCTGCAGTACTCACTCGGCGCGGCGGCCTACGCGTTCCGTCGCCCGCGATTGTGGCCGCGGGTGTTCGGCTACCACGAGCTCTTCCACCTGGCGGTCATCACGGCCAGCATCACCTTCTATGTGGTCGTGGTCTATTACGCGGTGCCATACCACCGCTCTTAGACTGGATTGACTCCATGTTTGCGATCCGGTCGCGGTGACTTCCTGGTCGCGTAGGCGCGAAAGCGTGCGATGAGATTCGCGCGTAGGTCATTCGGCTCGACGACGTCGTCGACGATGAGGTTGGAGGCAAGCTTGTAAAGGTCGACGTCCTCGCGATATTCGTCCTCGAGCTGCTTGCGTCGTGCCGCTCTCTGGTCTTCTGGCAAATCGGCCAGCTTGTTGAAGAAGACCGCGTTGACCGCGGGCTCGGGGCCCATGACCGCGATCTGAGCTGAGGGCAGCGCGATCACGGAATCAGAATCGAATGCCGGCCCCGCCATCGCGTAAAGGCCGGCGCCGTAGGCCTTGCGGACGATGACGGAGATCTTGGGCACCGTCGCTTCCGATACCGCGCTGATCATCTTGGCGCCGTGCCGGATGATTCCCCGGCGCTCAACGTCGGTGCCGATCATGAAACCGGGAACGTCGGCGAGGAACAGGAGGGGGATCTCGAACGCGTCGCACAGCCAGATGAACCGGGCGGCCTTGTCGGCCGAATCGTTGAACAGCACTCCGCCTTTCTGCATCGGCTGGTTGGCGACGATGCCGATCGCATGTCCGTCGAGGCGGGCGAAGCCGGTGAGCAGCTCCTTCGCGAAGAGCTTCTTGATCTCCACCCAGCTGCCTTCATCGATAAGCGCATCGATGACTTTGCGCATGTCGTAGCCCTTGTTCGCCTCCTCGGGGATGAGGTCGGCGATCGGCTTCGAGCCTGCGCGGGGGGCCTTCGCCGCGCATGCCGCCGGCTTTTCGCCGGACCGCTGCGGCATGTAGGCGAAGTAGGCGTGCGCAAAATCGATGGCCTCCTTGTCGTCGGCGACCAGGGCGTCCCCGCATCCGCTCTCGGTGCAGTGCATCCGCGCGCCGCCCAGCTCCTCGAGGGTGACCTTCTCGCCGACCACCACCTCCACCATCCGTGGCGACCCGAGGTACATGGATGCGTTGCCCTCGACCATCACGACCATGTCGCAAAACGCGGGGATGTAAGCACCACCTGCCGCCGACGGGCCCAGGAGCAAACAGATCTGCGGTACCTGCCCGGAGAGCTGCACCTCGTTGAAAAAGATCCGGCCCGCATGCCGGCGCCCCGGGAACATGTCGATCTGGTCGGTGATGCGTGCGCCCGCCGAGTCGACCAGATAGAAGAGGGGGACGCGGATTCGCTGCGCCGTCTCCTGGATGCGCACGATCTTCTCGACCGTACGAGCGCCCCAGCTCCCGGCCTTGACGGTGGGGTCGTTAGCCATCACCGCCACCTGCCGCCCGGCGATCATTCCTAGTCCAGTGATGACCCCGTCTGCGGGCAGCTCTTCCGCGAGGACGTTGGCGAAGAGGCCGTCCTCGACAAACGATCCGGCGTCGAGCAGCAGGCCGAGCCGTTCGCGAGCGGTGAGCTTGTGCTGCTCGCGCAGCTTGGGCAGGTAGCGCGTGCCGCCCTTGAGCGCAGACTCGCGCAGCTTCTTGTATCGCTCGCTCATTTCCCCTTGAAGTCCGGCTCGCGTTTCTCGAAGAACGCAAGCACGCCTTCCTTTGCGTCCTCGGTCATCGCCACCTTGAGCAGCTCCTCGCGCAGGTACTCGAGCGCGGGAGCGAAGTCCATGTCCTGCTGCCCGTAGAAGGCATCTCTGCCCAGCCGCATCACGAGCGGCGATTTCTTCGCCAGCTTCTCGGTGATCTCGTCGACCGTTGCGTCCAGCAGCTCGCGCGTGACCATCCTGTTCACGAACCCCAGCGACTGCATCTGCGTCGCGGTCCAGCGATCACCGAGCATCATCATCTCGAGCAACACCTTGCGCGGGAGGCTTCGGGCCAGTACGGCCTGGATCATCATCGGCCAGACGCCGACGTTGATCTCCGGCGTGGCGAAGGTCGCGGTGTCGACGGCGACCAGGAGGTCGCACGAGCCGGCGAGTCCCATTCCGCCGGCGAGCGCGTGGCCGTTGATGCGTCCGACGATTGGTTTCCCGAGCCCCGCCATCAGCAAGAAGAGGTCGACGAACGCCCGCCGGTCCTGTTGCGGCTCCGCCTTGCCTGCGCTTGGCTGGAAGCTGCTCAGGTCGGCGCCCGCGGAGAAAGCGCGATCCCCAGCACCTGTGAGGACCACGACTCGCACGGCGTCATCGTCCCCGCACCACCGAAAGGCGGCGATGAGATCGAGAAGCATCCCCGCCGACAGAGGATTTCGCTGCTCGGGGCGGTTCAACGTGATCGTGGCGACGTGGCCTGTCGTCGCCAGCAGCACGTGGTCTAGGGTCGGGATGTCAGCCAAGGCTGCGCTCCATCGTAGGTCGCGCACACCTCAGCCGAGGATGCCGACCGCGATCGCCAGGCCGACGAGTATGAGCACCGATCCACCCAGCTCTTCGCTCCAGGCTTCGATCCTCGTGCCCAAACGGCTGCCCAGCTCCAGGCCGAGAAGCGAAAGCGCAACGCTGATCACACCGATCGTCACCGCCGCCAGCACGATCTGGATGTGGTACACGGCAAGTGCGAAGCCGACCGCCAGGTTGTCGATGCTCAACGCGAGCGCGGTGATGATCAAGCGATGCGTCTGGATTTCGGTCCTCTCTGGCTGCGGCTCTTCGCTGGTCATCCGCCGACCCTGCCAGATCGTGTAAGCGCCGACCAGGATCAGGATCGCGCTGCCCACGTACTTGGCGATGTGGCCGAGGTAGCCGGCGACGGCCTGGCCCAGGAGCAAGCCGGCGATAGGCATCAAAGCCTCGAACAGGCCGAAAGCGATGCCGACGCGAAGGCGGGTACGGGCGCTGATGCCACTCAGGCCGATGCCGATGGCACCCGCGAAATTGCTCAGCCCGACGGAGATGCTGACCAGCAAAAGCCCCAGAAAACCAGACATTTTGTTGGCTGGTAACTATATGGAGCCGCCAAGCGGCGTCTTGATCGGCTGCGCTTCAGACATTTTGCGGTCATTACTTAACAACAACACATTGCCCCGACCTTCAGGTGCGCGCAGAATGGCGCCGAAAGTTGCACCCGTCCTGTAACCCAAAGTTAGGCCGCCGATCGTCCAAACGGTATACTCCGCCGGGCCAAGAAGATTATGAAGATCAGGCAACGTGCCTCTACTGCGACCTCGCCGTCGACCCGC
>DATNOD010000115.1:0-2435 GCA_035601515.1 Candidatus Eiseniibacteriota bacterium | reverse complement strand
AGTGTCGTGGGAAGACCTCGCCCCGTCATTCGACGACAACGGCCAGTACATGGAGGTGGCGGTCGACTGGTCGAGGAGACTGACGGACCCAGCGATCGAAGGTGAGCTGAGGTCGGTGCTCGGTGACGCCATTGACGAGCTGCCGGCGGACTACCGCACGGCGTTTCTCTTGCACGATGTCGAAGGGCTCCCGTATCCCGAGATCGCCGAGACGCTGCATATCAAGCTGGCCACGGCCAAGTCGCGCGTGCACCGGACGCGGCTCTTCCTGCAGAGGCGCTTGGCCGACTACATGGGCGCGTCCCCGAATGAGGGAGGCGATGAAATCGGTCGCACCGTGGGGACGGGCCACCGCCGCCATGGCTTGCGCTTGGCGAGCGCGTGAGATTGGGAACTCCATCCGCTCATGGAGCGGAGATTCGCCGAAAGCACTGACGGGCAGCGCGCGGCCGAATCGTCCCCGGAAGGAGCGTTGCAGCTTCGGCGTGTCCTCCGCCAGCGACCAGCTCACGGTTCCAGAATGGGCACGCGGCGCAATCTGGGCGAGGGTCGTCGTGTCGCACTGGGCCGAGTTGTGAGCACCCTGCCTCAGAGGGACAAAGGAGTCGGTTTCGGTGTTGTCAAGGATCCGCCTCTGAGGGTCTATTCTGAAGCCAGGGTGACCTTGCCGCGAAACGAGCGATACAGATAGATGAAGTAGACCGCCGCCAGCGCACTGGCGATCGACCACCAGATCAGACCGACCCGTAGACCATAGGATTGCGCCGCCGAGTTCCAGACCGTCAGGTCGAAGCTCGGGTCGAGGGTCGATGGCAGCACCCTTGGGTACAGCCCGAACGCGACCCCACCGAGCATTCCGACGAGACAGGCCGAGAAACACAGGAACGCGGCTAGGTCCCGCTGTCTCAGCCTGGCGTGATGCATCCCGGCAAGCCCACCCACCACCATCAGTGGAATGAGCCATCCCCAGGCATGCGCTCGGTAATTTCCGATCATGTCCGGCCGCACCTGCAGTGTGGCGACCAGGCTGATCGCCACCAGCACGGTGAATCCCCATCCGGCCCGCTGGCCGACCTGGCGCGCCCGCATCTGGACGCTGCCCTCGGTCTTGAGCGCGATGTAATTCGCGCCGTGGACAGCCAGCGCCGCGAAGGCGACGATGCCGGTCAGGACCGTGTACCAGTCGAGAATCCCCGTACGACCGATCGGCAGAAAATCCGTCCACAGCGGTTCGAAGAACACTCGTTCGGCCCCGAGCGGAACGCCACGAATGACGTTGCCCAGCGCCGCGCCAAGGAACATCGCCAACGCCGCGCTCGATCCGGCAAACGTGAAGTCCCAAAACCGTCGCCAGAGCGGATCGTCGACGTGTCCACGCAACTCGATGCCAAGCGCACGCAGCATCAGCAGCCACAGCACCATCATCAAGGGGAGGTAGAAGCCGCTGAAGCTCGCCGCATAGAGCACCGGGAAGCTGAAGAACAACGTGCCGGCCGCGCCAATCAACCAGACCTCGTTGCCGTCCCACACCGGACCGATGGCGCGGAGGATGCCGCGGCGCTCCGCTTCCGTCTTTGCCGCCACATGGTGAATGATTCCCGCGCCGAGATCGAACCCGTCAAGCACGACGTAGACCGTCAACATCAGCGCGACGGCGACGAACCAGAACGTTTCCATCTCACATCCCGTGCCGTGGCCCGTGGTCGATCTCACGCCACATCAGGAACAGGTACAGCATCGACAACACCGTGTACATGCCCATGAAACCCAGCAGTGTGAACAAGGCGTTGCCCGCCGAGACCTGCGTGGAGGCGCCTTCCGACGTCCGCATCAAGCCGTACACGAGCCAGGGCTGGCGGCCGACCTCCGCGGTGACCCACCCGGCCGTGTTGGCGATGAAGGGAAACGGGAAGCTCAACATCAGGATCCAGAGCATCCAGCCCGATTGGTCCAGCGCCTTTCGCCACAGCAGCAGCACTGCGACGACCATGATGGCGATGAAGATCGTGCCGAGCCCAACCATGATGTGATAGCTGTAGTAGAGAAGTGGGATGTTGTCCGGCCACTGCTCGCGCGCGAACGCATCCAGCCCTTTGACTTCGGCACTCCAGCGACGATAGGTCAGAAAGCTCAGCGCGGCGGGAACCGTGATCGGGTTGTCGAGCCTTCGCTCGGCAGTGTTCGGCTGACCAATCACGACGATCGGTGCGTATGGTGCGGTCTTGAACAGGCCCTCCATCGCGGCCAGTGTCACCGGCTGATAACGCGCGACGTTCCGGCCTTGACCGTCACCAGTCGGGAACAGCTGCCAGAGGCTGGCCGCGCACGCCACGATCACACCGACACGCAGGAACATCTTGCCGTACTCGACATCCTTGCGCCCCAGCACGTAGAAGGCGCCGACCGCCGCCATCAGGAACGATCCAGTTACGACG
>DATNOD010000114.1:0-8000 GCA_035601515.1 Candidatus Eiseniibacteriota bacterium | reverse complement strand
CTCATCGCCGGGCGCTTCGCGCGCGGCTGCTCTCTTTCCCGCTGTTTGGATTTACGGACTGTCTCTCCAAACCACGCTCGGAGTGGTAAGGACAAAGTTGCGGCCGGGGTCAACCCGGCCGCCGGCGCCACGCTAGTAGCTATTTGAGTGGGTGCGTTTGCGCCCACCAGATGCCGCCGGTCAATGCGGCTGCCAACGGCACCAGCGCGGCGAGCAGCCACAGCCGCCACCAGATCGGCCGCTCCTGGCCGCGCAACAGCTCGTGCCCGCAGAAACCGCAGTAGCGGTCGAACGGGCCGGCGATGCCCCGACAGTTGCCGCATTGGTGCAGCTGCAGGCCGCAATGCCCACAGCGCATCTCATCGGCATGGTCCAGCACCATGGCCGGTTGGTCGCAGCGAGGGCATAGGCTCGGCGCGATCAGCGCCAGCGGCGGAAGCTTCATGTCTCCGTCACGACGGGAATCACCATCGGCCGGCGCCGCGTCTGCTTCCAGACCGTTTTCAGCACAGCGTCGTGGATGGCCTCGTTGAGCGTGTTGACATCGGCGTGGGTGTCCGCAAATTTTCTGATGCTGTCCATCACAGCTCTCCGCGCGTCAGTCATGAGTTTGGAAGAAAGCTCGGGCTCGATGACACCGCGCGAAACGAGATCGGGCCCGGCGCGCACGGTGCCGGTGTCGCGATCGAGGACCAAAGTCACGACCAGAATCCCATCCTCGGCCAGGTGCCGGCGGTCGCGCAGCACCGCTTTCTCGACGTCCCCGACCCCGAGCCCGTCGACGAAGACCAGCCCGGTGGCGATCTTGTCGCCACGGCGGATCGAATCCGCGCCGAGCTCGACCGTGTCGCCATCTTCGACGACCAGGATCCGGTCTGCGTCGATGCCGGCCTCGCGTGCAAGGTCGGCGTGCTGGTACAGCTGCCGATATTCGCCGTGGACCGGGATGAAGTAGCGCGGGCGAACGGCGTCGATCATCTCGCGGAGCTCGTCTTTCTGCGCGTGCCCGGTGACGTGGACATGGCCGACCTCGGAGTAGAAAACGTGCGCCCCGTGGCGGTAAAGGTTGTTGACGGTCTGATGCACGCTTCGCTCGTTGCCGGGAATCGGGCGCGCCGAGATGACCACCCAGTCGCCCTTCAACACGTTCACCGCCGGGTGACGCTGGGCGGCGAACCGCGCCAGCGCGGACATCGGCTCGCCCTGGCTTCCGGCCGTGAGCAGCAGCAGCTTCGAGGGCGGGACCTTCTCGACGTTCTCGAGCGAGACGGTCAGGCCCTCCGGCACTTTCAGGAAGCCCAGCTCGCGCGCGGTCTTGAAGTTGGTCTGCAGGCTGCGGCCGACCACGGCGACCTTGCGGTCGAACTGCACCGCCATCCTCACGAGATGCTGGATGCGGTGGATGTTGGATGCGAAGTTCGCGACCACGATGCGTCCCGGTGCTTCGCCGAAGATGCGCTCGAATGGGGCATGCAGGTCCCGCTCCGAGCCTGATCGGCCCGAACGTTCTGCATTGGTGGAGTCGCTGAGCAGCAGCTGCACACCCTCATCGCCGAGGCGCCGGAATCGTTCCATGTCGGTCGGATAACCGTCGGGCGGATCGGGGTCGAGCTTGAAGTCGCTGGTGTAGATGACGCGCCCGACGGGGGTCTGGATCGCGAGCGCGACCGCGTCAGGGATCGAGTGGCAAACCGCGATCGTCTCGACGCGAAATGGGCCGAGCTGGACCGTGTCGCCCACGCGAACCTCGCGCAGGTCCGCCTCGCGCAGGATCCTGTGCTCCTTCAGCTTTGGCTTGACCAACCCAAGCGTGAGCCGCGTCCCGTAGACCGGGACGTTGATCTTCTTGAGTGCGAACGGGAGCCCGCCGATGTGGTCTTCGTGCCCGTGGCTGAGAAAGATTCCGAGCACTTTGCGGCGTGGCTCGAGCAGGTACGAGATGTCGGGCAGGACGAGGTCGATCCCCAGCATGTCCTCTTGCGGGAACATGAGCCCGGCGTCGATGACGAGGACCTGGTCCTGCCACTCGAGCGCCCACATGTTGATCCCGACCTCGCCAAGGCCGCCGAGCGGCAGGTATCGAAGCCCCGATCCGCCAATAGGGGCCCCCGCGAACTCACGCCGGAGGCTCTGAGTTCGTGGGGATTTCACAGGAGGTTCAGCTGTTCCGCTTCCTGTTTGGGCGCTGGAATCGGTTGAGGCGGTGGTGGCGGCGCCAGGAGCTTGTCCAGGTACGCCTTCACCCGGTCGAAGTCTTGCTCGAGGTCGGCGACGAGCGCACCGTTGTGCAGCGCCGCGGCCGGGTGGTACAGAGGCACGTATGCGACGTCCCCGCGTCTGACGAGGCTGCCGTGGACGCGCGAGATCGAGCCCTGTCCAGGCAACAGACGTTCGAGCGCGTGCCTGCCGAGGATGAGCACGACCTTCGGTTTGATCAGCGCGAGCTGGCGCGCGAGGTATGGCGAGCAGGATTCGACCTCGTTTGGCATCGGGTCACGGTTTTGCGGCGGCCTGCACTTGAGCACGTTGGTTATGTAGACATCTGCACGGCCGAGGCCGATGCGCGCCAGCAGCGTGTCCAGCAAGTGGCCCGCTGCGCCTACGAAGGGTTCGCCCTGCCGGTCCTCATTGAAGCCAGGCGCCTCGCCGACGATCATGATGTCGGCCGGACAAGGTCCCACTCCGGGCACGGCTTGCGTCCGCGTCGCGTGGAGGCCGCACTTGACGCACGCACGGACCTCCGCGTGGAGGACCTCGAGATCCGGTGATCCGCTAGGCGACTTTCACTCCAGTGTTGTATGTGATCAGGTCACCCGCGTCGCCGATGGTCTGCATCACGGATTTCAGCTGGTCATCCGTGAGCGGCACCAGCGGCAGACGGAATGGACCTGCAGCAAATCCCATCGCATTCAGTGCGGACTTGACAGGGACCGGGTTGGCGGCCGTGGTCATGAGCGCCCTGATCACGGGGAGCAGCCCATGATGGATTTCCCGGGCGGTCTGCGTGTCGGCCCTGGCGTAGGCCTCGATCAACTTCTTCATGGATCTGCCCGCGATGTGCGAGACGACGCAGATGACGCCGTGGCCACCGACCGCGAGCACGGGTAGCGTCCAACTGTCATCGCCACTCCAGACCTTGAACTGCGCGGGCTTGCCGGCGCAGACGAGACCGATCTGGTCCAGGTCGCCACTGGCCTCCTTGACCCCGATGATGCCTGGCAGCTGCGCGCATCGAATCGTGGTCGCCGCGGTCATGTTCACCGCGGTCCGGCCGACGATGTTGTACATGATCGTGGGGCCGACGTCGGAGATTGCCTTGAAGTGCTGGTACATGCCTTCCTGCGGAGGCTTGCTGTAGTAGGGCACGACGGCCAGCAGCGCGTCGGCGCCCGCCTTCATCGCGCGCTTGGAGAGCTCGACCGAGTGATGGGTGTCGCTGCTCCCCGTGCCGGCGACGACCGAATGGCGCGGGATCGCTTTCTTGATGACCGTGATCAGTTCGATCTTCTCGTCATCGCTCAGCGTCGGCGACTCGCCTGTCGTGCCGGACACAACGACGCCGTCTGATCCGTCGGCCGTGAGCATTGCGGCCAGCTTCTCGGTCGCCTCATAGTCCACCGAGCCGTCGGCCTTGAACGGCGTGATCATCGCGGTGAGAAGACGCCCGATTTCAGCTGACATTTAGATCATCCCCATTGCGAGCGCGTGCTCGACGATCTGAACAGCGTTTAACGCGGCGCCCTTGCGCAGATTGTCGGAAACCAGCCAGAGCAGCAGGCCATGGCTCGAAGAAAGGTCGTCGCGGATGCGGCCAACATACACCTCGTCCTTGCCCGCGACATGCTGCGGCGTCGGATAGATCTTCGCGTGTGGATCGTCTTCGACCAGCACACCCGGCGCTTCGCCGAGCACCACTCGTGCTTCGCCGGGACCGATCTTCTTGTCGGTCTCGATCAGAACCGACTCGCTATGTCCTATCGGCACCGGGACACGAACGCAGGTCGCGGCGATGGGCAGCTCAGGATCGTGGAGGATCTTGCGCGTCTCATGGACGAGCTTCATCTCCTCCTCGTTGTAGCCGTCGATGTCCGGCTTCCAACCGCCCGGGATGACGTTGTAGGCGAGCTGATGTGAGGTGGCGCCGACGGTCGGCGTCTTGTGGGCCGCGATCGCTTCCGTCTGGTCCTCGAGCTCATCCATCAGCGCGCGACCTGCGCCCGATGCGGCCTGGTAGCTGGAGACAATCACGCGCCGAACGCCGAAACGCTTGCGCAACGGCTCGAGCACCATCGTCAAGGGGATCGTCGTGCAGTTCGGACTTGCAATGATGCCCTCGTTCTCGCGGATGTCCTCTGCGTTGACCTCGGGGACCACCAGTGGCACATTCGCCTTCATGCGCCAGGCCGAGCTCTTGTCGATGACGAGGGCGCCTGCCTCGGCAGCGGTAGGCGCGTACTGCAGAGAGATGTCGGCGCCGGCCGCGAACATCGCCACGTCGATGCCTAGAAATGCCGATTCATCCAGACGCCGAAGTGTCAAGTGCTCGCCGTTGAATGGGACGGTCGCGCCGACCGATCTCTCCGACGCGAATACGGCTACGTTGGCGACCGGAAATTTGCGCTGGACGAGGATCTTCAGCATCTCCTGACCCACGAGCCCCGTCGCGCCGACGACGGCAACGTTTAATCGTTTGGAGGTGGGCACGACCACAGTCTAATTCGATCCAGGCTGTTCGCGCTATTGCGCACGTCTTGACCTAAACGTGCGTTTGCGGGGACAGGATTTCGCGCTTTTGGGCCAAGCGGTGCGTTATCGGATCAGGCGAGACTGAGGCCAAGCAACTCATCCAGGCCGCGATAGAACCGCGGCTCGCCGACCACCTTGCGAATCGCCAGCAATACACCGGGCACGTACGCTTCGCGGCTCGTTGTGCGGTGGGCGATGGTGAGCGTCTGACCCGGCAATCCGAGGATGACCTCTTGGTCCGCGACGAAACCAGGCAGGCGGATGCTGTGCACGGCGACGTTCCCCTCTTCCCCGCCTCGCGTACCTTCGAGCGTCACCTTCTCGGCCTTCTTGTGGCTGAAGGGTTTCCCGCCCCGCCGCGCGGCCAGTCGTTTGGCTGTTGACAGTGCCGTGCCGGACGGAGCGTCGAGCTTGGTCGCGTGGTGCATCTCGATGACCTCGGCCGCGTCGAAATGCGGCGCGGCGATTTCCGCCAGGTGCATCATCAGTACCGCGCCGATAGCGAAGTTGGGGGCGACGATCCCGCCCAGGCCTTTCGCTTTGCACGCGGTCTCGAGCTTGTCGATGTCGGCTGCCGAAAGGCCGGTCGTGCCCACAACCGGCGAAGCACCGATGGCCACGGCAGCGAGCACGTTGTGCATTGCTTCCGCCGGTCGCGTGAAATCCACGAAGGCGCGGGGTCGCTTCGCGTGCAGAAACGCCGCCAGGTCATCACCGCGAGTGATGCCGCCGACATATTCGATGTGGGGTTCCGCGGCGAGAGCAACGGCGAGGATCGAGCCGACCTTGCCGCGGTGACCGGCGACCGCGACCTTGATCGGCTCGCTCATACCTCTATCTTCGTCCGCGGCCTCCGCCGTTGCGACCCCCACGGTCGCCTCCGCGGAAACCACCCTCACGGGGTGGCGGCGGTGGCGATGCGAGCGCTGTGGCCATGGCCTCCTTGTCGATCTTCTCCTCGATCGGTTCGCCCTTCGCGGTCAGCTCGTCGATCGCGGCCTGCCGGCTCAAGTTGAGCCGGCCCTGGCTGTCGACCTCGGTTGCCTTGACGACGATCTCGTCACCGACGTTGGCCACCTCCTCGACCCGCTCGACCCGATGGTCGGTCAGCTTGGAGATGTGCACCAGCCCATCCTGGTTGGGGAGCACCTCGACGAAGGCGCCGAAGGGCATGATGCGAACGACCTTGCCCTTGTAGATCTTGCCCACCTCGACCTCGTCGGTGAGGCCTTTGATCCAGTCGATCGCCCTCTGGCCGGCCTCCTGGTCGACCGCGGCTATGAAGACCCGTCCATCGTCCTCGACGTCGATCTGCGCGCCGGTCTCCTCGGTGATCTTTCGGATCATCTTGCCTCCCGGGCCGATGATGTCGCGGATCTTGTCGGGGTTGATTTGAATCGTGGTGATGCGCGGTGCGTACGTACTCATCTCGCTGCGCGGCCGCGGCAGCACAGCCAGCATCTTGTCGAGCACGAACAGCCGCGCCTCTCGAGCCTGCTCCAACGCCTGGGCCAGGATGTCGTGGGTCAGGCCCTTGATCTTGATATCCATCTGCAGCGCGGTGATGCCGTCCTTGGTGCCCGCGACCTTGAAGTCCATGTCTCCCAGGTTGTCTTCGACGCCCTGAATGTCGGTGAGCACCGCGGACTTGCCCTCTCGCATGACGAGGCCCATCGCGATGCCTGCGACCGGCGCCTTGATCGGGACGCCGGCATCCATCAGGGCCAGCGTCGATCCACATACGGATGCCATCGAGGTCGAGCCGTTGGAGCTGAGGATCTCGGAGACGAGCCGCATCGTGTAAGGCCACTCTTCGACCGGCGGGATCACCGCCAGCAGAGCACGCTCGGCGAGAGCCCCGTGACCGATCTCTCTCCGTCCTGGGCCGCGCAGCGGTCGCGCCTCGCCTACGGAGAACGGCGGGAAGTTGTAGTGGTGCATGTAGCGCTTGAACTCGTCCAGCGAGAGCCCGTCCAGCTTCTGCTGGTCGGACATCGAGCCGAGCGTAGCGATGGTCAGCGCCTGCGTCTGTCCTCGCGTGAAGAGACCCGAGCCATGGGTGCGGGGCAGGACCCCTACTTCGACCGTGATCGGGCGCACATCCTTGAGGCCGCGTCCATCCATGCGGACGCCTTCCTCGATGATCCGCTGCCGGACCCGGTCCTTCAGCTTCTTGTCGAAGAGTTTGCCGAGTATGTCGGCGTGCTCCGGGAAGCGTTCGCCGAGCTCGGCGATCGTGCGCTTGCGCAGGTCATCGAGGGCGCCTTCGCGGGCAGCCTTGTCCTGGATGTATGCAGCCTGGTCCAGCCTGAGGGCCAGGTATTCGCTGACGACCTCCACGATCTGGGCCGGGTACTGGGGTGGCGTGAACTCGCGCTTCGGCTTGCCGACCTCGCGCTGCAGCTCGAGCTGCCCCGCGCACACCTGCTTGATCGCGTCGTGGGCCATCTCCAGGGCGTCCTGGACGACCTGCTCGCTGACGCCTTTGGCCCCCGCTTCCACCATCAGAATCGCGTCAGCAGTACCGGCCACGACGAGGTCGAGCTCCGACTCGCCGATCCGCGACATCGGCGGGTTGACGACCAGATGACCGTCGAGGTGCCCCATACGGACGGCGCCAACCGGGCCTCCGAAGGGAATGTCCGAGATCACCAGTGCGGTGGAGGCGCCGTTGATGCTCAGGATCGTCGGGTCGTTCTCCTGGTCGACCGATAGCACGGTTGAGACCACCTGCACGTCCAGGCGGAACCCGTCCGGGAACAGCGGCCGCAGCGGCCGGTCGGTCAGACGCGACGCGATGATAGCGGCTTCGCTCGGCCGGCCCTCGCGGCGCATGAAAGCGCCCGGGATCTTGCCCGCCGCGTACAGCTTTTCCTCGTAATCGCACGTCAGCGGGAAGAAGTCGATGCCCTCGCGGGGCTCCTTCGACATCACCGCGGTGCTCAGCACCACGCTGTCGCCCTGGCGGATGACTACCGCGCCGTTGGCTTGTTCGGCCACCCGGCCGGCCTCGATCGAAAGTCGCCTGTCGGCGACCTCTACGTTTTTCGTGACTATTGCCACGTGACAACCTCCATTTGGGAGGGCACATGTATTAGTCGCGTCTCTTGGGCCAGATTCCTAGCAGCTGCCATCCAAACCTAGGCCTTGATGAGAGCTTCTAAGAGCTGACCCCGCGCGACCGGGAGCCCTCCCGATTGACTTTTCCGTTATCTCCTGAGCCCGAGCTTGCCGACGAGCGTTCGGTAGCGCTC
>DATNOD010000113.1:0-37640 GCA_035601515.1 Candidatus Eiseniibacteriota bacterium | reverse complement strand
GAGCGGATGGCGAAGACACAGTCGAACGTCCCGGACACGCACCCGCACTCGACCTCTTCCACGTACCAGTCGTTGGCGAGGCCGGCCCAGCGCAGGATGACCTCGATGGTCGCCACCCAGACATGGCACGACTTCACGGTCTTGATGCGGCCGAGCGCGAACATGTTGGAAAAGTTGACGAGCCAGAACTGGAACTCGTCGACCTGGAGCCATGCATGCGTGTGCTCGCCGCGCACGTTGTCCATCGCCTCGCTGAACGACTTGACGATGCCGGCCAGCTTGCGTTGACGGCCCGGCACCAGTCTTCGGGGTCCGCCCATGCCGTGCCTGCCTTCGGCCAGCCAGCGCTCGGTCGCGCGCCGCCCCCAAGCCCGCAGCATGTCTTCCGACTCGGCGCCGTAGATCGTCTCGAAAGCCTCGTTCAGCCGGCCGATGTACTCGACCGGCGTCGCCAGCTGCTCGTCGTTGGGCGGGTCCTGCTCGACGTATTGCGCCAGCCCCGCCGTGTATGCGATCTCCGGCCAGCGCACACCGGTGACGTCACGGGCCACATGGATCAGGTTGGCGACGTGCGAGTTGAGGACGAATCGTCCCCGAGCCCTCGCCGGCTTCACGCCCATCATCTGCAGGGTCCGGATGGCGGATGACCCGCTCGACGAGCCGGTGCTCGGAGTCGGCGGAGGCGAGCCGTGCACTTGAGGTGGTGGCGCGGCGATCAGGCGCATCGCCGCGGTCTCCGCGGGCTGCGAGCTCGAGCCCGAGGCGGCGGCCGCCGGCCGAACAACTCCCGCCGCAGCTGATGCGGCCGTCGCGCGCCTTTGCGGCAGTTTGGCCATCTGCGCCAGCAGGTCCTTCACTGTCTGCGGACGCTGGGCGGGGTCCTTGGCCAGCACCTTGGCGAGCAGAACATCGAGCTCGTCGGGGAGGACGGCGTTCAGCTTGGCGGCGGATGGAATTGGCGCATTGACCGTCGAGTAGGCCACTTCCATTCGGTTGGCGCCGATGAACGGCAGGCGGCCGGTGAGCATCTCGAACGTGAGCACACCCATCGCGTAGATGTCGGCGCGCCGGTCGACGTCGTGGCCCATGACCTGCTCTGGCGCCATGTATCCGGGCGTGCCGATGGCGAGACCGACTGTCGTCAGGTGCGTCGGCTGTCCGGCCCCGCGCGCGAGGCCGAAGTCGGCCAGCATCGCGCGCCCGTCCGAATGGATGAGCACGTTGGTCGGCTTGAGATCGCGGTGGACGATGCCGGCATCGTGTGCGTGCTGGAGGCCGTCGCCGATCTCGCGCAGGTAGCGCCACGCGGAAAGCGTGTCCAGCGGCCCGCGGTTGAGGATGTCGCGCAGCGTGCCGCCGCGGATCAGGGGCATCGTGAGGTACGCCATGCCGTCGGTCAGCTCGAAGTCGTAGATGGGCAGAATGTTCGGGTGGTCGAGCTTCGCCAGCGTCTTGGCCTCGGCCTCGAACCGCTTCACGAAGCCGTCGTCCTGGAACAGCTCGGGAGAAAGGGCCTTCAGCGCGACCTCTCGTCCAAGGGGCTGCTGCACCGCGCGGTACACGACCGCCATGCCGCCCCCACCGAGGCGTTCGACGATCTCGTAGCTGCCGATCCGGGTACCGGTGAGGTCCTTCATTCTGCTTCGACCTTATGCGCTGGGCTTCGCGGTCAGCTTCGCGACGACCGCGATCAGGTCCCCTAACCGGAATGGCTTGCTCAAAACGTCGTCGGCGCCCGCGGCGAGAAAGCGCTGTCGGTCGCTGGCCATGGAGTGAGCGCTGGCGATGACGATCCGCATCTCCGGCCGCTCGGCTTTGATCTTTCGCATCGCCTCCAGGCCGTCCATGCCCGGCATGGCGACGTCCATGAGGATCACGTTCGGGTTCTGGGCCAGCGCCAGGTCGACCGCCTGCAGCCCATCGGACGCGATCAGCACGCCGTAGCCCGCCTTCTCGAGGACGCGGCGACAGAGCCGTTGAGCGACCTCGTTGTCGTCGGCCACCAGCACCATCGAAGGTCCATACCCACCCGCCGGTACCAGTTCAGGCATGGCGGCGTTGCTGTGGCGTCGCGGCCTCCACTGCCAGGGGGACGGTGAAATGGAACGCCGAACCGTGACCGACTGCGCTCTCGACCCATATCTTGCCGCCATGCATCTCGACGATCTGCTTAACGATCGTGAGGCCCAGGCCGGTCCCGGGTATCGATTGAGCGGCGCCGCTTCTAACGCGCCGGAACCGTTCGAACACGTGGCCGATCTCGTCGGGCGGGATGCCGAGGCCGGTGTCGGCGACGCTGACCAACACGAAGCCGCCATCCGCGCGGCTGGACAGAGTCACCGTGCCCCCATCGGGCGAGTACTTGACCGCGTTGTTCACCAGGTTGCTGACCACCTGAACGAGCCGGTCGCGATCGCCGGCGACGATGGGCAGGCGCGGATCGAGGTCGGCCTTGAAATCAACGACGACGGCCGACGAAGACGCAGCCCTGGCCATGACGTC
Source organism: Candidatus Eiseniibacteriota bacterium (assembly GCA_035601515.1). GTDB lineage: Bacteria > Chloroflexota > Dormibacteria > Dormibacterales > Dormibacteraceae > UBA10449. Next base: position 35,138 of record DATNOD010000113.1, on the reverse strand, counting down.
GCTTACCACCTCATTGATGTCGACGCCGGTGAGACGGATGCTCATGCGGCCGGACTCCATGCGGTCGAGGTCGAGCATGTCGGTGATGAGGCGGTTGACACGGTCGGCGTCATTGAATATGTAGCCGCCGTAGGCACGCACCTCGTCCGGCTCGAGACCGCCATCCCGGATGAGCTCGCTGAAACCCTGTATGCCGGTCAGCGCTGTCCTGAACTCGTGGCTGACGATCGAAAGGAACTCGGTCTTAGTGCGATCGAGCGTCTCGAGGTTGGTGTTGGCGCTGCGCTGCGAATCGAGTGCCTCCGCCAGCTTGTCCTGGGTGTCGCGTACGGTCGTCACGTCCTCGACCATCACGAGCACATGCTCGGGCCGGTCGTTTGAGTCCGGAATCGAGGTCGCGGTCAGCTGCAGCCACAGCCAGCGGCCACCGCCCGTGGCGGCGCGCACCTGGACGCTGCGCTGGTCCGGGATTCCTGCAAGCATCGGCGCCAGCCGCGCCCGGCCCGCCGCGAGGTCGTAAGCACGCAGTAGGTCGGGCCAGGCCTGCGAGCGCATGGTCTCCATGTCGTGCTCGAGCATGTGCAGCAGAGCCGGGTTGCCTTCGAGGAGCTCGCCGGCACCGCTGACTCGCGCGATCCCGATCGGAGACCGCTCGTAAATCGCGCGATGATCAGCTTCGCTTCGGAGCAGAGCCTGCGCCGTCTCCGCGCGATGAATGAACTGTCCGATCTCGACGCCCGCGATCGACAGCATCGCCATGAGGTCGTCCTCGATGTGCCGGACTTCGCGACCGAGGAGCTCGATGACTCCGATGGTCGCTCCGCCGCTGACAACAGGGAAGGCGACCGCGGCGCGCAATCCGGCGCGGCGCTCCGCGCTGGCCTGCTCGTAGTCGTTCGCCGTCAGGTCGTCCAGTGCGGCCGCGATCCCCGACTGCCATACGCGGCCGACCAGTCCGCCGCCCGCCTCGATGGAGAGATTTCGCGCCGGGTCGTCGAGCTCCCCAACATTGGAATCGTCGCCACGCCACGAGTTGCGCAGGTGCAGGCTGTGCTTCTCCACGTCGACGCTCCAGTACTGGGCGATGTCCCAATCGAGCTGCGCGCAAAGGCTGCCGAGCACCGCAGCCGCTCCTTGGTCCCAGCTGTTGGCGGTGACGATCACCTGCCTAACCGCGACCAATGCATCGCGCATCGCATCGAGCCGCTTGCGCGCCGAGATGTCGGTCACCTGGACGAGCAGCACCGGCTCAGTCGAATGGTCGCTGAGTGCCGCGATCGCTAGCGAAACCGGGATCGGACGACCGTGCGGGCCGGCCTGCTCGACCTCGCTTTCCCAGCGCACGATCTCGCGGCGGCCGAGCTGACCCAGCGCGTCGGCGACCACGTGGCGATCGTCGTCGGTCGTGACTTCCAGAAGGCCGGTCTCCATCAGCTCACCTCGCCCGAGTCCGAGGATCGTGCCCAGACGCTCGTTGACCTGCAGCCAGCGCCCATCAGCCGTCGCGACGCCCAACCCGACGGTCGCCGCCTCCATGACCATGTGCAGCCGGGCGTCGTCGGTTTCGAGGTCCGAGGCCTTTTTCTCGGCGCTGCCCTCGGCTGCGCGCACATGCTGCACGACTTCGTGCACCGATCCGGCGACGATCGCCAGCACGGCCACTTCAAAGACCGCGGTGGCGAGGTTCGACGTCTGCCCGAGATGGATGACGCTAAGGACCAGGATGGCGAGCGTCGCCACCCCGCCGACGGCCAGCAGCTGGGCGCGGTTGTCGAAGAGCGCAGATGAGATGACGACGATCAGGAACAACGGAAACGCGAGCAGCTCGGGCGCGCCGGTGGCGGTGGCGACCGCGAAAACCGCGGCGATTCCGAGGAAGGGTGTGGCTCGACGGACCAGGCTTTGCGTCCGCAACGGCACCCCTTCAGTCCGTGGACGAGATCCCGGCAACACCCTGTATGCCTCGCCCCCCCTGGCGGGTTGGATGGTGCGCAGGACGCAAAGTTTAAGGGCCCCCGGTCCGGCCAGACCCCCCTTAAGCAACGGGTTCCATGGCCTAAATTAGCCAGGCTCAATGAGAACTCCTCTCCACGCGGATGGCCTGGCTCGGCGCGTCTACCCGTTCCTGGGACTCGCGATCGTTGGGCTGGTCAGCCTGCGCGGCCTGGCGGCGGTCGCCGGACAACCCCCGCTTCTGGCGGCCGCGGCGATCGGCGTGCTGCTCGTCCTGGGGCCGCTCGCCCCGTTCTCGGTCCCCCGAGTGGGGAAGCTGCCGACTGCAGTCCCTGTCCTGGCCGGCTTCGGGCTCGCCCTCTATCCGCTGTGGGCGTCGGGATCGATCCTCGGAATCGCCGTGTCGGCGGTCCTCGCGGCCCTGGCCGCGGCCCTGATCGTTCTTCCGTGGGAGCGAATCCCGCGGGTTCTTCATGCGGTGTCACCCATCGGCGGCCTGGCGATCGCCTTCGTGCTCGAGGCCCAATTCGGCTCGAGCGTCCTGCACGCGTTCCCCTTCTTGTTGCTTCCGCTGCTCTTCCTCGCCCTGTACTACACGACCATCGAATTCGCCATCGGCGCAGCGCTCGCGGTCGCGAACATCGTCGCGGTGGCGCTCGCCAACCCCAGCGCCGCCGATGCTGGGCAGGCGCTCCTCGCCGCGCTGGTGCTCGTCGCCCTGGGCTCTCTGGTCCGTCGCGTCGTCGATGACCTCGAGCACAGTCGCGCCGCGGCCACGGCGGCCGAGACGGCGAGGTCCGCGGTGATGTCCGACCTGGCCCAGAGCAATCAGGAGCTGCAGGACCTGACCCGGATGAAGTCCGAATTCCTCGCGACCATGAGCCACGAGATCCGCACACCGATGAACGGGGTGATCGGCATGACCGGGCTGCTTCTCGATACCGATCTCTCCGAGGAGCAGCGGGACTATGTCGAGACGATTCGTACGTCCGGCGACACCCTCCTTGACATCATCAACGACATCCTCGATTTCTCAAAGATCGAAGCAGGTCGGGTACGCATGGAGACGATCGACTTCAGCCCGAAGCATGTGACCGAAGAAGCGGTCGAGCTGTTTGCGGAGCCGGCCGCCAACAAGGGCATCGAGCTGATCCTCGATGCCGATCCAGAGGTGCCGCACAGCGTGGTCGGCGACCCGGGACGCTTGCGTCAAGTGCTCATCAACCTGGTTGGAAACGCGATCAAGTTCACCGACACCGGCGAAGTCGTCGTGCGCGTGGAGAAGCTGGACACGATGACGCCGGGCGTGATGATCCGGTTCGAGGTTGCCGACACCGGGGTCGGCCTGACCGCCGAGGAGCAGGATCGTGTGTTCTCGACCTATTCGCAGGTCGACAGCTCGACGACGCGACGGCACGGCGGCACTGGCCTCGGACTCGCCATCGCGCGCATGCTCACCCAGCTCATGGGCGGCGAGATCGGCGTCGAGAGCGAGAGGGGCGCCGGCAGCCGGTTCTGGTTCACGGCGCTGTTTCGCGAATCCGACATCAAGGCCTCGCAGCCGCAGCCGGTCGGCACCTTGGCCGGCACCGCGGTCGCGATCATCGACGACAACCGCACGAACCGCGTGATCCTCGAGCGCTATCTCGACTCATGGGGAACACGTGAGCGCAGCTTCGAGCGCGGCCGGGAGGCGCTGCGCGCGCTTCACGAAGCGGCCGACGAGGACGACCCTTTCGAGGTCGCGATCGTCGACCTGATGATGCCCGAGATGGACGGCGCGGACGTGGCTTCGAAGATCCGCGCCGATCCCAAGTTGAAGGGCATGGTCGTCGTCCTTCTCACGTCGGCAGGTCGCTCGGAGCAACCTGTGCCGGGTGTCGACGTCGAGCTCGTCAAACCGGTCCGGCCGTCGCAGCTGTTCGACGTGCTGCAGACGCTGCTGGCGTCGCGACCCGCGCCATCGAAGCGGCGCATCAATCGCGAGGGTTCTGGACCGCCGGCGGCGCGCCACCGCTGGGCGCGCATCCTGATCGTCGAAGACAACGCGGCCAACCTCAAGCTCGCGGTGCGCATGGTGGAGAGGCTCGGTTATCGCGCGGACGTCGCCGGCAACGGGACCGAGGCGCTGAACGTGCTCGGCCAGGTGCGATACGACGCCGTGCTGATGGATTGCCAGATGCCGGAGATGGACGGTTATGAGGCCACCCGCGAGATTCGGCGCGGCGAGAATGACAGACGCCACCTGCCCATCATCGCCATGACCGCGAGCGCGATGGCGGGCGACCGCGAACGTTGCCTCGCCGCGGGGATGGACGACTACATCTCCAAACCGGTGAAGCTGCATATCGTCGCGGCGGTTCTGGAACGCTGGCTCGGAGCAGACGGGGATCACAACCAGACCTGAGGTGGTCTTTACGGGCTGGGTTGGTGGAACCGCGCAGCCATGACAGCCTGCGCTTGTGGGTCGGAAAGCTTTCATCCCGCCACAGCTCACCAAAAAGCCGTTCAGCTTGGAGGAAGCGCGGAAGGCCGGAGTCACCCTAAGCGGCCTGAGGGGCAAAGCCTGGCGACGTCTCGGCGCGGAGCTCTATTGCTGGAGCGGTCTACGCGAGGATCCCTTGTTGGTGCTCACGGCCTGGCGTCGCGTCCTGCCTCCCGAGTCTATCTTCGCGGGCGCGACCGCGGCCTGGCTTCTGGGCCTCGACATGAGCCCGCTCGATCCAATCGAGATCGTCGTGCCCGTCGGCTCGGGTGTGCGCTCCCGAGGTGGGCTCAGCGTTCGCTACTGTGCAATTTCACGGAACGATATCTCAACTGTCCGAGGGCTGCGTGCAACGACCCTACGCCGCACCCTCATCGATCTTTGCCTTCGCTTGCCTGCAGTCGAGGCTCTCGTCGCCATCGACATGGCGGTCGCCGCAAGCCTTACCGACCCTGCAGGTCTGGTGCGCTACGCGGAGGCGTCGAACGGTCGCGCCGGAGCACGCCGACTTCGATCGCTCGCCGCACTCTCGGCGCCGGCCGAGTCACCCATGGAGACACGGCTTCGATGGCTGCTCATCCAGTCCGGCCTCCCACACCCGGAGGTCCAGACCAACCTCCACGACAGCAGCCAGCAGTTTGTCGGCAGGGCAGACCTCTATTACCCGGCGGCGCGACTCGTTCTGGAATATGACGGGGGCAATCACCGCGAGCGTCTCGTTGAGGACGACCGCCGGCAGAACCTGCTCATCAACGCCGGCTTCCGCCTATTACGTTTCACAGCGGCGGACATCCATCGTCAACCGGACGTCGTAGTGGCGCAGGTCCGTGCGGCCCTGACCCCGACGTCCGATAACGCACGTGTTGCGCAAAACGCGCGCAACCCCGGTCGAACAAACGCCCGTCTTGATCCAAAGGCGCGGAATTGGTGGCGCCGAACTCTCAGAGGCGGCGGAGTGCCAGCACCGTCACATCGTCCATGAGCTCCCGGCTCCGCGAGCCTTGCGCGAGCACATCGACCAGCTCCTGAACGTTGGGTGCGCGGCGCGCGTCGTACGGCAGCAGCACCTCTTTCGTCGCCATGTCCGGACGGAGGTCGATCAAACCGTCTGAGAAGACCACCAGGGTGTCACCCACCTCGAGCTTCTCAGTGCCGACGGCGAACTTGCTGTCGGGAAAGATGCCGATGGGCGCGCTCCGGCGCGTCAAGACGTCCTGACCGGTCGAGCCTCTTAGCAGCCGCGTGTAACCGTGGCCGGCATCGATGTAGCTGAGGTCGCCAGTCTCGGTGTTCAGGACCGCGTGGAAGAGCGTCACGTATGCGTGGTTGACCTCGAGCGCAGTGGCCATCACCCTGGCCGCCAAATTCACACCTTCCTCCATGTCCTCGTGACCCGCTGACCCGCGCAGCGCCGCTCGAACGGTGGCCATCATGATCGCGGCCGGGAGGCCCTTGCCCATCACGTCGCCCAGCGTCACCGTCAGCAATCGCGGATCCGGCTGGTGCCAATCGTAAAAATCCCCGCTGATCTCGCGGGCCGGTGTGAACGAGGCGGCGACTTCGAACCCATTGCCTCTCCACGGGGAAGCGGGGAGCATGCCAGCCTGGAGCGCAGCGGCACGTGCCATCTGGTCAGAGCGCTCGGCCACCATCGTCTCGAGCCGCTCCAGGTTGGCGCGATACTCGAGCTCGAGGGCGCGCCGCCGCAATGCGTTCACAGCAGCGAGGTACATCTCGGTGGCTCCGACCGGCTTCACGTAGTAGCCGTAGGCGCCGTGCTCGACCGCAGCCTTGCCTAGCTCGGGATCGTCGACGCCCGAAATCATCACCACCGCCGGCGCCGGCCGCTTCTTGTGCAGCTCTTCGAGCAGGCCGTACCCGCTTTCGTCCGGCAGCCGGATGTCCATGAGCACGAGCGCGTAGTCGACCGCCGCGAAGCGCTCTCTCGCCTCCGCGCCGCTCAGGGCGATGTCGGCCTGGAATCCGCGGCTCCGAAGCGTGCGCGCCATCGCGTTCGCCAGCGCCTGCTCGTCCTCGACGATCAAGAGCCGCTGACCAGCACCGCCGTCACCAGACGCCATCAGTCACAGGAGTGTAAGGGGGGCGAATCCGGGCTCGGCCGATATAGGCTTTCCGGATGACCCTGGACGTCGAAAGCAGACAGACGGACGCCGGCGTGACGGTGCTCGCCCCGTCAGGCCGCCTCGACGTGGCGGGAGCGCCCGCACTCAAGGATGCCGTCAGCGAGGCGGTGAAGAATGGCCAGCCCCGACTCGTGATCGACATGGAAGGGGTGAGCTTCGTCGACAGCTCTGGCCTTGGCTCGGTGGTGGCTGCGCTGAAACAGGTGCGCAGCTCGAAGGGCGATCTGAGACTGGCGGCGCCGAACCAACAGGTTCGGGTGGTGCTGGAACTGACCACCCTGGACCGTGTGTTCCCGTATTACGCCACGGTCGAGGAAGCCCTGACTGATTTCTGAGGACCTAGCGCCCGCTCGAACGTTCGAGTTCCGCGCCACGCTTACCCGTCTGGAGGACGGCCTCGAGACACTTCACCGTTCGGTGGAGCTCGCGCGAGAGCGCACGGGTCGCGACATCGGGGACCGCGCGTTCATGGTCTTCGAGCTCGCCCTGGCGGAGATCGGGTCCAACGTGCTGCGTTATGCGCACCCTCCTGGCTCGGCCGAACCGAAAGTCGAGTTCGAGCTCAGGCTCGAGTCGGAGACGCTAACCGCGTTGTTAACCGACTGGGGACCACCACTTCATAATCACCTCACCCGCGCGATGCCAGCTCAAACCAGCGAGGTTGGCCGCGGCCTCGCGATCGCCCGCAAGGTGCTCGATGAGCTGGACTACGAACGGGTGAGCGAGGTGAACAAGTGGCGTCTGGTGAAGCGGCTATGAGCGAAGGGACCGAGCAGCCCGATCCCAACCGCGTGCTCGTCCACGATTTCCGCAACCTGCTCGCGGTCATCGTCAATTACTGCGAGCTGATCGCGGACGAAACCGCCGACCCAGAGGCGATCAAGGCCGACATCGTCGAGATCCGGACCGCTGCGGACCGCGCACTGGAGCTCACCGAGGAGCTCCGGCGCCTCCTGGTCAAAACGGTCGATTCCGACGGGGCCACAGGTATGTCATGACCGTCATGAGAACTGCCGGGCCGACGAAAGCCGCTACCTCGGAGGCTCCGCAGACCGATCGCGACCTGGTGCTCGTGGTCGATGACGACGAGCAAATGCTCAAGCTCATCAAGCGCGTGCTGGAGAGAGCTGGGTTCGAATGCGTCGCCGTCGGCGACGGGAAGGCCGCCCATGACGCCGCGGTCGATTGGCGGCCCGACATCATCATTCTCGACCTGATGCTGGGCGCAACCACCGGTGAGGAGATCCTCATCGACCTGCGTAAGGACTTCCGCACACGACTGATCCCAGTCGTCTTTCTCACGGTGCGCAGCTCGCTCAAGGACAAGGTCGACCACCTGCTCAACGGCGCCGACGACTACGTGACCAAACCGTTCATCCCCGAAGAGCTGGTCGCTCGCCTACGCGCCGTGATCACACGAGCCACGACCACCCGCGAGCTGAATCCCTTGACCGGAATGAGCGGCAACTCCGACATCCTGCGCGAGATCACGAACCGTCTCGTCGCGCCTGATCGCTTCGCCGTCCTCTATCCCGACATCGATGCTTTCAAGAGTTACAACGACCACTACGGCTTCGTACGCGGCGACGACGTCATCAAAACGCTGTCAACGATCATCCTCGAGGTGCTCGAGGAGAATCCTTCGAAGCGGCACTTCGCGGGCCATGTCGGGGGCGATGACTTCGTCATCCTCACCGAGCCGAACCTCGCTGAGCCGATCGCTGAAGAGATCACGAAGCGCTTTGACGCATCGGTGCCCGCCCTTTATGACCTGGTCGACCGCGAGCGCGGGTGGATCGAGTACGAAGAGCGCAATGGCAACAAGGTCCGAGCCGAGTTCGTGTCGGTGTCGATCGGGGTCGTCATTGCCGAGGCCGGCAGCTATGCCAGCGCAGCCGCGCTTGCCGCCCGTGCAGCCGAGGTCAAAGGAGTGGCCAAGCGCATGCCGGGTTCGAAATGGGTGCTCGATCGCCGCCGCCCGCCTGAGCGCCATAGGTCGTCCAGATGAGGATCCAATTGCGCCGCTTAAGGTCGCTGGATCGCGGCAGGCCAGGGCTATCATCGGCTGAGACCGCTTTTCCGATGAACGACGTGGAGAACCACGATGAGTGACGTCGAGACCGTGCTGACCGCCAGCGGCGAACAGCTCCCGACCGAGTCCGCGACGCCTGAACCGGCCAGCCTGCAGCAGCGCGCCGCCGATAACCGGCACGGCACGCGAATCAAGGTGTCCGTGCACCGCCTCGACGGGGGCCTCGAAGGTGGGGAGTCAGACGCGCGTGTCCTCACGAGCGAAGGCTTTCCGATCTTCACCCCGCCGGATTCCGACCGCGCACGGTGGATTCCGGCACGCGACATCAAATATGTCGTTCTCGGCTCCGTAGACGATTCCAACCTCGAGGCGGATCCGGGCGACAAGAGCTCGGCCCGCAAGGCCATCCTGCGATTCCGCGACGGCGAGTGGATTGCCGCTTATATGGATCCCGGCCAGGCGTCCGACGGCGCCGGCGTGGCCATCCAGATCCGCCTGACCGAGCGGCAGCGCATCATCCCGGCCGTCGCGGCCTCAGCCGCTCTCCTCGAGATGCAGTTCGTCGACGCCTGGACGAGCACCCCCGACGCCGCGCGGCCACTCCGGCGCCGCAGCGACATCATGGAAGCCGCCGCTCGTCAGGGTCGCGACCTGAACCGCCTCGCCGACGATTTCCGCGACCGCCTTGCGCTCATCCGCGACGTCGGCCTCACAACCGGGGACACGCTCGCCTTCTCTCGCGCGGTGCGCACCCACCTCGACCGCTTCCTGGCCGAGGACGGCATCGAGCTCAGCGCTCCCGAAAAGACGACGCTCGCCGACATCATCCTCAGGGCGGCGGTTGGCTACGGACCGCTGGACGGCCTGCTTCACGACCGCTCGGTCAGCGAGATCATGGTCAACGGCCCCGATGAGGTGTTCATCGAGCGTCGCGGCGTCCTCACCAAGGCTGACGTTCGATTCGAGGACGAAAACCAGCTGCTCGAGACGATCCGGCGCATGGTCGCCACCACCGGCCGGCATATCGATGGCTTGAACCCCATGGTCGACGCCCGCCTGCCCGACGGGAGCCGGGTCAACGCGATCATCAGGCCGGCCGCGATCCACGGCGCCGCGCTCACCATCCGCAAGTTCAAAGACGCGGTGTTGGGCATGGACGACCTCACGCGCGAAGGCAGCCTCAGCCCCGCGATGGCGGAGTTCCTCAAGGCCGCGGTGCTCGGACGCATGAACGTGCTGGTCTCGGGCGGTACCGGTTCAGGGAAGACGACGAGCCTCAACGTCATCGCGCGCTTCATCCCGCACAACCAGCGCGTGATCACCATCGAGGATGCGGCCGAGCTTCAGATCGACCACCCCCACGTCATCGCGCTTGAGCACCGTCCACCCAACGTGGAAGGCAAGGGTGAGCTGACGATCCGCCAGCTGCTGCGCAACAGCCTCCGAATGCGCCCTGACCGAATCCTCGTGGGTGAGGTCCGCGGCGCCGAGGCCCTCGACATGCTCCAGGCCATGAACACCGGACATGACGGGAGCATGTCGACGATCCACTCCAACTCAGCGCGGGACGCGCTGTCCCGCCTCGAGACCATGGTCATGATGGCGTCGATCGACATCCCCTTCGAAGCGGTGCGTGCGCAGATCGCTTCCGCGGTGAACCTGATCGTGCACCAGGCCCGTATGCCCGATGGCCGCAGAAAGATCGCACAGATCGCAGAGGTCGTCGGCTACGACGCCAACGGCGCGATCCTTCGCGACATCTTCCTGCTCGGCATGGGCTCGGACCTCCGGCTCGAGTACAACGCCACCGGCTACGTCCCGACGTCCCTTGACAAAGCTGCGTTCTACGGCGTGCAGGTCGACAAGGATCTGTTCGATCCTGCCAAGTCGCGATTCGTCCCCGCGGGCTCGGACAGCATGATGCCGGTCGTCAAGGACCCGCTCATGGCGGGGGCGCGAGGCACGGAGAACGTCGTCCGCCAGGTGGTCGTGGTGCCGTTCAGCTCCGACCGGCCCGGCGATTCGAGGCCGCAGCAGCAATCGCGCACGGTGCAGGCTTCGGACTCGGCTGCCGCGCAAACGATGGCTTCGACGCCCGAGATGCAGGAGGAGATGCGCAAGCTGATCGATGCGGCGCGCTCCGCGGTCGCAGACCTCCAGGCCGCCGCGCCCGCACAGACGCCTGCGCCCGCGGCCTCGAGACCGGATTACGAACCACCGCCTCCAGTCGCTTATCCGCGCACACAGCCACCGGCGCCCGCGCAGCCGGCTTTTGAGCTGCCGCCCCAGCTCACGCCGTCCCGCGGCGCGCCCCAAGGCCCGACTTATGCCGAGGACGCCGGCACGGCGTCGCAGGCACTCCAGGCGGCCACGGCAATGGCGCGCGCCACGACTGTCCTGGGCAACATGGCGGCCGCGGCCAACAGCGCTTTCGTCGGGATGCTGCCGATCACAACCACGAGCGGCCCAGGCGGCATCGGTGCGACACGCCGGATTCAGGCTGTAGTCGAAAGCCTGGTCAGCCGGAAGGGTCTCAACCTGAGACTGGCGCCGGCCATGACCCAGGCCTTTGAAGGCGCCGAACTGAAGGCGAGCGACTACGCCGCCCTCAGCCATGTGAGCAAGGAGGTTGCCGGGCGCGAGCTGCGTCAGGCCGTGGGGGCAAACCTTCTGCAGCTGGTCAAGTACCCGCAAGGCGAAGCCGGTTTCCGTGCCGACCCTGCACTTTTGAAAGCGGTCGCTGAAGGCCTCGGTCAGTCTGTCAACCCCGCGCAAGCACTGACTCCCCAGACCATCATCAGCAGCCTCTCCGCGGGTCAGAGCGAAGGCACCGTGACGATCATGTTCACCGACGTCGAGGGCTCGACCCAGATGCTCTCGAGCCGAGGCTTCACGCTCTCGCACGAGATCATGAAGGCGTACGAAGCGATCATCGAAGACAAGATCACCGAGCATGCGGGGCGCCGGATCAAGGGCCTCGGCGACGGTGTGATGGTGAGCTTCGGATCGAGTCGCCACGCCGTCGAATGCGGCATCGAGATCCAGCGCGCGATTGCCGAGTACAGCAAGCAGAACCCGGAGCGCAAGCTGAAGATCCGCATCGGGATCAACACCGGCGAAGTGGTCGAGGAGGCGGGCGACATCTTTGGCGCCGCGGTCAACGTCGCCGCGCGCGTCGCCGGCAAAGCGCGGGGCGGACAGATCCTCGTCTCAGAGGTCGTCCGCGAGCTGGTCGGCCCGGTCGCGGAGATGAAGTTCGGCTATCGCGGCCGCTACAAGCTGAAGGGCTTTCCGGATCGCTTCCGTCTCCACGATGTGACGCCGGCCGAGGTGCCGTCGGCGACCCCGGTCCTGCCGACGGGCGACGGCTTTGTCGGCCGCGAGCAGGAACGCCTCGACATCCGCATGACGCTCGACCGCGCCGCCACCGGCTCCGGCGGAATGCTTTTCGTCGCCGGCGTGCCCGGCATCGGCGCATCACGACTGGTCGCCGAGGTCGCGTCCGAGGCGGCGAAGAGAGGCTGGTGGGTGCTCAGCGGACGCTGCGCGGAACAGGACAGCACACCGCTGGGTCCGTTCCGCGACCTGCTTGCAGCGGCCGTCGCGAGCGCGGGCGTCAAGGCGCTGCAAGACTCGGTCGGGGAGAGCGGCCCGCTCCTGGCCCAGCTCGTGCCGGCCCTGCGGCAAAAGGTGCGCGGTATGGGCCAGCCGGTTGAAGTCCCGGCCGACCAGCTCAGAGAGCGATTGTTCAAGGCTATCTTCGAATTCCTGACCGGCTGCCAGGGCGGGAAGCCGTTGCTGGTGGTCCTCGACGACCTGCAGTGGGCCGATGAGGAAACGGTTCTGCTGCTGCGCGATGTCGCCGAGCGGCTGAGCGGCAGCCGCGTCGTCGTCCTCGGGACCTACTGGGAGTCAGACCTCGACTCGGCCCGCCCGTTCACGCTTGCCGCATCACGGCTGCTGCGACGGCGCCGCGCGCAGCGCATCCCGCTGGGCCGGTTGTCCGACCGCGAGGTCGAGAAGATGGTCCACGTGCTGGGCGAGACGCCGTTGACGCCCGTCCAGCTCATCGGCATCCAGGCCGCGACCGAAGGCAACCCCCTCTTCGTCGAGCACTCTTACCTTTATATCGCCGACTCGGAGACGATGCTCGGCGGCCACGGACGTGTCCAGGCCAGCTTCACGGAAGAGGATCTCGAGCTCGCCAACTCCGTTCGCGGCATCATCGGGCGCCGGCTGGAGAGGCTGAGCGAACCCGCCCAGCGGATGCTGGTTGCCGCCGCGGTGATCGGGAGAGACTTCGACATCCCGCTCCTCGAAGCATTCGGCGAGCTGTCGGGGCATGAGCTGCGCGACGCCATCGACGAAGCCACACGCGGCCATTTCCTGACCGCCGCGGGCCAGGACCGATTCCGATTCAGCCATGACCTCGTCCGCCAGCGAGTGCTGGCCGTGTTGCCACTGCCGCGGTTGCAGGCATACCACCTCGCGGTTGCCGGCACGCTCGAGCGTGGCTACGGCAAGAGCGCTTCCGAGAAGGCCGGTGAGATCGCTCATCACCTCTACCAGGCGGGTACCTCCGCCGACCCGGTCAAGACGTCCGCGTACCTCGCGCAAGCGGCCGCGAATGCGATGGCGGTCGGCGCCTTCGAAGAGGTGCTGCGGCTGATCGAGCTGACCCTGCAGCTGCTCCCCGGCGACAAGACGCGCGACCGAGCCGAAGCGCTCGCGCTGCGCGGCCAGGCGTTCTGGGGCCTCGGGCGCAACAACGACGCCAAGGCCGCGTGGAATGGTGCGCTCGGCCGATACGAAGAGCTGGGGGACACCAAGGCTGTCGCCGGCGTCCATGCGCGGCTGCATGAGATCGGCGCCGACGGTGTCGCTGCCGAGCGGCCGAAGCCGCATGAGCAAGCTCGCGCCCACGAAGCCGAGGCGAATAAGCCCGGTTAGCTGGTTAGCTTCGCCGCGGGTGGCACGGGCCCGTATTCAGCGGGGTCGCCGAGGATCGTCGGCAGCTGTCCACTGAACGTCAGCGTAAAGCCCATCACACCGCCCACCTCATCGGTCCTGAAGGTGGAAGCCTTCGAGATCGTGATGGCCGCCGACGGCGCGTAGAAGAACCCGATGAATGCGGAGTCCGCGGCCGCGCCGATGAAATTGCTGCAGGTGTTGGCCGGCGGGTAGGCTGCCCCCGGCTCGTAGACGACCATCCAGTTGTACTGATAGCCGCTGAACACGACGTTGTCGCCGGTGATCGAGTCATTCAGGCAGCCGCCGTTGGGGATGACGAAAGCCACTGCACCGGGAGTGATCGGTCCAGCACATGTGGTCAGGGCCGCGGCGACCGTGTCGCATTGATTCTCGTTGGCGCGGTCGCCATGCGGCGGGGTGGCGCGGTTGGCGTTCTCGTTGGGCAGGTTGCTCCTCAGTGGGGCCGTTTCGCTGTCGGGCGGATAGGAGCCGGCGACGCCCGGCGCCGCCAACGCATTGGGATTGAACCCCACGCCGAGGAGCCCCGCGTCGAAGATGGCGCTCTCATGTCCGAGGCTGCAACCCGTACCGCTGAAGGCGGGGCACGCTCCGGTGGCGGTGTTCTGAACAGAGCCGACGACGGCAATGCTGCCGGCGAGGCCGAACGGACCGCTGCATCCATTGTTTGGGGGAGCGGCGTACACGTTGTACGAGACCGCGCCAGGAACGTTGCTCACCTGGATCTGCACCACCTGGTTGTCGCCGACGGAGACCGTACGGCACATCGATGGTGCGCTTTCTCGCGTGTAGGAGACGCCGTTGTAGATGGCGCTCCGTACGGACGTAAGCACGAAAGCCCACGTGCCTTCTCGCGTGACTACAGGGGATCCCGCCAACGAGCTGACCTGAAAGGAGCCGGAGCACCCGACGCTGTCGGTCTCCCACAGCTGGTGGCCGGCGATGACGGTGTTGTTGTTGTACATCGGCTCGTCCGGCGGCCTCAGCTCGTTGGTAACGAAGCTGCCGTTGTTGGTATAGCCACCCTGCCACTTGTAGACCCCGCCGGCAAGGAAGTAGCAGAGGCCAGTGCCGAGCGCCGGGTCCATTGCATACGAACCCGGTGCGAGAACCACAGGTCCGCCGCCGGTTGGGGGCCTCGGTTGTGCGCTGCCCACGAGCGGCGGAGCGGGGTACCCAGGGTCCACGAAGTTGTACCCGGACCGCGTCACGCCCGCGACGTCGGGATAGGTGCAAGGCGGCGCGTTGCCGCTGGGGTAGCACGTCGTGGTGACGCCTGTTACTGACGACTGGCAGCGAGCGTAGACGTCACCGGTAACGGATGCAGATCCGGCGATGGAGATCGCGCCGCTCGAGACCACGTCACCGACGATGTTCAAAATGCCTGCCGATGTGGTCGTGATCGCATTGCCCGGCATGCCCCCACACCCTGCCTGGCTCAAGGCGGCGATCGTTGGCGTGTACAGAAGATTGTTCACGCCGGCGGAGGCTGCCGCGGAGAGCTGGGGCGCAGACCCGCTGGTGAGGATGCGCGCGAACTGAAGCACCAGTGAGCGGGTGGCGCTCATCGTGAACTGGACGCCCGCAGCTCCTAGCGAGGTCACGGCCTGGGTCAGGACGGTGTGATCGGAATAGTTGCATGTGATGTTTCGGGGCGGCGCCCCGTAGGTTGGCGAGCAGCTTGGACTCACGTACAGCCTGATGTTCTGGCCGAAACTCGTCGTCGCCGCCGCCTCGGCCGCGATGTAGCTGCGATATTGCTGATAGTTGTCTGCAGCCGCCAGCGCCGCCGCGTCGGTGGCCGCCTGCAGGTCACGCCTCAGCGCGTAAGCGCGGGCTCCGTCGACCGCGAGCGCTGCCATGCCCACGACGACCGCGACCATGATCCCGATGAGGACGATGGCCTGGCCGCGCTGGGTGCTGCGGCGACGCTCAACCGATGAGCCTTGCTGCCGGCGGGACGGGCGTGAATCCCCGATTGATCGTGATAGTCGGCATCGACCCGATGAAAGACACCGAGTTCGCGATGAGGCCGCCCGACCCACCTTCGAATGCATAAGGAGATGTGATCGACATTGAAACAGACGGCATGTAAACCAGACCCACATAAGCGGAATTGCCGCCGGCGCTCAGGATTGCGCCGCACGAGTTGGCGGGCGGGTAGTCGGATCCCGGCCCGTACACGACCAGCCAGTCGTACTGGTAGCCGCTGAAGACGAAGTTGTCCCCGCCGCTCGTAGCGTTGATGCAGCCCCCGGCGGGCAGATAGAACTCAACCGCTCCGGGCGTCACCGAGCTCGGGCAGGTCGCGTAAACGCCGCTTGTGGTCCTACAGCTGTTCTCGTTGGCGCGATCCCCCGCCGCCCCCGCGGCGCGCGCGGGATTCTGGTTCGGCAAACCGGACAAGAGTGGCGCTGTCTCGCTGCTTGGCGGATACGATCCAACCACCCCCGGAGCGGCAAGAACGTTGGGCGTCGACGACGCGCCCAGGTCGCCCGCGTCGAGGGTGAGCGACTCGTGGCCGAGGGTGCAGCCCAGGCCGGTGAAAACCGGACACGGGTTGGTGTTGGTGTTGGTCGGGGTGCCGCTGACGGGCATGGCCTCGGCCAGGCCGAACGGTCCGGCGCAACCGTTGCCGGGAGGCGCCGCGTAGATGTTGTACGAGGTCGCGCCGGGCACGTTGCTCACGATGAGCTGGAGGTTTTCCCCGCTGTTGTTGATGTGCTGCTGGTAGCACATCGACGGCGCGCTCTCACGTGTATAGCTGCGTCCTGCGTACGAATCCGTCCGGGTCGATGTGACGACGAATGACCACAAGCCGACGGGTATGCCGCGCGCGCCACTTACAACGGTGAACTGGACTCCCCCGGAGCAGCTGGCGTTGTTGGTATTCCAGAACTGGGTGGGCGATCGCTCCGTGTTGTCGTTGATGTCAGGTTCGTCAGGGGGCTTCAGCTCGTTGCTGACGAAATCACCTCTGTTCGTGTAGCCACCCTGCCACTCATACACGCCGCTGCTGAGGAACCAGCACGAACCGGTGTTGAAGTTGGGGTTGGCGGCGTAGGTTCCGGGCGAGAGCACGACCGTGTTCCCGCTCACACTCTGCGCGCCGCCTACGACTGCCGGCGGGGGGTAATTGGGATCGATGTAGTGGTATCCAGACCTCGTGGCGCCGGCCAGGTCGGGCCACGAACATGGCGTCATGGCGGCGCTCGGGTAGCACAGAGTAAACGCACCGGGCACGCTCGACTGGCAGCGGGAATAGATGTCACCGGCCACCCGCAACGCGGAAGACGAGACCGTTATCGCGCCGCTGGAGACCACGTCTCCGATGACCGAGAGAGTGCCGCCGCCGCTGAGCGAGATCGCGCTGCCGCTGGCGCCTCCGCATCCGGCCTGGGTGAGGGCGGCGACCGTTGGCATGTAGAGAAGGTTGTTGACGTTTCCCGTCGCGGTCCCGTTGATGGTCGGGTTGGATCCGTTGGTGAGGATGCGGGCGAACTGGAGCTGCAGGGATCGCTGCGCGCTCAACGCGAACTGGCTGCCCTGAGGGCCCAGCACAGACACAACCTGCGTGAGCACTGTCCCTTCGGGAAAAGAGCATGTGATCGTCAGGGGGCTCGCGCCCGGTGCGCCGTACGCCGGCGAGCATGCGGGTGCGCCATACAGCCGCAGGTTGGCCTGAAACATGGTGGTGGCCGCCTGCTCCGCTGTCGAGTAGCTGCCGCTCTGCTGGAGATTGTCCGACGCGGCCAGGGCCGCCGCGTCGACAGCCGATTGGAGGTCGCGGCGCAGGGCGTACGCGCGAGACCCGTCGATGGCGAGCGCAGCCATCCCCACGACCACCGCCAGCATGATCGCGATCAGCACGATCGCCTGGCCACGCTGAAAGCGCGGCGGGGAGAGCTGTCCCCTCCGCGGGCCCGCCCCTCTCCTCGGCCACGTTGGGAGGCGCTTGGTAGGAGGATGCCTGGGGGACGGCCGGAATAAATCCGGCCTAAGGGTCCACCCTGGATTAGCCCTACGAAACGGAATCAATACTCGGTTCGGAAAACCGCCGTGGCCGTGATGATGATGTGATCCGCCGTGGCCTGCGCGATCACCGGGGTAATGAGGATCAGGTTGAAGCGGATGGTCACCTGCAGCGGAGTGTTGCCGGAGGCCGGATTGATGGCACTACACGGTCCGTTGGCGACCGCGGAATATTCGCCGCCGGGGGCGTTCATCAGCGGGTTCGTCTCCACGGAAGAAGGCGGATTCGGCTCGGTCACATAGACCCAGGCACTGTTGTCGGGCGGGGTTGCGGTGCTGATCGGTCCTTGCGGGCACGGCTGTGAGTTCGGGATGCCGACCAGCTGCGAGTTGACGGCGGTCAACACGTCGGCGTTCGTTGGGAGCCGGTTGGCTGCCTGCACCGCGGTGCGTGCTCCCTCGCGTGCTGCGTGGCCCAGCGTGTCGTAATAGAAGACGGCGCGCCCGATGTCGATGATCCCGAACAAGAGCAGCAACAGGACGGGCGAGATGAGCGCGAACTCGATCAGCGCCTGGGACCTCTGCCCGCCGTTATTGAGCCTCATGGCCCTTGCACCGTGATGTGCTCGTTGGCGGCCAGATGAAAGCTGCCGAACTGAGCTGTGATCAACGGTGTCAGCGGCCCATACGAATAAAGGACGATCACGTTGACGTCCTGCTGGCTCTGCCCCGCGGGCGGTGACGTGAAGTCGACGCCGTTCGTGTTGTCGTAGCAGATGTACAGCCACGGCTGGTTGGCGGTGGTCGGGTAGGCCGAGTTGGCATAGGGCGGGTTGTGGTACGCGTTGCCGTCGGTGGGCGTCGGGCAGGTCAGTCCCGGCGAGTTCTTGAGGACCGAGCCCGCCGGCCACATCGCCCTCAGCTCGAGGTCGACGGCGGCCTGGATCGGGGCGTCGTACAGGTAGGGATGGGTCAGGTTGGGGGCGTCGAACCAGGCGCCGTGGCGGGCTCCTTCCCTGGCCGCGCTCGAGATGATCTCCGATACGTAGATCGCCCGCCCGATGTCGACCAGCCCGCCGACGATCAAGAGCAGCACAACGGAAGACAGCGCGAACTCCACCAAGGACTGCCCGGATTGGCGCTTACGGGCGGGACGATTACAGGGACTTAAGGGAGACGACACCGCGGATATCTTGCCTATGATGGGTCGGCCTTGAGCGTTTTTAGGGGCCTGACCTCCCGCCGCCCGTTCACCCTGCTTGGCATCGTTCTCGCCCTGCTGGTGATCGTGGCCTTCGTGCTCGTGGCCCTGAACGCGAATTCTGGCAGCACCGTCCCGTACCAGTCGGTGGTGGTCGCGACCAAGGACTTGCAGCCGCGCTTGCCGATCGATGCCGGCTCTGTCGCCATCAAAAGGCTTCCCGTACCCAACAACTATCCGCAGGTCTTCTTCAACCGGATCTCAGACGTCGAGGGCATGATCCCCTTGGTAACGATCCTGATGGATCAAGAGATCACCTCGAACGTGGTAGTCAAGCCGAGCCAGGCCCTGGGATCGCAGTCAGAGTACCTCCCGATACCCTCCGGCTATGTCGCCCTGACCATCCCCACCAGCGAACAGCAAGGCGTGGCCGACTACATCCAGCCCGACGATTACATCTCGGTGATTGCGACCGTGTCGGCCGGCGGCAAGGTCGCCTCGAAGACGATATTCACCAACCTGCATGTGATCAAGGTGGGCACCAACGGCTCCACCGGCGGGTCGGCGGCCGTCACCAGCCTCACGGTAGTGATCACCCAATGCCAGGCCGAGATCATCACGTGGTTCGTGAATTACGCGGCGCTGAAGTATTCGCTCGAGTCGTTCCACGACTACCTCCACGGCGGCGCCCAGACCCCTGACCCCGGGTGCCCGAACGTCAACTCGGCGCAGGGGGTCACGCTGCAGACGGTCCAGAAGGCCTACCCGTCACTTTTCTAGGGCGCTGAGATGGACCTGACCAACCTCCTGGCGGTTGCGCTCCCTATGGCGGCCGCGATTGCGGTGTTCTTCTGGAGCCTCGACCGTGTGCGCAAGGAGCGTGCTCATCCGGTCGAGACGGAGCGAAGACCTCGAGCGACGCCGCGTGAGCTCGTCGAGAGGCTGCTGCGCCCGGCCGCCGACAACCTCAGCCTGCGCCGAACCGCCGAAGGCAAGCCGACACTCACCGAGGACCTCGCGCGCGCCGGACTCAACATCACCCCGGCCGAATACCTATTGATACGAATCGGCGCCGTCGCGTTGGGCGCGTTGATCGGCCTCCTCCGATTCGGCATCTCGATCGGGCCGATCGTGATGGGGGCCCTGGGATTCGTCATTCCGCCTCTTGTGGTTGGTTACTTGCAGCGGCGCCGCCAGAACATGTTCAACGAGCAGCTGACCGGCATGCTGCAGCTGCTCTCCAACTCACTGAAGACCGGTTATCCAATCGACCGAGCGTTGGAGACGGTGGCAAGCAAGTCACAGCCTCCTGTCTCCACCGAGTTCGAGCGCGTGACCACCGAGATCACGCTCGGCACGTCGGTCGAGGACGCGCTCAGCGCGCTGCTGCTGCGCATCAACAGCCCGGACCTGGAGTTCATCGTGACGGCAATCCTTCTGCATACGAGGGTCGGAGGCAACCTCGCCGAGGTGCTCGACAACATCTCCGACACGCTACGCGACCGCCTGCAAACCAAGCGCGACATGAGCGTCCTCACGGCTCAGTCGAGAGCGTCGGCGAGCATCATCACGGGCCTGCCGGTCCTGCTCGCGCTGGGCCTGTATGTGTTCGTCCCCGGCTACTTCGCGCCGATGACGAGCACCTTCGTCGGCTACATCCTGCTCGGGATCGCCGGCCTGCTGATCCTTGTCGGCAACATCCTCATCCGGCGCATGACCGCCCTGCAGTCGTAGTGTCGACCGGGTTCCTCATCGCGATCTCGGCCGGCGTCATCTGCGGAATTGTGGTGGCCGCGTATTTCATCGCCATCGACCGGACCAAGCCAATCGCCGCCACCAATGGCGCATGGCCCGCTCCGCAGGAGCGGACCACATTCCTCAAGCAGCTCGAGGCGGTGTCGCGCCCTCTCACGGCCCGCTTGCCGGCGCACACCACCGGGCCGCTCCGCCAGAAGCTGAGCCGCGCCGGCGACCCCGGCGGCCTCACCCCGGCCGGGTTCCACGCCGTGCGATACGCGCTGGCGGCCGCCTTCGCGATCGTCGGCCTCACGATCGGCGTCCTCCTGCGCCTACCGTTCCCGTCGATCGTGGTTGCGCCGGTCGTCGGCGCACTCGCTGCGTTCCTCGGCTATATGACGCCGAGCCTCTGGCTGCAGCAGCGGATCTCCCAGCGGCGCCGCCAGATCGAGCGCTCGCTGGCCGAAGCTACGGACTTGCTGACCCTGGTGGTCGAATCCGGGATGAGCCTCGACGAGGGCCTGCTGAGCATCACCGAGCGCTTCCACAACGCGCTCGGCGACGAGATCGGCAAGGTGCTGCGCGAGATCCGACTGGGCCGGCCGCGCATGGCCGCGCTCGAGCACATGGCCGAGTCGACCGGAGTGGCCGACCTGCATCACCTCGTCGAATCAATCGTCCAGTCGGACCAGATGGGCGTCCCGATCGCCCGGCTGCTGCGGGTCCAGGCGATGGAGATGCGACGGCGCCAGCGCCAGACCGCCCAGGAGCGGGCTGCGCAGGCTTCGTCCCGGATGGTGTTTCCGATGGTCGGGTGCATCTTCCCGGTGCTGTGGATCGTGCTCCTCGGCCCGGCCATCATCCAGATCCTCAAGAGCCTTCACTAGGCTCCAAACGCACCGTTTGCACAAGACACGCGCAAACCGAACGCCCTGATAACGCGCGTCTTGCGCAAAACGCGCCGAATCAGGTTCTAAATGATTTGCGAGTAGCGGTCGAACACCTCACGTAGGTCCGCGGGCGGCTCGACTCGATGCCGCTTCATCGTCTCGAACAGGCTCAGGATGTGTCGCACCCCCGCCAGCGTCACGCCTTTTTCGCGCGTCAGGTGCTGGATGACCTGCACCTTGCTGATGTCCCGCTGCGAGTACCGCCTTCTGTTCGTCGACGTCCGAAACGGGTTGATGAGCCCCGCGTCCTCGTAAAGCATCAGCGTTCGTGGATGCGTCTCGAGGATCTCGGCCGCCACGCTGATCGTGTAGAGCGGCTTGTCAAGGTCGCCGAACGACGGCTGGGAGCCGCGCGAGGTACCTCGACCACTTACAGGGTGAGCCACGGCCCACCAATCCTAAGTGTCTAGACAGCCTTTCGACGGCGCTTATCGGCCCGGCCCCACAGGCTCTCGAGGTCATAAATCGCGGGGGGGACAGGTGTCCCCCGCCGCGGACCCTCCCCTCTCCTCGGCCACGTTTGGTGGCGCCTGGAAGGTGGCCCGCCAGGTGACGGCCGGAGTAAATCCGGCCTAGGGCTCCACTCAGTCTCGTCTGGTTTTCCGGCGTCGCTTATCGGCCCGGCCCCACAGGCTCTCGAGGTCGTAGTACGACCGCTCTCCGGGCAAGAAAACGTGGGCCAGCACCGAGTCGAAGTCCAGCAGGATCCAGGTGGCGTCTTCGTAGCCATCGACCGCCAGGGGCCTGAGCTGCTTGTCCTTCGCCGCTTCGACCATGCCGTCAGCGATCGCCCTGACCTGGCGGTCGGTTTCGCCTTCGCAGACGACGAAGTAATCGGCGACTGAGGTCTTGTCGCGGACGTCGATGACGACGGCGTCCCAGGCTTTCTTGTCGACCGCCGCGCCGCGCAGCAGCCTGGCCAGCTGCAGGGGCGTTGTGCGAGCAGCCTTCAACTTTTTAACTGTAAAGGCGATGGGCGGCGATGTACCGCTCGACCGCCGGCGGCACCTTGCCCTCGATCGATCGCCCTTCCTTGATGTCCTGACGGATCTCGCTTGCGGAGACGTCGGGCGTCCCCACCAGGCAGAGGATCACGCCCTTGCCGTCCAGGCCCGCAGCATCGAGGTCGGACTGCTGAGGCGAGCCGCTGCCCGGACGCGCGACCACTGTGATCGTCGCCAGCTGCCGCACCCGGTCAGGCTCGTGCCAGGTCTTGAACAGGCGGGCCGCGTCCCACCCCAGGATGAGAAACAGCTGGTCCTCAGGATGCTGCGCATGCAGCTCGCTAAGCGTGTCGGATGTGAATGACCGGCCAGGTCGCTTCACCTCGACATCCGAAACTTCGAAGTGCTTGTCCGTAGAGGTGGCGAGTCGCGTCATCTCGAGCCGATGCCCGGGCTCCGTCGCCGTCGGCGGCCGGTGAGGCGGCCGCCCGGTGGGGACGAAGATGATCCGGTCCAGCTGTGCGCACTCCATCGCCGCGCGCGCCGCCGCCAGGTGCCCGACGTGGATCGGGTCGAAGGTGCCGCCGAGCACGCCGATCCGCTCATCGCGGCTGCTCACGGCTGGTACTCGAACTCGATGCCGGCGATGCGAACGGTCTCGCCGGGCTGGATCCCAGCCGCCTCCAACGCGTCGTTGACGCCGAGCCGGTCGAGCTCAGTCTGGAAGCGCTCGAGCGAGCCTTCCGAATCGAGGTTGGTCCGCTCAACCAGGTGCTCGACCCGATCGCCAATCACCTCATAGCCCCAATTCTTGCGCTCGACGACGAGGTTCGCCGGCGTTCGTGCAGGCAGCTTGATCGTCGCCGATCGCGCAGGTGAGCTCGGCTCGGGCGCGCTCGCCAGTGCCGACACCATCGCGTCCATCAGCTCAGGCAGGCCCTCGCCACTCAGGGCGGAAACGTAGTGAACGCCTTTGCGTCGCGAACGCTTGCGGAGGCTTTGAGTCTCGCCAAGATCGACCTTGTTGACCACTGTGAGGTGTGGGCGCCTTGCCAGCTCGGGCGAGAAACGCTCGACCTCGCCGATCACGGCCGCCAGGTCTTTCCAAGGATCGGATGCGGAGCCGTCGACGACGTACACAAGGATGCGTGTTCTTTCGGCGTGGCGCAGAAACCTGTGCCCCAGCCCGGCGCCGAGTGACGCCCCCTCGACGAGACCCGGGATCTCGGCTATGACGATGCGGCCGCCCGCCGAGTCGGCGACGCCAAGCGCGGGATCGAGGGTGGTGAACGGGTAGTTCGCCACCTGAGGGCGGGCGGCGGTGAGGGACGAGAGCAGCGACGACTTCCCCGCATTCGGCGCTCCAACTAGACCCACGTCAGCGATCAGCTTCAGGTCGAGCGTGACGGAAAGCTCCTCGCCCTTCAGACCCGGCTCGGCGTAGTCGGGGGCGTGGCGCGTCGAGCTCTTGAAGTGCACGTTGCCGCGGCCGCCCGCACCGCCGTGCGCGATCACAGCGCCGGCTCCGGGAAGGGCGAGGTCGGCGATCAGCCCGCCCTTCTCGTCGAGGACGAGCGTGCCGACTGGAACCTCGAGCTCGAGGTCGGCCCCGGTGCGCCCGGTCTTGCGTCCGCCGGCCCCGTTGGCTCCCGGTTCTGCCTGCCATTGCGATCGCTGCTTGTAGAGCGATAGGTCCGTGACCTGGGTGGTCGCCTTGAGCGCGATCGAGCCGCCGCGCCCGCCATCGCCGCCATCAGGGCCGCCGTGGGGGATGAAGGGCTCGCGTCGGAACGAGGCCGAACCGCGACCGCCGTGGCCGGCACGCAGGACTACCCGCGCCGAATCGACGAACTGCCGTCGCTTGCTGCTAGTTCGTGGAGATGCTGACGCGCCGGCCGTCCTTGCCCACCCGCTCGTAGCGAACCTCGCCGGGGACGAGGGCGAAAAGCGTGTGGTCGCGGCCCAGGCCGACGCCCGTGCCCGGGGCGATCTTGGTCCCACGCTGGCGGACGAGGATCGCGCCGGCGTCCACGGTCTGGCCGGCGTAGATCTTCACGCCCAGCATCTTCGGTTGGGAGTCGCGACCGTTGCGGGAGGAACCCCCGCCTTTCTTGTGTGCCATCTATTTATCTTTGTCGTCCGGCTTTGATTTTCGCGGGGCGCGCTTCGGCTTCTCTTCCGCCGCTATCGCGGTCTCGACCTTGGCTTTGACCTCGACCTTGGGGGTGATCGCGCGCTTTGCGCCTCGGCCCTTAGCCGTCTTGGCTTCGGGCTCCGCGACGGCGGTTCCGGTCGCCAAAGTGAGGCCGCCAACCGCCAGGATCTCGAGGGCCGTGTAGTCGGCGCGGCCACCGCGATGGACACGCACGCGCTTCTTCGATTTGTATCTCAGCGTCTCGATCCGCGGACCACGGCTGTGGGCCAGCACCCTGGCGTCGACGTCGATTCCGTCGACGGCCGGCGCACCCACCTTGATGTCCGAGCCGTCGCGGACGAGCAGCACGCGATCGAGCTTCACCGACGAGCCGGGCTCGGCCGCGAGGCGGTCGACCAGGATTTTGTCTCCCGGCGCTACTCGATATTGCTTGCCGCCGCTGACGACGACAGCCGACAGCGATCCATCAGGCTTGGGCACGAACGGAGATATTACCGGACCAGGTGGTCCTCTCGCGGTGCTGCAGAAGCGGGCGGCGAACCATCATCGACTGGACCAGGCCCAGGGCCGCGAGCGTGGTCACGGTCGCCGAGCCTCCGTAGGAGATGAGCGGCAGAGGGATGCCCGCGATCGGCAGCAAGCCGATGTTCATGCCGACGTTTTCGACCACCTGGGCGAAGATCATCACGAACACGCCTCCAGCCACCAGGGCGCCGAAACGGTCTGGCGCCACAGCGGCTGCATGCAGCAGCCTGATCAGCAGCGCTCCGAACAGCGCCAGCAGCAGCACTGAGCCCAGGAGCCCGAACTGCTCGGCGTAAACGGCGAATACGAAGTCGGTGGCGCGCTCGGGGACGAAGCCAAGCGCTCCCTGCAGGCCATGCAGCCAGCCCTGCCCGAAGAGGCCGCCGGCACCGACCGCGATGCGGGCCTGGAGCAAGTTGTATCCAGCCCCAAGCGGGTCGGAGCCCGGGTTCAGGAAGATCTCGAGGCGCCGCCGCTGGTACCCGTGGAGCAGGTGCGGCAGCAACGGCACCACCACCACCGCGCATGCAGCCAATGACCCGAGCTGGGCGATGCGGGCGCCGGCCAGGAACAGCATGCCCACGAGCGCCGCCACGACCACGATGGTGGTCCCCAGGTCGGGCTGGGTCAGGATCAAGGCCGCGACGGGCGCCACCAGCCCGAGCGCACCCAGAAATGCGCGCCAGCTGAGCCTCTCGACCCGACTTAGGTACGCGGCGAGGACCAGCACCAGGACCAGCTTGGAAAGCTCTGACGGCTGCAGCGGAAAGCCGCCGACTGACAGCCAACGCTGCGCTCCGAGCGCGCGGTGGCCGAGCAATCGCACGGCGAGGAGCAGAACCAGCATGCCGGCATAGAGCCACGGCGCGAGCGCAGGCAAGCGGCGGTAATCGAATGCCGTCATCGCCGCGTATGCGCCGGCGCCGAGGAGCACCCATACGATCTGCCGCAGCCAATCGGCGTGCGCGCTGTACACCGTCATCAAGCCAAGCACCAGCAGCATGCCGGCCAACAGAGGCTGCAGATGGTCGAGCTTGTGCCAAAGACTCGGCCTCACGACGGCGTCAGCGGAGTGGTCGCATGGATGGCCCCGCGATTGCCATTGAAGAACCTCATGATGTCGACGCCGATCGGCGCGGCCTCCACCTCGGACAGCTCGCCCCGCTCGACGAATATCGACATCGCGATGTCCGGCTGCGTGTAAGGAGCGAAGAACACGAACCACGCATGCGTCGGCAGGTCGAGCCCGCTGCCGCCCCACTGCGCAGTGCCGGTCTTGCCTCCGCCATCCGCGGGCACGCCGGCCGCGCGGAACCAGTAGTTCATGTTGTAGGGCCGGTTGATCTCCTCGCGCATGCCCTCACGAACGGCTTGCAGGTTGTCCGGCGAAGCCGGCACGTGATTCACAACCTCGCGCTGCTGCATCGCGGTGACGCGGCCCAATGCGTCGCGCACCAGGTGCACGAGGGTGGGCTGCATGACGGATCCGCCGTTGGCCAGCGCGGCGACGTACACCGCCTGGTTGAGCGGAGTCGTCAGCAAGGCGGATTGGCCGATGCCAAACGTGATCGTGTCTCCGAGGGTCCACCGGCAGGCATCTGAGTTGAGATCCGGGACGCCGCACTGCAGCTGCTTCCAGATGCGGTCTGGCACGAGCCCTGGCTCAACGCCTGGCAGCTCGATGTTCTTGGTCTGTCCGAAGCCGAAAGCGCGCGCATAGCGTGCGAGGGTCACGTCTCCGACCATCGCAGCGACCTGGTAGAAGAACGTGTCGCACGAAACCGCGAGCGCTTTCGCCACGTTCATCGAGCCCAGGTTGTAGCTCGCCCAGTTGTGATAAACCCACCCGCCGTACGAGAGGTAGCTCGGGCAGCCGAGCATCGTCTGCGGGGTGATCTTGCCCTCCTGAAGACCCGCGGTGGCCGTGACCATCTTGAAGGTCGACCCCGGAGCGTACTGGCCCGCGATCGCACGGTTCAGCAGTGGGCGGTCCGGGTCCATGACCAAGCGGTCGTAATCCGCCTGCGAGATGCCGTGTGTGAACAGGTTGGTGTCATAGCCGGGCAGGCTCACCATCGCCAGCACCTCACCGGACTGCGGGTCGAGGACGACCGATGCGCCAGCGGTCTTGTGATCACGTTGTAATCCCGCGACCAGTGCCTGCGCAGTTGCCCTCTGGAGCGACGCGTCGATGGTGAGGTACACGGCCTGTCCAGAAACTGGCGGCTGCAACGTGATCGTGCGCACGATCTGGCCGCGCGCATCGACCTCGACGTCCGCCCAGCCGTCGGTGCCGCGGAGCACCGACTCGAGTCCGGCCTCCACGCCCACCTTGCCGACCAGCTCGTCGGGCTGGTAGCCGCGCGGCCGCAGGCGCTTGAGGTCCGCATCGTCGAGGGGGCCGACGTAACCGATGACGTGTCCAAATGTCAGCGGCTCGACATAGGTGCGCACCCCACGGTGAGTGAGCGAGGCGCCGGCGAGAGCCGGCAGGCGCTCGTTGATGGCGAGGACCTGGGCGTCGGTGAGGTACGGGCCCAAGCGCACAGGAGCGAACTGGTCGGCGACCGCGAGCGAGGTTTCCAGGTGATCTTCCGGCTGGCCCGTAAGCGTCGCCAGGGTCGCGAGCTCGGTGGCGCGATCACGCCAGTCCTTCGGCAGATCCGCCGGCACGACCTGAAGGTTCCACAGCGGCGTGTTCTGCACGAGCGGCACGCCATGGCGGTCATAGATGATCCCGCGATCGGCCTCGAGGACGACGCGGTGAATCGTGTTCAAGCGGGCGAGCCCGGCCAGGGTCGCCGCGTCGAACATCTGCAGCTGCGTGAGCTTGAGCCCCAGGACGCCGATCATCAGGACCACGATTACGGCCGCGGCCACCATCCTTCCCGACCATCGTGGCCGAGGCGCGACGCCGCCGAGCTCAACCCAGCGCCCGAAGCCCCACCAACTCAGGGGCTGCGCCTTGAGTTGGCGGGGACCCCTATCTTCGATCATTGCGTCGCGCGGTCCAGATGCAACCCGTTGGTGACTCGTCGAAGCGCCGCCAGGGCGAGCGGCATCAGTGCTGCGTTGTACAGCGACGCCGCGATGGTCAGCGCCACGGCCGTCCGGAATGGCGGAATGGGCAAGCCGATCGCGTCATCCGTCCCGACCAGGACGAGCGAATAGAGAATGGTGCTGAGCGCGGCCGCCCCCGCGGGGTGCAGCGGGCTGTCGCGATCGAGGTT
This sequence comes from Candidatus Eiseniibacteriota bacterium, assembly GCA_035601515.1. Lineage (GTDB taxonomy): Bacteria > Chloroflexota > Dormibacteria > Dormibacterales > Dormibacteraceae > UBA10449. The sequence continues at coordinate 6,821 of DATNOD010000113.1, read as the reverse complement.
GCGAGCCCAGAAGCCGGTGACATAGGCGCCCGCGAGGAGCGCAAGCGCGTGAGGTCCAAGAGGTCCGGGCGCATTGAGGTCGAGCAGAACGCCACCTGCACATGCCCACAGCAACCCCGAGCGCACCCCTTGCGTCCAGGTCAGCCCCACGACGGCGATGAGGACGAGGTTGGGAAACGCACCGGCGATCTCGAGCTGCGACGCCCACGTCACCTGGACCAGTGCGGCGGCCAACATCAACGCGAGCCCGCTGACGACCTTCATGAAGGGTTGAAGTCCGTAACGACGATGACCAGGCTCAATGCGGCGGGGTCGTTGACCCAATCGATGCGTGCCGAATCGACAGTCGCGGCATCGCTATGCGTGACGCTCACGACGTCGCCTACGACCAGTCCGCGCGGGTAGCCTCCACCAACCCCGCTGGTGATCGCCCACTCGCCCTTCGACGCGACCGCGCCGAGGCGGTGTTCGATCTGAAGCTGGAGAGTGCCAGGGCCGCCGACGGCAGTGCCCTGCAGGCCGGATCCGGACAGGTAAACATTGGCCCGGCTCTGGGGGTCGGCAAGCGTCTGGACGATCGCCCCGTGCGGTCCGGCTTCGCGCACGCGTCCGACCAGGCCCGCGCCGTTGACGACGATCATGCCGGCCTGCACCCCGTCGTCGGTTCCGCGGTCGATCTGAAGCGTGCGGCTGAAGGCGTCGGGTCCGCGCCCGACCACTGCCGCGACCACCGTCCGGTGACCAAAGGATCTCTGGAATTCGAGCGCTTTGCGAAGCTCCTTGTCGTCGTATGCGGCGGCATCGAGCTCTGCGAGCCGGCGCCTCAAGGACTGGTTTTCCGCGGTCAGCCGCTGGTTCTCAGCCCGCAGGCTGGCAATGTCTCCGAACATCGCGGTGGCGCGCCCGGCGGTCGAGGCGAGTGACGTCATCTGCCCCTCGAGCGGCGCCATCACGCTCTTCGCTGCGCCGCGCGCGCCGGCGGCCCACGACTGTTGTGACAGCACCGCCAGAACCAGCATCGATGCCGCGAGGGCTAGAAAGCGACCCGTCGAACGCGAGCGGGTGCTTCCGTGCATGTGATTCGGCCTAGGAACGCAGGGCTCGCGCGCGCCGTGTGCGCAGGAGCACGCGGTTCAACGTGTCGAGCTCCTCGAGGACGATTCCAGTTCCGCGGACGACGCAAGTGAGCGGGTCCTCCGCGATGCGCACAGGCATGAGGGTTTCGTGGGCGAGGAGCTTGTCCAGTCCCGCGAGCAGAGCCCCTCCGCCGCAGACGACCATGCCGCGCTCGATGATGTCTTCGAGCAGCTCGGAAGGTGTCGCGTCGAGGGTCGAGCGCACCGCGCGCACAATGTCGACGAGCACACCGCTCAACGCTTCGCGCACGTGTGCGGTGGTCATCTCGACCGTTTTCGGAAGGCCCGTGATCAGATCGCGGCCGCGGACGACGAATGAGGTCTCATCAGCCATCGGAAACGCCGAGCCCATGGCGATCTTGATGTCCTCGGCGGTGCGCTCGCCGATCAGGAGGCCCATGTTCCGGCGGACGTACTGGACGATCGCGTCGTCCATCTCATCGCCGCCGACGCGCGCCGACGTGGCCGCCACGACGCCGCCCAGCGAGATGACCGCAACCTCGGTGGTGCCTCCACCGATGTCGACGACCATCGAGCCGCCCGCTGATTGGACCCGAAGTCCGGCCCCGATGGCAGCGGCCATCGGCTCTTCGATCAGGTGCGCCTCGCGCGCGCCGGCCATGGTGGCGACATCGGTGACCGCCCGCTTCTCCACCTCGGTGACGCCCGACGGAATCCCGATGACGACCCGAGGGTGGCTGATGTGCCAGGCGCGGTTGTGGGCGCGCGCGATGAAGTGCCGGATCATCTGCTCGGTGTGCTCGAAGTCGGCGATCACGCCGTCGCGCAGCGGACGCATCGCGACGATATCCGCCGGCGTCCGGCCGAGCATTCTGCGTGCCTCGGTGCCGACGCTCAGGACCTGGCCAGTGCGCTTGCTGACCGCGACGACCGATGGCTCATTGAGGACGATTCCGCGCCCGCGCACATGAATCAGCGTGTTGGCGGTCCCGAGGTCGATGCCGACATCGGCCGACCAGAGCCCCAACACGGCGGTCAGCAAGCTCATTGCAGGGACGTGGAGAGATCAATTGCCAAAGCGCGGGACGGTGCGGATCATACACCCCGTAGGGGTGCTTTCTACATGTCTATCCCATACCTAGTGTGTTAGTGGACAAGCAGGGATGTGACCGCCACCAGCACGAGGACCAGGCCGGCGAAGGGCGCGACCGCCCTGCGATAGACGTCGCGCGCCACATCCAGGCCGCGCCGTCGCATGTAAACTCCGGCGAGCACGCAAAGCCCGGCGACGGTCAGGCTCACGCCCAAGAAGCGCGCCAGACCGAGCAGATCGTCAGGCGGCGGCGGAAAGAACAGGGTGGCAAACAACCCGCAATAGGGCCACCAACAGAGCACGCGCATCGCATCGAGACGGCGGCTGGCGCGCCGTTCACCCGGCGCCGGAATCGGCCACAGCTTGAGCAGGGCGGGCAGGCACAACAAATAAAGGATCCCGCTGGCGACCTTCAGCGGGAGCAGCGACGGCACCAGCACCGCGCCGAGCACCTGCGGGCGAAGGCTCTGCGGTTCGACCGCCGGTCCGAGCACCGCGACAAGCCAGCAGACCTGCACGACGAGGAGCAGGCCAGGTTCGGCGAACATCTCGGTGCCGAGCGCGAGCTCGACCCAGACCGTCAGCCCAAGAGCGATGGCGGCGATGACGAGGTTGCGCTCGTCAGACGGCACGAGGTTGAACGCTGCCGACATCTGCACAGCCGCGAGCATCGCCGACAGAGCGACGGTGGTGAGCACAGGCGACGGGCGGCGCCAGGTAAAGTCAGGCCTCACCCATCGCCCTTCGCACACGCGCACCCACAAGCTCTCGGCCGCGGTGCCGAACAGGACGGTCATGACCAGGCCGGGATACAGAAGCAGCGCGACTGTGTGGGTGGCGAGCTGCCCCAGTACCTGAATCATTTACAGGGTCCCCGCGAACTCACGGCGCAGCCTCCGAGTTCGTGGGGTTTTCACAGCCCGGCCAAGGAGAGGATGGGCTGTGGGTAGAGTCCGATCGCCACGCTGAGCGAGAGAGCGATGGCCACCCCCAACGCCAGCCGGCCGCGCGGCGTCCCGAGGCTGCGACCAAGTCGGAGCGACGGCGGCAGCCAGAGCAGCAGGCCGATGCCGATCACAAGGGCAAGCGGCCAGAAGAGCTGTGTCGCACCACGGAGCAGAAACAGTCGCGCGGCGAATCCGGCAAATGGTGCAGCCCCGGCCAGCATCGCTGCGGCGAGGAGATTGATCGGCCTGTCGGTCTGAATGCTTTCTCGCAGCGACTGGCGCGACCACAAATAAAGGGGCAGGCGGCTGAGGACGATACCGAAGAGAAGGAGGACAGCGGCCGCCTGACCATCCGCCACCAGGATTCCGAACGCACACAGCACGAGGCCCCAGTCGGCCATGAACGAGTAGTGCCAGGCGGACATGCCTTTTTCCGTCAACCACGACGCGAGGCCTCCCCACAGGACGTTGAGCAGCCCAAGGCCGATGAGAATCGCGGCGAAAACCGCGCCCGCGGTCGGGATGAGCTCGCGCGTTCGGGTGATCACTGCTAGGGCGAGGATTGGGCCGAGAAACGCAATCCATGCGATGGGTGACGTTGCGGTCAACTCTTCGGGATCGAACTCGTGGATGTAAGGGAGCGTGCCAAGGGCGGCGGCGAGACCGGCGACGAGCCCGATGGCGGCGAACCTGGCCAGTATCGGCGACCCGTCGAGCCGGGCAAAAACGAGCCCAGCCCCGAGCAGCGCGACAGCCAGCGCAGGGGCGCGCAAACGAGCTGCCAGCGGACGCCGCCCGCCGAGTGCGGCGTGAAGGAGGGCGATCGCCAGCGCCACCAGGATGACGAGGTCCAGGCTCGGCGCCGCCGCGATGGCGGCCATGCTCGCGATGCCTGCCAGCCCCCACGCCAAGAGCAGCGCCCGGTCTCCGCGCGGCGGTGGGAACGCAACGATGAGCGCGAGCGACGCGGCGGCTACCAACAACAGCGCTCGGCTCATCGCTGAAATGGCCAGGCTCACGCCGAGCAGATTGGATGTCAGGCCGGGCGCGACCAGAAACACCGCGCCGATCCCAGCCGCTCCCAATAGAGCCCCGGCCACGAGCGCGGCCCTCGGACGTGGATGGAGGATGGCGGTGAGGACCGCGCCCACCGCGGGAAGAGCAATCGCGAGCTCAGGCTCCATGAGACCTCGCCGCCGGAAGCAGCAAAGCACCCGCAGTGATCGCGGCTGCAATCAAGTACGGCGCAAACCCAGGGTCATTCGGCCCAAGCTCTGACGCGCCTGCGAGAGCAATTGCAAGTCCAGCGGCGCCGGTGAGCGCCGGTACCGCGGTCTTGCTCTGCAGCAAGCGCCCAGCCATCAATGCCAGGACGGCGAGGCTGGCGAATCGCAATGACGCCCCCGGACCGGTCGTCACCGACGCCGCCATCCAGAGGGAGAGGATCCCGCCGGCGACCGCCAGTATCAGCCGGGGAGTGGAGCCGGCCGGCATGATCCCCCAGTCCTGCGGTCCGGTCCGCAACAGCGCGATGACGGCTACGGCGCCGCCGATGATCAGGAATGCACCTCCCACCCATGCCCCGTCGGCCCATGCGATCGCCGTGAATCCAACCGCTACCAAACCGAGGCCGGCGGCCAGGCCGCGGCGGCCGTCGGACAGCACGATCATCGCCGCGCCCAGCCACGCGGCGAAGGCGGCGACGGCGGTCACAAAGGAATCCGCGATCAGCGCGTGACCGCGAATGCGAGGGCGACGAGCGCAGCCAGCCACAGCAGCGGACCGCCTCCGGTTGCGGCCGCTTCGAGCGCTCGCAGGTCGACCAGCGAGCGGTATTGAGCGGGGACCGTGGCTCGGCGCAGCTCTTCGCGCAGTCGAGCGAGTCGGTCCGTGCCTGGCAGAACTAGAAAGGCGGCGCGGGCCTGTGCTCGCACATTCATCGGGCCACCGTAGTAGTACGCGAAGACAGCGAGGAGCAACACCGGCGTGAACAATGCGACCGCTGGCAGCACTGTCGAGACCGTCACCACCGAAGTCAAGCCCCCAAGGCTGACACCCGCGGGAGCCGGCATCACAGCAGCCTGTGCCGGAGTCGCCAAAACCGCGAGGACCAGGCCGAGCGCCGGGCCGGCGACAACGATCGCCAGCGCCAGGCCCATCGCAACACGCGGCTCGGTCTCGCTCGCCGGGTGCCCGCGACCGGCCGGCAGCCCCACGGCGCGAGCCGCGGCGATGATGGAGAGGATCCACGTGGCGGCTGCGGCGATGCCGATCAGGCCCATCGGGTTGCCCGCTTCGAAGGTGGCTTCCAACCCCAGCACGCGCACGCCAAAGGCAAGCCCCGGCGGCAGGCCCGCGGCCGCCGCAATCACAACCAGCGACGCCGCGCCGCCACGATCCGGCAGCAGCGGTAGGCATGCGGCCAGAATCGCGGCCACCGCCAGCGTAGCGATGCCGGCAACAAGTCCAAGCGGGGTGCCGACGCTGATCCCGATCAAGGCAAATCCCCCCAGGCCCGGCATGACTTCTCCCAGGTACGCGCGACGCGTGCTTGCGCCCTGGGCGCGCACGGCGGCCCCGAACGCCACCAACACACCGATACCGGCCAGGGCGACCTGCATCCAGAACTGGGGATACCGGCCGTCGCCGATTTCGTACGCACGGACCAGGAGATAAAAGCCGAGCGGGTACAGGGTCGCGACGGCCATCCCGGCGGAACGCAGGGCCGGTCGTCCCCAAAGCTGCGAAGCCCAGCCGCGCCACGGGTAAAGCCCCGAGGCAATGAGCGCCGACACGGCCAGCAACGCAAATACAGGCACGGTCAGCGCCGAGATGGGGACCGCGCCGTAGATGGCGGTGCCGCTCCGAACCTGGAGAATTGCTCCGACCCAGGCCAGGGCGAGCCAGGCGGCTAGAAGCACTCCCCATGGCGGACGTCCGGCGCGAGGATCCTCGACGTCGAGCTGGACGATGGCAAGGGTCGCGGCCGCGCCACCCGCCATTGCGGTCAAGATCACTCCTCCCGACTCCACCGCCACAACGGCAGCGGCAACGCCGAGCGCGGCGACGGTTCCCTCCGCCCACGGGCGCGGCTGCAGCGTCAGGAGGATTGCGGCCGGAACCAGGACCATGAGGCCAAAGGTGAAGTCGACCGCGTCGAGCCGCAGCTCCGATGGCGTCCCGAAACCAAGCTGGCCCAGGGCGAGCTCTTGCGTCGATCGAAGCGGCGCCCACAGGGCGATCAGCGCAACGATCGCAAGCCACGTCCCCGCGGCGAGGACGATGCGGTCGATCTTCCAGCCCGCCACTCCGCAGATCGCGACGGCGCCTGCGGTGGCGAGGGTTATGGCGACGGGCGCAATGAGGGCGATTGACGGCATGCGCTCGCTAAGGGTAAAGCTGGCGGGTGGAGTGCCGTCCTCCGGCGACGGCGAGGCGGACATCTGTCCCCGCCGCGAAATTAAGCTGAAGCCGATTGGAGCCTCAGGCCGGATTTACTCCGGCCGTCGCCCCGCGCGCCACCTTCCAAACGCCACCAAGCGTGGCCGAGGAGAGGGGAGGGTCCGCGGCGGGGGACATCTGTCCCCCCCGCGAATCTATTCCAATCGGTCGATTGCGGCCCTGAGCTCCTCAGCTCTCGCTTCCATCTCCGCGATCACCGACTCGGGAGCCTTGGCGCGAAAC